>JBPOHG010000213.1:0-20520 GCA_052035835.1 Bacteroidota bacterium | reverse complement strand
GGTTGGTAAGGATATAACGGTACACTTTAGAAAACTCTTCAATGAAGCGGTTGGCTTCAGAATTATTTTGCATCACCAATGTTGATAATACATTGAGGTTGTTAAAGAGGAAATGCGGATTGATTTGATTTTTCACCAGTTGCAATTCGGCTTGTGTGCGGAATTTTTTCAACTCTTCGGCCTGAGAATGGGTGTATTTATATTCTTTGAAATAAAATATCACCGTATTGATCAGGTGATACAATAATGTGAGCAACCAGGCATAAGTGAGATTGAGTTTTAACGGGATCACATTTTCCTGCAATGAGTATGGGTGAACAATCATCCCCATGAACAAGACAGTTCCTATCGTGATTAAACTGGCAACCGTATTGCCAGCCAGGAAAAAAACCAGGGGAAACCTTTTTTTAAATTTTTCGGGGGGAACCCTCCGCCGCACAAATGGTTCTAGGATGCGGTTGGTTTCGAGGATGAAAAAACTAATCAGCGTAATTGTGGCAAAGGCGTAGTACCATTCGATGCGAATGTTGAAATAGTCGTACACATTACAAAACTCTGTATTCAGGTAAGTGTACACCGATAACAGCAATGCAAAAACGTACCTGTACCTATGCGTGAACATACGGCTATTGTTGAAAAGTATCAACGGTTAACTTCGCAAAAAGTTGACCGTTGATACTTATTTTTTATGATTAAGGAAGCAATACCCTGTCTATCACATGTACCACACCATTGGTGGCCAATATGTTATACAGATTTCCAGAAACATTGATAATGGAAGCCGGATTTGCACTTCCGGTGATTTTTACTGATGGTGGCGTTGTGGCAATGGTGAGCGAAACCCCTGTTTGCAAAGTATTGGCAGTAGCACCTGCGATGAGGTCACTGGCAAATACATTGGTTGGAATGATGTGCGCTTTCACAATCGCTGCAACGGCATCTACAGGAGCTGCATTGATAGATGCTTCTGTTGGGAAACCCGCCGCTGTAAATGCCGCATTGGTTGGGGCAAACACGGTAAACTTAGCAGGGTCACTGATAGCACTTACCAATCCGGCCCTGGTTACTGCCGCTACCAATAAAGATAAATCAGGTGTGGCAATGGCGATATCGGCAATGGTATTCTCAGGCACTGCAAGTACAGAAGAAATAACATGGATAATACCATTGGAAGCACTTACATCTGCAGTTTTTACTTTTACACCGTTTACAAATACTCCATTGGCATTCTTAGACGCGAAAATGTATTCACCTTGTAAGGAGACTACGGTATCGCTCGCAGGAACTGCTGAAGAAGCTACCCTGGCAGTTAGCGCATGATACGTTAAGATGTTCACTGCCTGGGCTTGAGAAAGTCCGCTGATGGTTGCACTGGTAATTCCGGATGCAGCAAATGCAGCATTATCAGGTGCAAATACAGTAAAAGTTCCTGAAGACAGTGCGGTGCTTAAACCAGCCTTGGTCATCAGTTCTTTGAGCAGGCTGAAATTGGCGTCGGTGTTTACAATTTCAGCAATGGATTTGGCGGGGGTCGTTTCATCATCGTCTTTGCAAGATGTGAGGGCGCCCGTCATGAGGGTTCCGATCGTTAACAGAAGGAACAGTCTTTTGAGATTTGATAGCATTTTCATGTTGAATGATTTTGTACCATTAACAACAAAAAACCGCTGATTCTTCCAGCTCCCCGGAGTGAGTTGTAGAAATCAGCGGAGTGAACAATGCAATTTTTCGGATAAAATGAACCTGTTTTGTTCATCAGGCAATACCCCAACTGGTATTTCCGTCTTTTTCATCTTTCAATAGAATGCCCATTTCGGTGAGTTGCAGCCTGATTTTATCGGATGTAGCAAAATCTTTCTTTGCTTTTGCTTCTTTCCGGATATCTATGAGCAGTTGCATCACCGATTGCAGTTTATTGTTCCCGGCTTCCGAAACGGCTGTAAGCCCAAAAATATCTTCCAGGTATATGCTAAACATATCTTTCAGCCGAAGGATCGTTGCTTTGGATATTTCAGCTGTATCTAGTATGCCATCTTTCAGCGAATTGATGACCGGTGCCATTTCAAACATGTTGGCCAGGACTTTTGCTGTACTAAAATCATCATCCATAAATTCTTCAAATTCATTCATCCAGGCATTGAGTTTAGTATTGGTTTCGGATGAACTGTCGCTGGCAAATTTATCTGCAACAAGTTTTTGCAATACTTCATAGGCTTCCCACAAACGTTTAAGGGCTTTTTCGCTGGCGATCAAAGCATCATTGCCAAAATCGAGCGTGCTCCGGTAATGGCTTTGCAGGATAAAAAACCTGATGGTCATCGGATGAAAAGGCTGGCTCAACAAAGGGTGTTCGCCACTGAACAATTCGGTAAGCTTGATGACATTGTTATAACTCTTTCCCATCTTTCTACCGTTGATGGTGATCATGTTATTGTGCATCCAGTATTTTACCGGAGCGGTATGGTTGCAAATGGTGCTTTGAGCAATTTCACTTTCATGGTGTGGGAACTGCAGGTCCATACCTCCGCCATGTATGTCGAATTCTTTGCCCAGGTATTTGGTAGCCATGGCCGAGCATTCTATGTGCCAGCCGGGGAACCCTTCGCCCCAGGGGCTTTTCCAACGCATAATATGTTCTGGTGGCGCTGCTTTCCATAAAGCAAAATCGGCCCGGTCTTTTTTCTCTTCCTGTCCATCCAGGTCACGGGTGGTTTCAAGCAGATCGTCTATAACACGTCCGCTCAATTTTCCATAATCATATGAAGCGGCATATTTCTTCACATCAAAATACACCGACCCGTTTACTTCGTATGCATACCCGGCGGCTATGATGGTTTCGATCATGTTGATCTGTTCTACAATATGGCCGGTAGCAGTTGGTTCAATACTGGGCTCAATGCAGTTGAATTGTTTCATGGCCCAATGAAACAGGTTGGTATATTTTTGCACAAGTTCCATTGGCTCCAGTTTTTCGAGCTGTGCTTTTTTACTTACTTTATCTTCTGCTTCCCTGCCTTCTTCTTCAAAATGGCCGGCATCGGTGATGTTGCGAACATACCGTACTTTCAATTTTTTGTGGGTAAGATATCGGTATACTACATCAAAACTGATATAAGGGCGTGCATGGCCGAGATGGCTTTCCCCGCTAACGGTTGGTCCACAAACATACATACCCACATGACCGGGGGTGATAGGTTCAAAAACTTCTTTTGTTCGGCTGTATGAGTTATAAATTTTAAGTGCCATGATGCTATATTTTACTGCGTTGCAAGGTTGTGTTGCTAAACAGTGGTTGCTGTTTTAAGTGAGCTGATTAAAAAAATAATGAAAAGGCTGCCCAAACGGGCACAAAGATATTATGCTATGCCGCAAGGGCAACAACAGGAGAAAAAATAATATGGGGCTGCAAAAACTTTCATTTTGGCTAAGATAAAACTTTTATCCCAGAACTGCAAGCTCACGGATTTGCTGGTGCCGATAAAACAAGGTCG
Organism: Bacteroidota bacterium; assembly: GCA_052035835.1. Classification (GTDB taxonomy): domain Bacteria; phylum Bacteroidota; class Bacteroidia; order Chitinophagales; family Chitinophagaceae; genus Ferruginibacter. The sequence continues at coordinate 17,029 of JBPOHG010000213.1, read as the reverse complement.
GCGGTAATGGGAAAGTGGTCGCTGAGTTTTTTGCGGGTGCGCAGGTATTGCTGAACCTTAAAGGGCGGGCCTGCAAAAATGTTATCAATGCGGAGGGTAGGCGAAATGCCATCGAAAGTGCTGCCAATTCCTGCGCCTTTGGCTGCAAATGCATTGGTAAGCCCTTGTCCGATACAATTGTATGCATAACTGTTGGGCACATCATTGAAATCCCCGCAAACAATAACAGGGTACTTGCTTTCTCCAATGGCTTTTTGGATCCGTTCACTTTGAACCTTCCTTTTTTTGAACCCGATGCGCAATTTTGCAAGCACTGTTTTTGATTTCTCGAGATCGGCCTCATCATTGAGTGTTGGGTCTTCTAAATATCGGCGGTTATCGCGGGAAAATTTCAGTGATTGTAAATGAATATTAAACACCCTGATGGTGTCTGTTCCTTTAACAATATCGGCGAATTGAAAAATGGAGTTATAATCCCGTGGTGCATAGCTGATCATTTGCCGGTTAATAATTGGGTATTTGCTAAAAATGATAATCCCGAAGCGGTGTTTTGCATCAAAATCGAGTTTTGGATTATAAGCATAATGCGTGTAAGGCATTTGTAGTTTTTCTTTAAAGTCGGCCAGGTCATTGATGGCGTTGGGGGCGCTGTCGCTGGCAACCATTTCCTGGAAGCATGCCACATCTGGATTCAACTCTTTTATGGCGGCCAGCATTTGCTGCTTTTTTTCGGGGTGGGTCTTGTGTTCAATAATATCAAAATGGGCTACATTCCAGCTCATCACCCGTACCGCTACAGGGTCTTTTTTCATGATAAAATTGTGAGAGATCTGTGGCCGAACAACCTGTTGCAGGGGTTTCCAACAACCAATGATAGCGATTAAACTGATGAATGATAACCGTGGCTTAACAAACAGCCAGAAAAACAGAAATACAATGAGTATTACAAGCAAGTAAAAAGAAGCCAGTGTAAAAATGCCCGTAAACCAAAAACGGTCCTGGTTTAAGTTGCTGCCATAACAGCTGATCAACAGGAACAGGGCAATGGCCACGTTGCAGCCAACCAGGATACTTTTAGCAGCTTTGCGCAAAAAGTTTTTTGCCATGTTTATAATTAGAGATCAATAGCAGGGCGTTGCCTGTATTATTGTCAATTTCCTTTTTTAACCGGGTCGGCGGTAGCCGGTACGGTGATATTATTATTAGCAGGATCTGTTTCTTTTTTTACTTCCTCAGGCTTTGTTGCCGGTGTAACAGTAGCTGCCGGGGTAGTTGTAGTGGTTGTTTTTGCTGCCGGAGAATTAAGCGGTGCCCCTACAGCGATATCGCAACGGTGGCCTGGTTGGCCGTGTGCAGGGTTCATTCCCGGCGCAGTTTTCGTTGTTGTGCTGGTAGCCGTTGGCGTTACTGTTTGTGTAGTATTGGTCGTTGCCGGAGTTGTTTTGCCCGGAGGCGAATTAAGTGGAGCTCCTACAGCGATATCGCATCGGTGGCCTGGTTGACCATGTGCAGGGTTCATACCAGGGGCGGTGGTGGTGGTTGCTGTACTGGCAACTGGTTGTGCCATTGGCATCGTATCTCCGGTTGTAACAGGAACAGTAGCAGCGCCAGGTGTTGCAACAACTGCGGATGAAGTGTCTTTAAACACGGGTGTACCTAAGGATGGATCGCGATCGGGTTCTTTTTCACTGTTGCAGGACTGGGTACTTAACGCAATGGCTACGGCTAGTAGGGCCGGAAATAATTTGTTCATGGCAGTTATTTTGGTCATTCTTTCGAATCGTTTTTTTATGCGGGGTAGTAAAATAATAAAATGTTACCGTATCACCAATTGTTTGGCCATCACCATTCAACCAGCTGGAAAATGGAAAAAATTAAAGGTCCCCTTCTTCGGATGCTTTGCGAAGGATTTGTTTTTCTTCTTCCGTAAGGAAATGGTATCCTTTCAAGTTGATTTTGTCAAGGATTTCATCAACCCTTTGCTGGGTAACAATGGATGTTTTATTGTAAGGGTCGCGGTTACCGGTATTGTAGAATATTTTATCCTTTACAGTAGACTGCGTATTTTTTTTAGCTGGAGAAAAGAGGTTGATAAACCACCTGTACAGTTTATTCATCCAGGCGCTTCCATCAATTCCTCTGCGAAGGAAAACTACAAATAAAAAACCTGCTGCTGCCCCGGCGAGGTGCGACAAGCTATAGGCGGCTCCGGCACTGGCCACGCCGGCAAAGTCGATAATGATATACACTGCCATTAGCACCCAAATGGGGATACCACCACGCAGTTGGGTAAAAAACCGGTACCCGGGAGATAACGTTGTAGTAGCCATCGCTACGGCCATGGTTGCTGCATTGGCGCCCATCAGGCCCGAGCCAGGTATCTGTCCCCTGAGCGGCGGAATGATATAATGCGACAAAATGAAAACAAGCGCCCCTGCCAGTCCGCCATAAATATAAATAGGGATGATCTTATCATTACCGGCCATTTCCTGCAGAATGTAGCCGAAAGCCCATAACCATAGCATATTGCTGATAAGCCGGATAAGAAAATCACCGGTATCGCTAAACATATAAATAAAAATGGTCCAGGGCCTTTCTGAAAGTTTTACCAGGCTGGCGGGGAGTTCAAACCACTGAACAACCTGGGTATAATATTGAGCTGGGGTACTCTGGTAAAAATAAAATCCTACCTGAATCACCATCAGTACCAGGAAGAAAATTACATTGATGGCAAAAAGAGCCATCAGCGCATTGTTGTCCTGGCCTAATATAAAGCGGTTTTTTTTAAGCTTTTTATAATCCTGGTATCTGTCTGCTTCTCCCATAAAGTTGTATATGTAAATGTAGGATTTGTAAAAACAAAAAGCTGTTAATACTACTACTAATAGAATGTTTTTTTGTTCGTTTTATTCCAGTAAAAAGTGATCAGGAAACCGCTGATGGCACCTCCCAGATGAGAAAAATGTGCAATATGATCGCGGCCGCTGTTTCCTGATATCCCACTAAAAAGATCCAGGGCAATGATGCCCAGCACCACCCATTTCACTTTAATGGGGAAGGGGATGGGAATGACCATGACTTCAGTATTGGGGAATAAATAAGCGAAACCAGCCAACAGGCCCATGATGGCACCGGAAGCACCCAGCGTATAATAAAGTCGAAGCATTGCCTGGTAATTTATTTCTTCCTCGAGGGTAAGCTTTGAATGATCAATTTCCCAGAACTGAAATGTATAATTTCCCATTTGGAAAAGGCCCGCAGAAATACCGCACAGGAGAAAAAATATCAGAAATCTTTTAGAACCCCAGATCCTTTCAAGGCTGGTGCCTACAAAAAACAATCCCAGCATATTAAAAAATAGGTGCAGGAATCCATTGTGCATGAACATTCTCGTTATAAGCTGGTGTGGCTTAAACACATCGGCTTTGTAGTGATGTTGAGCAAAGTGGTCTGGTATCCATCCCGGTTCGAGCGTTTTTTCAAAAACCATCTGTGCAAAAAACACCAGGGTATTGATGATAATGAGGTTTAAGACAACCGGTGTTATACTCGAGAACCTGTTTCCGTACTGCATGCTTTTATATTGATCTTTAAGGTGTCTTAGATTTGAGGATAAGCGCTACCACACATTCGATATGATGGGTGTGTGGGAACATGTCTACTGGCCTTACCCGTTCTACTTCATATTTTTCTGATAACAAGGCCAGGTCACGGGCCTGTGTGGCTGTGTTGCAGCTTACATAAACGATCCTGGGCGCTTCCATTTCAAGTAATTTCTGCACCAGCTTTTCGTGCATGCCTGCCCGTGGGGGGTCGGTGATCACCACATCGGGCCTTCCATGTTTCTCAAAAAATTCATCGTTACAAATTTTAATTACATCCCCCGCAAAAAACTCTGCGTGCCCAATATTGTTCAGGGCTGCATTTTTGCGGGCATCTTCTACGGCATCTTCCACCAATTCTACCCCAATGATTTTTTGGGCTCCCCGGCTTAAAAAAATACCAATGCTGCCTGTTCCGCAGTAAAGATCATAAACGGTTTCTTGGCCGGTTAGCCTGGCGAACTCACGGGTAATACTGTATAATTTTTCGGCCTGTTGGGTATTGGTTTGAAAAAAAGATTTCGGGCTGATGATAAACCGGAAGTCTTCCAGTTTTTCCAGCACGTATCCCTTACCGTGGTAAACCTGTGGTTCCAGGTCGTAGATCGTGTCGTTCCATTTAGGGTTGATGGTATACAACAATGTTGTTATAGAAGGCACTTGTTGCAAGAGGTGATTCAGCAGGGCTATTCTCGCAGGCTCATCTTCATGGTTAATGCAGATATTTACCATCAGCTCGCCAGTGCTGCAGTACCGGATGATGATATTGCGCAGCCAGCCGGTATGTGCTTTGATATCATAAAATGACAGGCCATTGGCCAGTGCATAGTCCCTAACCGTATTCCTGATGTCATTGTTCACTTCATCCATCAGGTAGCAGGTATGGATATCAATTACTTTGTCGAATACCCTTGGGGCATGGTAACCCAAAGCATTGGCGTAGGCCGAAACATCTTCCCTGCCAATTTCCTCGCTACTGAGATAGCGTTTATTGCTGAACGTGAATTCGAGCTTATTGCGGTAATGTACCGTGTCATCTGCCCCGGCAATGGGTTCAATAGCCGGGAGCTCAACTTTACCGATGCGGCGTAGGTTTTGCTCAGCTTCCTGTTGTTTGTAGAGCAACTGCTTATGGTAAGGCAGCATCTGCCATTTACATCCGCCGCAGGTGCCAAAATGGGAACAAAACGGGATGAGCCTGTCGGGAGCGGGGTGCTCAATATGCAAGGCACGGCCCTCGGCCCAGTCCTTTTTATTCTTGCTGAGCTGGATGGTTACCGTATCTCCGGGTACCGCACCAGACACAAATATTACTTTGCCCTCATGCCGCACCAATGCTTTGCCTTCAGCAGCATAATCGGTGATGGTGATGTGTGGTAGCAGGGGAAATTTTTGCTTTTTTCTCACCACACAAAAATAACCCATTCAATAGAGCAAACCCTATTTGTTAACGATTTGTAATTTTAACAGCCATTCTCCGCCGCTTACTATGGCAGGCGGCAGATTTTAAATACATTTGTTTACTTTTTTAACCAGATATGAATAGAATTTTACTTGTATTTGCAATGGGTATCCTGGCTTCGGGGATGGCAACCGCACAAACCGGCTATACGATTACCCTCAAAACGCCCAGCTATAAATCGGGGCTTACTTACCTTACCTATCACATGGGGAAAAACCTCAATATTGAAGACTCGGCTGCCGTAAGCAACCAGGGGGTAGCAATATTTAAAGGGAAAAAAGACCTCCCCGGAGGTATTTACTCTATTGTTTTCCCGGGGAAGCGTTTTACGGCCGATTTTTTCATAGACAGTACCGGCAGGCAGCAACAGATTTCAATAACTGCTGATACCACCGATCTTACCAAAATGATGGTCATTGGTTCTAAAGCTAACAATCTCTTCCAGGAATACCAGAAATATGTTTCAGTGAAAGGCAGCCAGATGCAGGAGGAAAGAATGGCTTATAACAATGCCAAAACAGAAAAGGATTCCCTCCTGCACCAGGAAAATTACAATAAATACAATTCAGAACTCAACGACTTCAGGGCCAACCTGGTAAAAAACAACCCGGGTTCTATGATGGGGGCTTTGCTGAGTGCCATGAAAGACCCCGAAATCCCCAACAAAAAACCACAAACAAGGCAAGACACCCTCGATAATTACAATTATTACAAAGCCCATTATTGGGATGGGGTAACGTTTATGGATGAACGCGTTATCAGGACTCCGTTCTTCCTGCCAAAACTAGAAAGGTATTACAGGGAAGTGATCCCACAGGCATCCGACAGTATCATCAAAGATGTTGATTACAAGTTGCTGCTAGCACGTAGCTGCCCCGAAATGTATAAATTCCTGCTCAACTGGCTCACCGGTGAATACATCAATCCAAAATACATGGGACAGGATGCCGTATTTGTACACTTGTTTCAAAAATACCATAGCCAGGGGCTCAGCCATTGGCTCAACGAAAAACAGATGGAAACCATTTCCCGCCGTGCGTATATGCAGATGAGCAACCTGATTGGTGAAAAAGCAGCCAATTTAGAAATGGTGGATTCTACCGGTAAGGCATCAGCGCTGTACGACCTGAAAGCAGATTATACCCTGGTAGTCTTCTGGGACCCTACCTGCGGCCACTGTAAGGAGGAAGTACCCAGGATTGATTCTATTTACCAGGCCAGCTGGAAACAACAGAACCTGAAGATTTATGCAGTACTTACCGAAGACAAGAAAAAAGAGTGGGTAAATTATATCAAGGAACATCATATCGGGGAATGGACGCATGTGTATCAAACAAAAGAAATGGAGAAAATGATTGCGGATGCACAGCAGCCTAGTTACCGACAGCTGTATGATGTTATTCAAACACCTACCTTATTCCTCCTGGATAAAGAAAAGAGGATAATCGGAAAAAAACTCAGTTGGAAACAACTAAATGATTTGCTTGAAACCAAGCGAACTGCCAAAACGAATTAACGCTTAAACATACGTTCTCATGAAGAAATGCGGACTGGTGCTCGCACTGGCATTTTCTATCGGATACGCACATGCGCAAACACTGATAACTTACGGAAGCCATACAGTGGGCAAAGATGAATTCCTGCGTGCTTACAATAAAAACAAAACACCCGTAGATGACAAAGAGAAATCGATCCGGGATTATGTGTCGCTTTACACAAATTTTAAACTGAAAGTAAAAGCTGCAGAATCGATGAGGCTCGACACTTCATGGCAGCTGCAAACGGATATGGATAATTTCCGCAGGCAGATCGAAGATAATTACATGAACGACGACAAGGCTGTGGCTTCATTAATGGATGAAGCATTTAAACGTAGCCAGGAAGATCTTCATGTAATTCATTTCTCCGTTCCCGCCGATGCAACTACATCAGATACCATGCAGGCGATGAAGATGATCAATGCCGGCTATGATGCATTGCGTTCGGGCAGCGAGGATTATGCAACTGTTGCAGCAGGCAATGGGCTTCGCTGGGCCGACCTTGGGTTCATGACGGCATTTTCCTTACCGTATACCTATGAAAATATTATTTACAACCTGAAACCAGGCGAGACATCAAAACCATACCGTTCTAAAAAAGCATGGCACCTTTTTAAAGTAACGGAAAAGAGGCAATCGGCCGGTAAATGGCGCATCGCCCAAATATTGCTTTCTTTTCCTGAAAACGCAGATGATCAAACAAAGGCCAGGATCATCCAAAAAGCCGATTCAGTATATAAACTGCTGCAATCTGGAACTGATTTTGGAAGTGCGGCACGTTTGTTCAGTGAAGACAAGCTCACTTATTTAACAGGTGGTGAAATGCCCGAGTTTGGTTCAGGGAAGTTTGATTATTCATTTGAAAAAGAAGTATTCAGGCTGCAACAGGACGGTGATATTTCAAAGCCTTTTACCACTGGTTTTGGTGTACATATCCTCAAAAGGCTGGGGCATACACCTACACCAACCGACAAAGAAGATGTATCGCTTCAATATGAACTCAAACAAAAACTGATGCAGGACGAAAGGGTGCGTACGGCCAAAGATAAATTTGCCAAAGAAGTAAGTGCAAAGATCGGGATGAAGCCGGTGCCTTCAGTTAAACAAGCCGACCTTTTTCGTTTTGCCGATACCGTTATAAATGACCCGATGGGTGAATCGGCCAATACGTTGCCCATCAGCAATAAACCTGTTTTGAATTTCGCTAAAGGGAATGCGAAAGGGTCGGAGTGGCTGAATTTTGTGAGGGATTACAAAACCAACCCCGAAATGTACAAAGGGGAATCCTATGCCGAACTCTGGGAAAAATTTACCGGCGTTGCCGCCCTGGATTATTACCGTAAACACTTGGCCGATTACAATACTGAATTCCGTTACCAGTTGCAGGAATTTAAAGAGGGCAATATGCTTTTTGAAGTAATGGAAAAGAAAGTATGGTCGAAGGCAGCCGCTGATAGTACCGGATTGCAAAAGCATTACCAGGCCAATAAGGAGGCATATAAATGGGCTTCCAGTGCAGATGTATTGATTGTAAATGCTATTTCGGAACAAACCGCCCGGCAGGCTATTGATAGTTTAAAAGCTGGCTGGGACTGGCGCAAACTTGTTGAAATGAAACAAGGAGAATTGCAGGGCGACAGCGGACGATTTGAATTGACCCAGATCAACGGGACCGAAAATACTGTACCCGGCACTTTCTCTACAGTGAATAAAAATACAGATGGTACCTATACGTTTTTGAAATATTACAAGCACTATGCTGCAGGCGACCAGCGTAGTTTTGAAGACTCCAGGGGCATGGTGATCAATGATTACCAGCAGGTACTCGAACAGCAATGGCTCGGTGAATTAAGAAAAAAATATCCGGTAAAAGTAAATGAAGCGGTGTTGAAAACGCTTATCCGCTGATCGGTACTTAATAATAAATAAAAAGGTCCGCCATTTTTGTGCGGACCTTTTCATTTTTAATCAAAAAAGACTATTCATAAATATATTTCTTCACGATGCTGAAACTGGTGCCGGGCTGGCTGCTGGTTTCACTGGTGATTCTTCCATTGCTATCAAAAGTATACGTGAAATTGGTTACAGAAGTTGTTCCGCCAAAGGGGTCGTATACCGATTCGCTAGACACCAGGTTTTTAAAACTTACCGGAATATAGGGTGCAAGCAATGAAGTTGGCCCAAACAAGGAACTATTTACGGTATAGGTACGAACAGACAGGGTATCCCCTGCGGCATCCAGTTCTGTTTCTTTTGTTTTATTGCCTGCATTGTCATATTCGAAACTGATGCGGGTAATCAATTCATTGCCTATGCCTGGCGTATATTCATAATCCAGTTCTTCTATTACTTGATTATTGGCATTGTACATAAACTTTGAAGAAGAAGTATCGCCGGTGCTGTTGTTTTGCAGGCTGCTGTCTACCAGTTGGTTGCTATTGAGATAATACAGTTCTTTGATATCAACGGTTCCTCCATTAAAAATTTCGAGGCTGGCATTGCTGCTGCCATTGTAAGTGTATTGAAATTTATTCAACGGGTCTAAACGAGATACCAGTGATTGGATGCGGTTACTGGCATCATAAGTTACATCAAAACTGTCGATAGACGGGAACGGGGTATTTGTAGCGTCTTCGATGTACATTTTCACTTTAGAAGATACAGGTACAATAGGGTTGCCGGATCCATCCGGGTTGTATTCCTTCTGGCAGGAAATCAAAACAAACAGCCCTGCTGTAAACGCCATGCTGCGCACAGAAAATAATTTCATGTTGAATTATATTATAAAAAGGGGTAGATTAATTAACCACTACAACGCCCTTGGCTACAAATGAAATTTCGGTTTTGGGTGCTGTAATCTTATTGATTTCCTCTGCCGATTTGCCTTCATCTTCTGCGTAGTGCTTTTGTTGTTCAATAGAAATGGTTTCTTTTTTGGCAATACCATCTACTACTACGTCTTTTCCAACAATATCCTGTGGCATGAAGAATTTATAATCTTTAAACTTGATCATGATGCCTTCACCATCGGTTTGGGCCAGTTTCATCCAGCAGCCTTTCTTTTCACATACAGAAACCACGGTTCCTTTTACCTTACCGGTATATTTATCGGACGTTGCCAGTTTTTCTTCGAGGATATCCACTTCAATTGCGCCATCGGCAGTGGTCTTGGCGCCATAAGAAACACCTTTGGCAGCCGGTTTAATCTGGGCGATTCCTTCCACACTTACAAAAAGGGCAAGGACAAATAGTAATTTTTTCATACATCATTGTTTTATGCCCAAAACTAACCAAAAACTACTACATTCAGGGTATTGTAAAATTCAAAAAATGCTGCTCTATTTGTAGCAGGATTATGAAATTCTGCAGGCCCGTTTCAATCTGTTGAATGATGCGCAGCCGACTAAAATAATTTTTCTCATGCTTGAACACTCACCCGTTCCGATTCTTCGGAATGGGTTTTTTTATTCCTGAAACCCGCAATGGGCAAGGGTTTGGGAGAAAAATAAAAAATTTAGTAAAAAATTACTAAAAAAATTAGTGTGAATAAAATAAAAGTATTAGCTTTGTTTCCACTCATACATTTACATCGAGAAATCAGATACATCACTTAAAAAAAACGAAACACATGAGCAACGCAGAAAAATTAAAGGCATTAAAGCTTACCATCGACAAGATTGACAAGGATTTTGGAAAGGGGTCGGTGATGATGATGAACGAAAAGACACAAATTGAACAGGGCGTGATTTCTACCGGTTCTATTGGCCTGGATGTGGCTTTAGGAATTGGTGGGTTACCGAAGGGAAGGATAGTAGAAATATATGGCCCGGAATCATCGGGCAAGACTACGCTGGCGATCCATGTGATTGCCGAGGCACAAAAGAAGGGCGGCATCTGTGCATTTATTGACGCAGAACATGCTTTTGATAGTGCATATGCACAAAAACTGGGTGTTGATATTGATAACTTATTGATTTCGCAGCCCGATTATGGAGAGCAGGCGCTTGAAATTGCCGACAGGCTGATTCTTTCAGGTGCGTTGGATGTAGTAGTGATTGATTCGGTGGCAGCATTGGTACCCAAGGGGGAACTGGAAGGGGAAATGGGTGATAGCAAGATGGGCTTACATGCCAGGCTGATGAGCCAGGCGTTGAGAAAACTCACTGCTACCATTTCTAAAACCAACAGCTGTTGCATATTTATCAACCAGCTTCGCGAAAAAATCGGGGTGATGTTTGGCAACCCCGAAACAACTACCGGTGGTAATGCCCTCAAATTCTATGCATCGGTGAGGTTGGATATCCGCCGCATGACACAGATCAAAGACGGAGAAGAAGCCGTGGGTAACCATATCAAAGTTAAAGTGGTGAAGAACAAAGTAGCGCCGCCATTCCGCCAAGCCGAATTTGATATCATTTACGGAGAAGGAATTTCTAAAGTTGGAGAGATCGTTGATATGGGGGTAGAGCTGGGAATCGTACAAAAAAGTGGCAGCTGGTTCAGCTATAACAACGATAAGTTGGGCCAGGGAAGGGAATCTGTGAAGCAGTTGCTTACAGACAATCCCGGGCTTGCCAATGAAATTGAAACAAAAATAAGGGAGAAGATTAAAGAGATGCAGGCATCTTAAAGCGGGCTTTGTAGTCGTTGATAAATTTTTGTATTCATTCGTGTGATGTAAGCAAGATTAATAATAACAACATTTTTTGGGTTAGTTAGTAAGTATTAAACCGTCTTTGTCTAAAGACGGTTTTTTTATACCAACATAATTTTGTTGATATAAAATAGCCCCATCTCATAGGCGAGATGAAAAATATCCACCGATCTTTGCAAACAAAATTCCTCTTACTTGCAGCAGCAAACCAAGGCGCAACTGGCCCTATTAGGCACCAATTTGTTTTTTGCCATCAATTTTACAGCGGTAAAATATTTGGTAGACCATGGGTTTATATTACCTTTTGCGCTCAACCTGGTTAGAATTGGCATTACTGCTATACTACTCTGGACATTGTTTGCTTTTAAAAACGACAAGGCCCGCATTGCAAAAAAGGACTACCTGCGATTTTTTTTATGTGCACTTACCGGAATAGCGATTAACCAGCTTTTATTCATAAAAGGATTATCGCTCACCTACCCGATTCATGCGTCCCTGCTGATGCTAACAACCCCCATTCTTATTACCATCATTGCGGCCTGGTTTTTAAAGGAAAGGCTGAATGTGTTTAAATTGGCCGGACTTACATTGGGTATTGCAGGGGCTACTGTTCTTATCATGGCAAGAGGTACTTCCGGTAACGCCAATGACGTACTTTGGGGCGATATACTGGTTGTAATCAATGCAGTGTCATATACCATCTACTTTATCTTGGTGCGGCCGATGATGCAACAATACAACCCCATTGTAGTGATAAGGATGCTGTTTACAATTGGCTTTTTTCTGGTCCTTCCATTTTGCTGGAACGAGTTTAGCGTAACCGAATGGCATGTATATTCACTCAAGGAATGGATGGTACTTTCTTTGATTGTAATTGGAGGTACATTTTTAGCCTACCTCTTCAATGTATACGGGATTAAGATTCTCGGGGCTTCTGTTGCTGGGTCTTATATTTATTCGCAACCTGTATTTGCCACCATCATAGCCATGATTTTTTTGGGGGAACGGCTCGAACTCTATAAAATAATAGCGGCTGTTTTTATTTTTACAGGCGTATACCTGGTGAGTAAAAAGCAAGTGAAATGATTAAGATACAACATGCAACAACAGAGGAAGCGTATGAAATGGCTTCCGTCCTATTTCTTGAGTATGCGAAATGGCTAGATATAGATTTGTCCTTCCAGCATTTTAAAAGTGAATTGGCTTCCCTCAAAAGCGTTTACGGCCCACCGTTTGGCGTAATTTTACTGGCATATGATAACAACGATTGCATAGGCTGTATTGCTGTTAGGCCAATTTCACAGGGAATTGGAGAATTGAAACGTATGTACATAAGGCCCTCCTGGCGAAACAAAGGTGTTGGTACAACCCTCTTGTTGCATGCACTTGAATTTGCGGAAAATGCCGGGTATAAAAAACTACGGCTCGATACGCTGCGCCATATGGAACCGGCAATGGCACTGTACCACAAACATGGGTTCAGGGAAATTGAAGCGTATTATCATAATCCCGAACCCAATGCTGTATATTTTGAAAAATGCCTCGCATCAAATTGATTTCGGAAAATCGAAGAAAAGGAATTTCTTTTCGGCATGGCTAAAATCCTTCCAATCATCTATGTTAGCTTCAATGGCAAAAATGCCGCAGGTGGGCATATCGTCTATCCGTACAGATTGCACCAGGCTGTTTACAAAATCTGTGATGCCCGGGTTGTGAGCAAATATGGCTGCGTGATGATATTGATTGGGAAGTTGTAAAATTATCTCGTAAAAAACCGGGCCGGGGGCATGATACAGCCGGTCGAATAAAAGGATTTGATGGGTATCATATCCAAATGCTTTACAGAAATGCATACAGGTTTGTTGGGCCCTGTTGGCAGTGCTGCTTACAAATAAATCAATGGATATGCCTTTGTTGAGCAGGCGTTGCGCCATGCTGGGTGCATCTTTATTACCACGGTCATTGAGGGGCCGTTCAAAATCGGTTTGCCCGAGGTTTTGCCAACTGCTTTTGGCATGGCGAATGGTGTACAGTGTTTTCATAATGCTAATTGAAAAAAGAAAATGATTGCTTAATAGCCCCTTATATTTTTTCCTTCAAGATAGTTCATCAATGCCTTGTTACAAACACGGTTTCCACCAGGCGTTGGATAATTGCCTGTAAAATACCAGTCGCCTTTGTTGTTGGGACAAGCTTCATGTAATGTTTCAATCGGCTGGTAAATAACGTCTACGGGTATCCTAAAATCAGTGGGTGTAATTAAGCTGGCGATTTTAGCAGAAATTTCATCTGTAGAAAATGGCTTATACACCTGCCTTACCAGGTTTTCGGAATGAAGCTGGCTATTGCGTTGCAGATCTTTGCACCTGGCAAGCAAATCGGTTAGCAGGGATTCCTGGCCTCTCTCCTTCAGTAAAGCAACCGCAGCCCTAAAAGCCACAAAGTCGCCAAGTTTACTCATATCAATACCATAACAATCGGGATAGCGAATTTGTGGTGCTGAAGAAACTACGATGATTTTTTTTGGTTCGAGCCTTCCCAGCATGCGAACAATGCTTTCCCTGAGGGTGGTTCCCCTTACAATACTGTCATCGATGACAACAAGCGTATCAGTGTTTTTTCTAACTGTGCCGTATGTTATGTCATACACGTGCTGAACCATTTCATTGCGGCTGCTGTCTTCAGTAATAAAAGTGCGAAGCTTAACATCTTTAATGGCAATTTTTTCAATTCTGATTCTTCGGTTAACCATTTCAGATAGTTTCTCTTCATCAAAATCTTTGCCCCAGCTCAGTATACGTTCTATTTTTATTTTATTGAGATAGTCTTCAGCACCTTTGATCAACCCATAGAAAGCTGTTTCAGCGGTATTCGGTATAAATGAAAAAATCGTATTCCTCAGGTCATAATCAATCGCTTTCAAAACAGTATCGCTGAGGTGGTAACCCAATGCAATCCGTTCCCTGTAAATTTTTTCATCGCTTCCCCTGCTAAAATAAATACGTTCGAAGCTGCATGCTTTCCTTTCTTTGGGTGCCACCACTTCTTCGATGCGGTAGGAGCCATCGGCTTTTACAATCAGGGCGTTGCCAGGCATGAGCTCGAGCACTTCGTTTTCTTCGAGATTGAAAGCAGTTCTGATAGCGGCCCGTTCGCTGGCGGCTACGATTACTTCATCACTGATATAATAATAAGAGGGACGGATACCATGGGCATCCCTCAATACAAATGAATCGCCACTACCGGTCATGCCTGCAACATGAAACCCCCCATCAAACAGTGGGACAGCTTTTTTTAATACATCTAAAATATCAGTTTCACCAGGGGCTTTTTCATCGGCATTCACAAGAAAATGATGCACCACTTCCATCATGGCTGCCAGGTCGCTTTGCACCTGGAAAGGCCCGGGTGCAATATTTACCAGGTCGAATAATTCTTCTGTATTAACCAGGTTAAAGTTTCCTGCCAGAGCGAGATTGCGGGCTGGGATGATGTTTTTTTTAATGAAGGGGTGGCAAAATTCTACATCGTTTTTTCCCTGGGTGCCATAGCGGAGATGGCCCAGCAGTACTTCGCCCAACACATTGATATGGCCTTTCATTAACCCGGGATGTTGTTTGATATCGGGCTGGTGTTTCTCTACTTCGCTAATTTCCTTTCCAATTTTATCAAACAAGTCGGCAATGGGTTGGTTGGCATTGCTGCGGATGCGGTAAAGAAATGGGTAACCAGGTTCGGTATCCAGTTTCAAAGCGGCCATACCAGCGCCATCCTGTCCACGGTTGTGCTGTTTCTCCATCAGAAGATACAGCTTGTTTAATCCGTATAATGCAGAGTGATATTTCTTTTGATAGTGGCTAAAGGGTTTGCGAAGGCGAATGAAGGCAAGGCCACATTCGTGTTTTATTGAATCGCTCATAGTGATGATCCCCGAGTTGAAGGGCAAAATTAACCCTTCGTCATCAGCTTACAAAAATCCCGGCTTGAAGAGCCGGGATTTTATCAAATTCATTTGATGCCAATTTACAAACCACTGATGGTTAATCCCACCTGTAATAACTTCATGTCTGCAGCTACGCCGTCTTTAAAAACAGAAGTGATATTATAGGCACCAAATAAGCTGAAATAACCATATCCAACCCTTGCAGTTGCTACCAGTCGGGTAGTATTAAAATATCTTTTAGAGCTTTGTTTTTCTGTGTATTCATTGGTAGTGTTTCCGGCACCGTCCTGCAAAGTTTTTCCTTTGGTATGTGCTCCAAGCAATGTACCGGCTTTTAATCCTATGGCAGCTTTGAAAGTTTTATTTGGCTTTTCGGGGTTGGCAGTATACCTCAATTCTACAGGAATCTCCAGATAGGCGGTTGATACTTTGTATTTTTTAAAACGAGCAATGGTGTCGGCAGCCTGGAATTTTAAGTTTGAAGTGTTGCCAATAATATTTACCAGCATTTTATCGAAAAAGATACTGCTGGTGCTCACTCCAATCCCAAATGCAGCACTGATGCGTGGATTGCCTTTAAAAGGTTTATCAAGCATGATGGCGATGTTGGCCCCACGGGAAAGAGATTTTCTACGGCTATCGATACTATCGGGAGCCCCCAGCCACCTGTCTGAGCCCAATTGTACCAAAATATGGTCACCTGGCCGGTCGGATAAGTTGAATTTCTTTTTTGGTTTTGTGCTTTGGGATTGTGCGAAGCTGGTTACGGAAAGCGCCAGTAACAGGAAAGCTAATTTTCTCATACTTGTTTCTTGTGCGGCAAAAATAGAAGCCTGCACGGTTAATGAAAGGTTAAATGATCTGTATTAAAATAGCCCGGAAAATCCGGGCATTGATACAATTTTGCCCCACCTGGGCAGTTTGGCTGCAATTGTCGTATCTACTTAGCATTGATCCTCATTAGCAATAAGATACCAACTTTCAGCACCTGTCAGGTGTTGAAACCGGGGCTAAAATTTATTTCATCTTGAAACAACAGTAATTAGCCCCGTTTTCGGGCCAAAGTTAATCATTTAGCCATTTCTACCCCAATTTGTTTGCCGGCGTTAGGTGGCTAAAAGATGAATTGGAGAATCGTAGTAATTTAATTGTATTACGGTACTTTGGTATAAACATATTAGGCTGGGGTAATGCCATTGGCAGGGGCATAAACAACATCAAATTGTGTGTTGTTATTGATGAGGGTAATGGTAGCAGTGGTATTCGCCGTGGTTTGGTTATTCGTCCCGTATTTAAATATGGCATCACTGGTAAATACCTGTGCATTACTGGTAGCAGTGATATTGCTAAGGATGGTTTCACCTACAGTATAATTGAAGGTTTGTGTACCGAGGTTTTGAATAACGGCTGTTCGGGAAGATTTGTTGATATTGATGATAATATCATTATTGGCAGCACCACCCCATACGGTGTTTTTCCATTTTCCTTCTATTGGATCTAAGGGGTTCGATTCATTGGTATCATTTTTTTTGCAGGATGATGTAAAAATAGTGCCCAGTAAAACAAAGGCCAGCATTACTTTTTTCATAAATAAAATTTGATGTGAAACGATGTTACAAAACTGAAAATGTTGAGAAACCTACTCTATACTCCAGATGGATAGATTTGAAAAAAAAGCCGCTTCAAAAGAGCGGCATTTTTTTCGAAAGTCGTGAGCCCACCTGGGCTCGAATCAGGGACCCTCCCGACTGATAGTCGGGATGCTCTAAGTGGCCGAAGAAAGGAATAATATTATATGATAGGAATAAAAAAGCCGCTTCAAAAGAGCGG
>JBPOHG010000283.1:0-6912 GCA_052035835.1 Bacteroidota bacterium | reverse complement strand
CTAATAATATGAGTGATTTTAACGATGAAAATACGGAAATGTTTTGTATTAACGCCGATTTGGCCTGTTAAGCATATAGCAACTGTTAAAATTATCTCAAACGATTGTCTGCTTTTTCTACCCTCATCCCGGCACTCATCACTGCATGCAAAGGATCGTCCCGCATGATATTCACCAGGCTAAAACGATACATACCTTTCTTAATAAAGCGGCGGGGTTTGTCATTGAGCGGCAGCCTTACCTCCCAGATATCATTCATACCCGTTCCCTTCCATCCATTGGCATCGTCGCCCAGGTTGAAGTTCACTTTTTGATAATAGATGCTGTCTCCGGGGGCCTGCAACCCTACATTCAGCCAGATATTGTTATACTTGTAGGCATCGGTATGCCGCAGTACTATATATATATTGTAGTGTACGGTAGTATCGGAGATCTCAAAACTTCCGGAAGCAGGTTCATTGCTTTTCCACTGATGGCCTTCAAAGGATGTATTCTTTTCATACACTTCAATTTGCCTGCACGAAAACATACTGCAGCAAAAAAGGAGTAGTACAAAAAACCTGGTTGCTTGATTGAAATTAATGGATGTCACTTGATGGTCTTCTATGGTTTATTCTCTTAATAATCAGAGCGCATTCAATACCTGCTCTTTCGCTTTTTCGAGCTCATCCTTCATTTTTACCACACATTTTTGAATATCGGCATCATATGCCTTGCTGCCGGTGGTATTTATTTCACGCCCGATTTCCTGTAATACAAAAGACAGCTTTTTCCCTTTGCTTGTTTCGGGGCTGTTGATGATCTCGCTAAAATATTCGCAATGCTGGCGGAGGCGGATTTGTTCTTCATGGATATCGATCTTTTCCATGTAATAAATCAATTCCTGCTCCATGCGGTTCTGGTCTAAATTTTCCTGGCCCACATGTTCCTGCAACAGCTGGTGAATTTCATCTTTGATCCGTTGTTTACGTTTGGGTTCGAGCAACAGGATGGCTTCTTCCTGTTCTTTGATGTTGGCGATGCGTAGTATCAGGTCTTTCTCCAGAGAAGCCCCTTCTTCCTCCCGGTGCCTGTTCAATTCTTTTAGCGCTGCCATCAATACCTGGCTGAATTCGGCAAAATCCCCTTCGTTGAGTACTTCATTGCTCGGACTAACCACTTCGGGCAAACGCAGCAATGCGCTGAGTACAGAGTTGGTATCAATGTTTAATTCTCCGGCTAATTGTTCTATCTGGTGATAATATGCTTTGATAAGATCGGTATTGATGATAACCGGCCTGGATGTTCCATTTTGTTTGATGCTTACATAACAATCAATCGTACCACGTTGCAATTGCTCCTGTAGGATATTGCGGATATCAAATTCAAAAGGTTTCAGCAATGCCGGGAGTTTTACCTGTAATTCGAATTGCTTTCCATTGAGTGCTTTCACTTCAACCAGAAAAGTTTTGTCTCCCACTGTTTGTTCTGCTCTACCAAAACCTGTCATTGACTTTAACATACCATATCATTTAGCTGCAAGGTAATTGTTTATTTGTATTCTGTACATTCAGTTGCATTACTGTCATTAAACAAAGGAAGGTAAATAAGGCTGGTTCCTGAAAACTAAAAACCCGACTGAAGTAGCCGGGCTTTGTTATATAGGTGGGTTAGTAAGTACAGGGATAAAATCCCATACACAATATTAAAAATAATTTTTGCTAACTATAAAAATTTTTTGAAGTATTTTATTAACATTTTAGTATCGCTTGTGGAAAAGGGCGAGGAGTTTTATCAGGAATTTGGATAAAAAAATCATGCTTCCCGTATATGAATTTTAATAATTACAAATAAGTAGGCAACGCTGAAACTATTGAAAACACTGATATTACAGCCCATCATGAAATTTTCATTCATGAAATGCGATACAATTTGCTCCTGATTTTTTGATGTTGGTTTTCCATCAATTTTATAGCAGAAAACTCAAAAAAAATATTTTAAAAAAAATCCCGCCGAGGCAGTTATACACTCAAATTGCCGCTACAATCAACTGAAACGGTTATACCTTTGCGCAAACAGATTTTATGCAATTCCCTTCCCCGGTATCCATTCAATGGATCGCATCACTGATAAACGCACAGGTAATTGGCAATAAAGATGGCCAGGCAACCGGCATTAATGAAATACATAAAGTTGCTGCCGGCGACCTTGTATTTGTAGATCACCCGAAGTATTATGATAAATGTATCAATAGTGCTGCGAGCTTTATCATCATCAATAAGGAAATGGAAGTTCCGGAAGGAAAAGCATTGCTGGTTGTAAGCAATCCTTTTGAAGCATATTCAACCATTGTAAAACATTTCAGGCCTTTTGAGCCTTCATCAAAAACGATCAGTGACAGTGCATTCGTTGGTGAAGGAAGTTTTATTTATCCCAATAGTTTCATAGGCCACCATGTTCAGATTGGAAAGAATTGCATCATCCATCCCAATGTAACCATCATGGACCATTGCATCATTGGCAACAACGTGATCATTCAGGCAGGAACGGTTATTGGAAGCAATGCTTTTTATTACAACACAAAAAAAGACAGGGAACAATGGTATAAAAAAATGCCAGATTGTGGAAGGGTGATCATAGAAGACAATGCAGAAATTGGAGCTGGTTGCACCATCGACAGAGGCGTTAGCCATGATACCATCATTGGTAATGGGAGCAAGCTAGACAACATGATCCATATTGGCCACGACACCGTCATTGGCCGCAATTGCCTGATTGCAGCACAGGTTGGTATCGCAGGGGCAACTACATTAGAAGACGGCGTTACATTATGGGGCCAGGTAGGCGTAAGTAAAACACTCACGATTGGTGCCAATGCCACCATACTGGCACAAAGTGGGGTGGGTGGCGACCTGCAGGGGAATAAAATTTACTTTGGTTCGCCGGTTCAGGATGCCAGGGAAAAACAAAAAGAACTGGTATGGGTAAAAAGAATACCCGAGCTATGGGAAAAAGTGATGAGCCGCAAACCCTGATGCGCATTTCTATTATTCCTCCGGCTGCATATAATCATAGGGAAGGGCATCTGCTATTTTATCCCATGTCCAATATGCATTCATGGTAACATCCTGCTGTTCATAATAATACCCGTTTTGTTCTATGGAAATGGATTTGCCGGGTAAAAAACTCAGTACAGAAAACTGAAATGCTTTGGGTTCATCTGCATTGTCATTTAAAAAACCATCTGCAGGTTTTTCCCCTGTATAAATGACCCCTACTTCCTGTTGATTGGGCAACACCCTTACTACCTGGCTGCTATCATCCCTGCTATATTGAAGTGCTGCATAAAAATTTTTAAGTTTGAGTGCCGAATCATTTCCATTGGCTTTTACCAGGAATTGCACTTCAAAATTATTTTCCGCCAATTGCTGCTGATATAGGCTGCGCATAAAATGTAATACTGAACCACGGTAAGCATGTTTGCGAGCAGTATCCCAAGCTTGTTTCTGCTCAGGGGACTGGGGTGTTTTTTCTTCAAACAAAGGATATCCTGTATATAAACTCACCTGGCTGTTATATTCATGTGTGAAAGAATCGAGGCTGTATCGAATGGTATATCCCAATGCATTGTTATCAATCACCAATGGTTCTGATGCCAAAACTTTAAGCCGGTTTCTTTTTTTGGAGAAAAAGAAACGCAATACTTCCTTGTTTTTGATTTCACAGGAAGCACTGTTGATGGTTTTCCCAATGAATTGTTCTACAAAAAAACCACCGTATTTTTCCCAGCCGTTTTTGATTTCCCCGGTAGATGCCACTGCTACATCGAGTAACATTTTTTCTTTGGGGCTTAATTCGAACCCTGCATTAGAAAAATCGGAATTGCTTACACGCCTGGATGATGTTTGAAAGCCAGTAAAACTCACTACCAGTTCGTATCCTCCATTGGGAAGGTGAAGTGTATAATTCCCTTCCTGATCGGTAGCAGTGCCTAATGTAGTATTCTCGGCAAAAACGGAAGCACCCTGCATGGGTTGTTTTGTTTCTGCGTTGATGACTTTTCCCTGAACGGTAAAATAGGTTTGTTGGGCAAAGGATGAAATAGCAATAACAAAGCAAAAAATGAAGGGGGCAAAAAATTTCATATCCGGCGATTAAAGGTAATCCTCAAAAATACATCAGTGAATGTTAAGCTTTTGTTGCAATGCACGGCAAGTATATGAAATCGTTTCGCTAAGAGGGCGATAGGAAAATGTAGGAAGGAAACGCAGTAATTTCGAATTATCGAAATGTACTTTACTCAATGCAGTTATAGCTGTTTCTTTAGTGACCAGCGGGTCATTACCGCTGAAAAGTGATTTAATTTTCTCAAGCCTCCATACCAGCGATGCAATAAATGGCGTTACTTTTTTGTGGGGCCTTTTCTTTTTAAATGCATCAGCAATCTGATTGAACACATCTCTGTAAACAGCATTCTCTGCACTTACGATAAACCTTTCAGCATTTACTGGCGACTCCATCAATTGTATCATCAGAGAAGCTACATCACGTACATCTACAAACCCTGTTACACCTTCAGCATACCAGGGGAATTCATCGAATACCGATTTAAAAATTTCGGTAGACCCTTCTTTCCAATCGCCGGCGCCAAGAATAATGGATGGGTTCACCACCACAGCATCCAAACCTTCTGCCACCCCTCTCCATACTTCCAATTCACCCAGGTATTTGCTATGGCCATATATACTATTACTGGTATCTTCTGTCCATTGCATTTTTTCTGTCACCGCTTCATCTTCTCGTAAGCGTCCCAAAGCTGCGACTGAACTAACGTGTACCATTTTTTTTACCGACGCGGCCAACGCTGCATTCACTACATTGCCAATACCTTCTACATTCACCTTATATAAATCTTTCTTGCGTGAAGGAGAAAAATGCACCAGCCCCGCACAATTGTATACATATGAAACACCGTGCATGGATTCTTCCAACTGAATAACATCCAGGATATTACATTGTATCCATTCCAAACCCTGCTTTTCCGGGATTTTCGTGGGTGCTTTACTGTTATACAAAGCCCGCACCCGGTATCCCTTATCTATGAGCTGGCCGGCCAATTCCATTCCTAGCAATCCCGATGCGCCGGTAACCAAAACCAATGGGCGATCAGCTGCAAAGGAATCATTTTGTATTGGAGCGTATGCAACCATTAAACGTATAGCGTAATTATTATTTATTGTATTCGTAAAACCCGCTTCCTGATTTTCTGCCCAGCTTTCCCTGTGCAACTTTTGCTATCTGTATGGCACTGGGTTCGAAGCGGGGTGCCTTATCGAAAGCTTCATACAAAGATGCAGAAACCGCAAGATTGATATCCATGCCAATCAGGTCCATAAGTTTGAAAGGCCCCATTTTAAAACCCGAAGCTTCCATGACGGCATCCACCGATTCAATGGTTGCAACATGTTGTTCTACCAGCTTCATCGCTTCCAGATAGTAGTGCCTTGCTACCCGGTTGACGATAAACCCGGGGGCATCTTTGCACAACACCGGAGTCTTTTTAAGGTCTGAACAAAATGACATCAGTTCCTGAACTACGTGGTCGGCCGTTTGTGGGGCTTTCACCACTTCTACCAGTTTCATGATTTGAGCCGGGTTGAAAAAATGCAATCCGGCTACACGCCCGGGATGTTGTACGTTGGCTTGTATTGATGCAATTGAAAGGGACGAAGTATTACTGGCGAAAATAGCCTCTTTATGATTGATGGTAGCCAGTTGCCCGAACAGGGAAAGCTTGGCATCCATTTGCTCGATGATAGCTTCAATGATTAGTGGGGCTACACAATCTTTCACCGCATCAGTAAACTGGATGCGGCCGAGTATCGCATCTTTTTCTTCCAATGTCATTTTACCTTTATCGGCCAGTGTTTGCAGGTTTGCTGCAATTGAAATGCGGGCCTTGTTCAACACCGATTCATTGGTATCAAATAAGATGACCGATTTATGATACTGTGCGGCTGCCATAGCGATTCCACTACCCATGGTTCCTGCGCCTGCGACACATATTTTTTGGATCATTTGGCAAAAATAAAACTGCCCGGTGAATTTATTTTTTATTTATTGATAAATCACCGGGCAGCAACAAGATATTACCTTATTGGTTGGCAGCTTCTTTTTTGGCTTCCTCTTTCATTTTATCGTTGGCAGTGACAGCGAATTCTACCCGCCTGTTGAGTGCCCTGCTGGCATCTGAAGTATTATCTGCCTTGGGCTGGGATTCCCCGTAGAATTTTGTGGTGATCCTTGATGCTGTTATCCCCGCATTTACTAAATAGGCAGCTACTGCTTCCGCCCTTCTTTGAGAAAGGCCTAGGTTGTATGCCTCTTTTCCTATATCATCGGTGTGGCCTTCAATCAGAATATTTGTCTCGGGGTACTCATTAAAAATTTTCACCAGTTTATCAAGTGCCAGTTTAGAATTGGCATTGATATCATATTTATTGGTTGCAAAATAAACACCGGCTTTGGTGCCATCGGGGTTGTTTTCATCAAAAGTGATATTGATACCTTCAGCAACGCGTTCTACTTTTGCGCCAGGAATTTCTGTTTTAATTTTTTGAGCCTGGCGGTCCATTTTATTGCCTATTAAACCACCGGCTACACCGCCGATGGCTGCACCCAGCAAAGCCCCAAGCGCTGTGTTCCCTTTCTTGCCCACATTGTTACCTATGATGCCACCGATCACTGCACCACCGGCAGCCCCAATTGCAACCCCCTTGTCCTGGTTACTCATACGCTTGGTAGATTCACAACCTGCCATCAGCAATGAAAACCCTGTAAGCAGCAACAAACCCTGTGTGCAAATTTTTTTCATACAAAATGTTGATTCGGTAGAGGATTAGATTTTTACAAAATTATAAATGAATGCAGCAG
>JBPOHG010000020.1:0-9291 GCA_052035835.1 Bacteroidota bacterium | reverse complement strand
GGGCGCTCTCACTGTTTCAGGGCTGGCAGCCATATCTACCGAATCGGGTGGGGAGTATGAATACCTGCGCATCATATTCGGTAATTTCACCGCATTCTTGTTTGGATGGGCAAGTTTTACCATCATTGGCAGCGCATCCATTGCAGCACTCGGCTATATTTTTACACAGTCTATCCATCAACTTGTCCCGCTAGGGGACCCCTTAAAAAACTGGGAACACTTACATATTGGAGGGGTTGTTTACCCATTTGCCCATTCGGGTTTAAAGCTGGTATCCCTTTCCGTTATAGTGCTGCTCACCTGGGTGAATTACAAGGGTACT
This sequence comes from Bacteroidota bacterium, assembly GCA_052035835.1. Lineage (GTDB taxonomy): Bacteria > Bacteroidota > Bacteroidia > Chitinophagales > Chitinophagaceae > Ferruginibacter. Next base: position 8,969 of record JBPOHG010000020.1, on the reverse strand, counting down.
AAAGCCGGGGCTACACTTAATAACCTGCTTACCTGGATAAAAATTGCCGGGATCCTGCTGGTGATTGTTTATGGCTTATCATTTACCGGTTCAACCGGTGGAAATACACCGGCTCCTCCTGAAATATTGCCGGTAAACAAAGCAGGGCTTCCCCTGGCCAGCGCTTTTTTTGCAGCCATGCTTAGTGCTTTCTGGGCGTATGATGGCTGGTTGAACATATCATTTATGGCAGGCGAAATTAAACACCCGCAACGCAACCTTCCAAGGTCTATAGTGATGGGGGTGTTGCTGGTGATGTTGCTGTATGTACTCATTAACCTGGCATACCTCCATGTGCTAAGCCCGGCACAATTAAAAGCGATGGATGAAAATGACATAGCCGCTGCCGTTATGATGCAGGAGGTGGCAGGGAGTATGGGGAATAGGATCATCAGTATACTGATCCTTTTCAGCACGTTTGGCGCACTCAACGGGCTGATCATCACGTATGCCCGGTTGTACTATAAAATGGCTGCCGATGGTAATTTTTTCAGCCCTGCTGCACGCATACATCCCCGTTACCATACGCCCCATATTGCTTTGCTGGCTTCTATGTTAATGAGTTGCCTGCTATTGTTCAGTGGCAGCTTTGACACACTTACGGATATGATCATATTTGCCGGGTTCCTGTTTTATGCCCTGCTGGCCTATGGGTTGATGAAACTAAAGCGGGCAGGCAAGATCAGCAAACTACCCTGGGGGTATCACTGGGCAGCTTACCTGTTCATTTTATTTTCACTGGGATTATTGGCCAATACGCTCATCACCCAACCCGGGCAAACCGCCACAGGGGTATTGTTGATGCTCACCGGCGTACCTGTTTATTATTTACTATGGTTCAAAAAAGGGCAGCCAGGCAAGCAGGATCCTGGTAATTAACTGACTATCCAGTTGTTAGAAATGGCCTATTTGTAGTAGATATACTACAAATGTTTATGTGCAATAACTACAATATGTAAAAAGAGGGGTGGGTAGATTTGTGCATCCTAATATCTAATTGAGCAACTGTATATATTCAATGTCTTACGTTAAGCTTTGTTAATTTGTCTTGCTTAATACGAATTAATTTGATAAAAACCTCCTCACGGAGGTTTTTGTTATTGTAGGCTTTCCACCGCTTTCTTCACCGTTTCATCCCCCGCATTAAATACTTCAAAATAACCAGTATTGCGCCATAGCTGCCTGGCGATGGATGCTTTGAGAGAGCGTTTTACAAACACTTTATCAGCTTCGTTGAGGAGGTTGATATCTACCGAATCGCGGCTGGCGATAGCAGCAAAATCATTCCAGTAACTCTCTGTGAATTGAAAACCAGTTTCAAAAAGTGCCGGGTCTTTGTATTGGCCCGTAAGGTTACCCTGCAACATCGAAAACTGGTAAGCAAACCGGTTGATCAGCCCTTTAGCATACAATCGGGTAAGCGTTTCCGTTATCTTCCCGGTATCCGCAGCCACAAACACATCGGGGGTGATGCCGCCCTTGCCATACAGCCTTTTCCCTTTGGGGGTTTTGTACACTTTACTGGTATCGTTCTTTACCGAGTCGGCGCTGTACAATTCCCCATCCGTATACCTTTTGCCAATTTCCTCGTAATAAGCTTTTCCGCCATTTTCATACGGCCGCTGGATACTTCTTCCCAATGGGGTATAATAACGTGCAACGGTAAGCCTTAGAGCACTGCGGTCGCTGAGGTCGAACTGCTCCTGCACCAACCCCTTCCCGAAACTTCTGCGCCCCACAATGGTGGCCCTGTCCCAATCCTGCAATGCACCCAGTAAGATCTCACTCGCACTTGCGCTGCCATCATCTGCCAGTAAAACCAGTCCACCTTGTTCAAATTGCCCCTGCCGGCGGCAGCGAAACTCTTTGCGGGGGGTATGTTTGCCTTCCGTATAGGTAATCAGTTTGTCGCCTTCCAGGAATTCATCTGCAATTTCCACCGCTTCTTCCAATACACCTCCGCCATTGCCACGCAAGTCGAGGATGAGTTTTTTAAGCCCCCGCTTTTTTAAATCGAGCAGCGACTCCATAAACTCGCGGTAGGTTTGGGTAGAGAACTTGTTGAGCCGGATATAACCAATCTCACGGTCAATCATATACGCAGCATCAATACTCGTAAGCGGGATGATGTCCCTGGATACTGTGAGTTCAACTATTTTGCCTGCTCTCAGCAATCGAATGGCTACCGTAGTGCCCCGGTTACCACGGAGCAATTGACGGATAGAATCGGTGCTGATGCGGGTGCCCGCAATGGTTACTTTGTCTGTTTGAAGGAATTTATCACCGGTACGGATACCCGCTTTTGCACCCGGGCCGTCTTTCAGCACATTCACAACATTGAGCGTATCATCAAAAATGTCGAATTCAATTCCAATGCCATAAAAACTGCCCTGAATATCTTCATTTACCCTTGCCAGTTCGTTGGCGGGAATAAAAGAGGAGTGTGGGTCGAGTTTGGTGAGGATGGCCTGTATGGCCGTATCTGCAAGCTGGTTGATATTTACTTCGTCTACATACTTGTTTTGTATCAGGTCTATGATTTCCTGTACCGGCCTGCGTTTCTCCATGTAAAAAAAACTTTTGCCGGGAATGCCGTCCCTCATCTTGTACCCCATAAACATCCCCCCAATCATGGCTGCACTCAGCATCAGGGGAAGCCATACCTGTATTTTCCTGTTCTTCATCTGTTTGTTGTTCATCCGCAAGTTGATAATGGCAGCGAAGTTAATTTTTTGTTGCCAACCTTTTGATTTTTATCGGGTTTTGAAACGAATGTTTTAACTTGATCTTCCAATTAAATCAGATCAAACAATGGCCGTTACACTGGTAGCCGATAGTGGCTCAACTAAAACCGAATGGTGCCTCCTCTCGGGCCGCAAAAAGATAATGGTGACCACACAGGGCATCAGCCCTTATTTTCTTCAAGGGGAGCAGGTGCGCCAGATCCTCGAAACAGAATTAAAACCGGTGCTTAAAAAACAGGCACCCGAACAGGTATTCTTTTATGGCACAGGTTGCAGCAACCCGGCCAATGTAGCCATGATCCGCAAAGCCATTGAGGGGGTATTTAAGGGGGCAAAAGTAAAGGTTGACCACGACCTTGCCGGTGCCGCCAAAGCGCTGTGCGGCGATCAGAAAGGCGTGGCCTGTATCCTGGGAACCGGCTCCAATTCCTGCTACTACAATGGGAAGAAAATTGTAAAAAACAGCCCGGGCCTCGGGTATGTTCTGGGCGACGAAGGAAGCGGTACCTACCTCGGCCGAAAAGTCATTCAGTATTATCTCTACAATACCTTCGACCCGGAGCTGATGGACCGGTTCAATTCAAAATACCAAACGAGTATGACCGAAATTCTCGACCATGTTTATAAAAAGCCATTGCCCAACCGATACCTGGCTGGTTTTGCCGGGTTCCTGGCCGAAAACCGGGGGCATTTCATGGTAGAGAACATTATTGAAGACGGGTTCAATGATTTTTTCTTCAACCATATTTATAAATACCGCGAGAGCTGGACATTGCCCATCCATTTCGTTGGAAGCGTGGCCTATGGTTTCAGGGATGTGCTGAAAGATATGTGCGGCTCCTATGAACTGCAAATGGGGAAAGTACTGCAGAATCCTATGGAAGGGCTTATTAAATACCACCAGTAAAACCTGTACGTGCCTTTTATAAAATTCACCGAAGCCGATTCGCCTTACCGCCACATAGAAGAGATGCCCGTATCTGGCATACTGGAAGCCATCAACCGGGAAGATGCCGCAGTGGCCCTGGCTGTTCGGGAGGCTTTGCCTGCGATTGAACGTTTGGTTACGGTGGTAGCCGATCAATTGCTGGCCGGAGGGCGGTTATTTTACATAGGGGCTGGTACCAGCGGCCGCCTGGGGGTAGTGGATGCAAGCGAATGCCCGCCTACATTTGGCGTTCCCGAGGGCCTCGTCACCGGCCTTATAGCAGGTGGCGAAAAAGCGTTTACCCGTGCTGTTGAATTTGCAGAAGACAATACCGATGCAGGATGGGCCGATCTATTGAACCAGCAGGTAAACGCCAAGGATGTTGTCATTGGTATTTCTGCCAGCGGCACTGCACCCTATGTATTGCATGCTTTGCAAAAATGCCGCGAATCGGGGATCATTACCGGTGCCATTTGCTGCAATCCCGGGTCACCCATCGCTGCTATGGCTGCATTTCCTGTAGAAGTATCTACCGGCCCCGAATTCATTACTGGCAGTACCCGCCTCAAAGCCGGCACCGCCCAAAAAATGGTGTTGAATATGATTTCAACCGCTGTGATGGTTCAACTGGGAAGGGTAGAAGACAACCATATGGTGCACATGCAACTCAGCAATGAAAAACTAATTGAAAGGGGCGCCCAAATGGTTATGAAAAAGTTAAAAATGAGCGATCTGGCTGAAGCCCGCCGCTTATTGCTTCAGCATGGGAGCGTTAGCAAGGCCATCGCCAGCCACCAATCATAAAAAAATCTTGGAACGGTGAAAGGATTGTACTAAATTAGGCTTCTGTTTTACCAAACAAGCAAAGTATAACCAAACAAATACCTTCACTTATGAACAACAAAATTTTACTTGCAACAGCACTTTTAGCCGGTTCCCTTGTTACAAACGCACAGCACAACAAGACCACGTATGCAATTACCGGCGATGGTAACAATGATTTTGTGTGGATGAACATCCGCCAGGTTGACCTATCTACCGGACAGGTAACCAAGAGCATTTTTGAGCGCAGCAAAACGAAGTTCCAGTTAACAGATGTGAATTCTAAGAAAACTGTGAATGAAGCTGCCACTTCAAACGGAAATATTTTCAATTCCCCCGATTATCCAACCAGCACTTTTGTAGCTGCGGCTGCTTATGACAGGCGGACCAATAAATTATTCTTCACGCCCATGAGGATGGGTGAATTGCGCTGGCTCGATCTCAATATTAAGAACGAGACGCCGCAATTTTATACCATGCAAACCGATTTGCTGAAAGCTACCAACCCTGCCGATGAAGCTACCAATATTACCCGGATGGTGATTGGTGCCGACGGTAACGGTTATGCGCTGAGCAATGACGGCAACAGGTTCATTAAGTTCACAACTGGTAAAACGCCAGTGATTACAGAACTTGGCAATATCATTGATGCCGATGACAACAAAGGGGTGTCTATTCACAACAAATGCACCAGTTGGGGCGGAGATATGATTGCCGATGCTTTTGGCAAGCTCTATGTGATTTCTGCCAACCACAACGTTTTTGTGATTGATGTAAATACCAGGATCGCCAGTTTCAAAGGAAATATCCAGGGCTTGCCGGTAGGTTATACTACCAATGCTGCTGCAGTAAACGATGATGGTGATATTGTGGTAGGAAGCGCCAACAAGTTTGATGGTTATTTCGTAGTAAAACTGAACGACCTCAAAGCAGTAAAAATGGAAGGTTCTGATGTAAAATACAATGCATCTGATTTCGCCAATGCCAACCTGCTGTTACAAAAAGAAGCAGATGCTGCCAATACATTCATGAGTGGCTCTAAACTCCCGGAAATGGCCCTGGCATCTGATGCAAAAGTGTATCCAAACCCGGTAACCAATTCAGTATTCAATGTGGTATTCGACAGGAAGCCTGCAGGAAAATATTCAATTGTAGTTTCCGACCTGGCCGGCCGAATCCTCCTTACCAAATCTGTAAGTGTGGTTAAAGGCTTGCAAACCGAAAGGGTGAACCTTAGTGCCAGTGCAGCCAAAGGCGTTTATGTAGTGAAAGTGCTCGATGAAAGCAAAGCGGTTGTGATCAAAGAAACGATTGTGGTACAATAATAATATTCGGGTTAATAAGTCCGGAGGCTGCCAAACAGGTAGCCTCTTTTTTTGTGCTAATTATGACGGTATTTGCAGAACTTTGTATTCCATTCCTAAACCGCGATGCAGGATATAGAACCATTTTACAACTGGCGCCATTTGTATACCGCCGAAGAGGATGAGCAGTCGCCCTTCTTTGGCCGCACGTACAGCGAATTTGAATATTCCCAAACCCTTTATAATTACTACATTCATCCGCAATGGGATGAATTTGGCTCCCGGACTTTATATATGAAACTGCTGTTTGTAGAGTATGACCAGCATTTCGCCATTATAGAATTAATGGGTGAATGGAACGATGCAATTGAAAACGACATCATGACCATGCGCCGCAATATTACCGACCAGTTATTTGCACGTGGCATTACCCGTATAATTTTAGTTGCCGAAAATGTATTGAATTTTCATAGCAGTGATGATAGCTATTATGAGGAATGGCACGAACAGCTGGAAGATGACCGGGGCTGGGTGGCTATTTTGAATATGCCCGAACAGAGTAAATATGATTTTAAAAATGCCCGGCTTACCCACTACATCCAACTGATAGAACTACCGCAATGGCGTACCCTAAAACCAGAGTTTATTTATCAAATGGTGGAGCAGGAAATGAGCAAAAGAATTGAATGAGGGATAAGTATAACCTACATGTAATAAGTAATTGGGAGTAAAATTTACTTTGAAAGTACAAAATCGCTGTCTACCTAAAGTTTAATAGCCATATTCGTAGTAATTGAATAATTGTGCCTGTCGCTTTTTTCAAAAATAACATCGCCCGAGCGGTACATTTTTCCTTCCAGCCTCACTTTGATTTTTTTGTTGATGTCATAGTCGAAATTTGTTGAAAACCCAAACATGGTAAAACCGTTGGGAGTGCCTGTAAAGAGGAGCAACTGTTTTTCATCGGAATAATACTCTGCTCTGATGGCCACCCTCGTTTTTTTATTCAGGCTTTGCCGTATAATAATTACCGGTGAATACCAGGTTGCATATTTGTTCGTACTCGTTTTATCAGACCCGATGTCGAAGCCGGCGATAATGCCAAATTTTTCTGAAGGCTCATATTGCATGTATAAATTATGGAAAAGCCTCAGGGCTTTCAAACTGTCGGGTTGGTCTGATCCTATAAAATTGCTGTAATTCAATGTAAGTTTTGCAGAAGGTTTGTAATTGACCTGAACACCAAAAGAAGGACGTTGAACAGCTACCGGCCTGCGTATTTTTTGCCATCCATTCAAATATAAAGCTGACAGGTAAAGTTGCTCGTTTTTAGACGTATAAGAAAGCCTGATACCAGCTTCATAATAAGGCGAATTTTCGGCAAGCAAACTCCTGGTAAGCGTCCAGCAATCGGCACTGATAGCACTTTCAAACCCAATATGCGATGGCAGTATTCCGGCATCCAACCATATATTTCTTTTCTTCGAAAGCCTGATGCCAGCATTTGCTTCATAGATAAATTGTGCCCATGCAGGCTCCGCAGCCAGGTTGTATTCGGCATAGTTGCCGGCCATCACGCCGAGATTTCCCCGGTAACTGCTGTCGGAGTAAACGGCTTTCACCATCAACAGGTTGCAGTTAATTTCATTATGCCTTTTATGATTGTAGAGAAATGATGGTTTTTGGTGATGGGGGGGATTAGAAAAATCATAGCTGTAATACACTTCTGCAAACGCATTTACCGTGAGTTTTTTAAAACTGCTGTCTTGTGCATGTACAAATGAAACCAGCAGCAGCAGTAAGAAGTTAAGCAACCATTTCATAGATTAAAGATATTGGTCTTTTTTTGATTCCTTTTGGGAAGCCATTCCTCTTGTAATAATTGGCTTAATAACGGTAACCAGTCAGCGATATCCAATGCCAGTTTACCACTCTTTCGCGGATGCACCGGAAATGAAAGATGGAAAGTATTGAGTAGGAAGTCAATGATTAGTGTACCTGGGTTCACAAAATCGGTGCTTTTTTTACCGGTTTGTATAACAAATTCGGCGTCAAATGAATAAAAAATGACAATAAATTAACAAATTGAACGCGGGTGTGTTATTTTTGTGCACCATTTATACCTCACAACTTTCTCTTATGACCTGGAAACATTTTTTTACTTCTTCGATTGGTAAAAAATTCAGCATGGCCTTTACAGGGCTTTTTTTGATTACTTTCCTGATCGTTCATGCCGGCATCAATTCCTGCATTTTCTTAAACGACAATGGGGAAACCTTTAATGAAATGGCCCATTTTATGAGCCATAACTGGATTGTACGTTTCCTGGAAATAGGTTTGTTTGCCGGGCTGATCCTCCATATTGTTCAGGGATTGCTGCTTTGGAAGCAAAACAAATCGGCCCGCCCGGTTCAGTATTACAGCAACAAACCCCAAAAGAACAGCACCTGGTACAGCCGTTCGATGGGCATCCTGGGAACCCTGCTGCTGTTTTTTATCATCATGCACCTGGCTCATTTTTATGTAGGTACCAAAGTGGCATTGTACAGTGGCGACAGGCCGCACAACCTGTATGAGGAAATGCAGGAAGTATTCAGCCATGGATGGATCGTGGCGCTTTATATTGCTGGTGTCATTGCGTTGTTCTGGCACCTTTATCATGGTTTCCAGAGCGCTTTTCAAACCTTAGGGATCAATCACAAAAGATATACACCGATCATCAAAACCCTCGGTACCGGCTATGCGATCATCATCTGCATTTTATTTGCGCTGATGCCGGTGGCTATTTACCTGGGATGGATCGTGTAGCAGATCGGGGCAGGGTGGCCCATACAACTCAAACAAACATTACTCAAACCAACCAATCTTAACGATATGGCTTTAGATGCAAAGATTCCACACGGTGAAATGGACAAAAAGTGGAGTGATTACAAAGGGCATGTAAAATTGGTAAACCCGGCCAACAAACGTAAACTGGAAGTACTTGTCGTAGGTACCGGTTTGGCCGGCGCTTCTGCTGCCGCCTCATTGGGTGAATTAGGATACAAAGTGAAAGCTTTCTGTTTCCAGGATTCGCCAAGAAGGGCACATAGTATCGCCGCTCAAGGTGGTATTAATGCAGCAAAGAACTAC
>JBPOHG010000308.1:0-11343 GCA_052035835.1 Bacteroidota bacterium | reverse complement strand
ATTTAGCAAACCACAATGGCTTTACTTCAAAAGCCAAAGACTGGAAAATTGCTTACACCGAAACTTTTGAATCAAAGACTGAAGCCATGCATAGAGAAAAGCAAATAAAGGGCTGGAAAAGCCAGATAAGATTAAAAAAACTGATGGGCGGCAGCTCAACTGACTCGCGCATCCCGACCGCAGGCCGGGAAGGGTGTAGGTTAGATTCCTAACGCGGTCACTAAGCCGGTACATATGTGCCGGCTTTTTAATTTATGTACACTGTTTATATTCTTTATACTGCACGGCTAAAACGCGGTCACAAATAGTCCGGTTTTATACTTTCAGAAAAATTATCGCCATATAATGGGCACTTTTTTATATTTGTGCTGCTCATTCATTTTACAACCAAATAATACTACTATGCGCTGGCAAGGAAGAAGAGAAAGTGAAAATGTGGAAGACCGGAGAGGTATGTCTACTGGAGGAAAAGTACTCGCAGGCGGAGGTATGCTTGGAGTGATTGTAATTGTACTTCAATTGCTCCTTGGTGGCGGCGGTGAAGGAGGGAATATTCAGTTGCCAACCATGCCCGAACAAAACACTCAACCCGCAAGCCAGCTTTCTCCGGAAGAAGAAGCTGCAGATAACGAGCGGGCTTCATTTGTAAAAGTGGTGCTGGCAGACACGGAAGAAGTATAGGGTAAAATATTTGCAGCAAGTGGCCAACAGTATAGTGCCCCCACCCTGGTACTTTTTAGAAATGTTGTTGAATCTGCATGTGGCAATGCTAGTTCTGCTTCCGGCCCTTTTTATTGCCCGGCTGATAACAAGTTGTATATAGACCTTTCTTTTTACCAGGAACTACAAACCAGGTTTAGGGCACCCGGCGATTTTGCTATGGCATATGTTGTAGCACATGAAGTGGGCCACCATATTCAAAACCTGTTGGGGACATCCGCTAAAGTGCAAAGAATGAGAGGACAGGTAAGTGAAGAAGAATACAATAAATATTCTGTTCGCCTCGAATTACAGGCTGATTTTTACGCTGGGCTTTGGGCCAACCATGCACAACAAATTAAAACAGCCGATGGTAAAAGCATTATCGAAGCTGAAGATATCGATGAAGCATTAACTGCGGCAAACGCAATTGGTGATGACCGGCTTCAGAAAGAAGCTCAAGGCTATGCAGTCCCCGAATCTTTTACGCATGGGACCTCTGCACAAAGGATGTATTGGTTTAAAAAAGGATTTTTAACTGGTGATTTTAACCAGGGAGATACTTTCAATGCTACCAGGCTCGAATAACCACCCTATTTACGTCTGTTTAACTACAAAATACAACAGGTATCGGCGTATTTTCGCTACGTATGTTTACAGCTTTTTTTGCGTATTTATTTTTCTGCATTAGCATGGTATTTGTGCCCTTTTCTGGTAAATCTGTACCATGGCAAAAAAAGGGCCCATACTCATCATAGAAGACGACCCGGCCGACCGTGCTTTATTCAGGCAGGCATTTCGGGAAGCGCACGTTTTTAACCAACTCTTGTTTTTTGATGACGGGGATAGCGCTTATCAGTTTATTCAACTGCACACAGAAGAACCATTCCTGATTTTTTGTGATGTAAACCTGCCCAGGCATGACGGGATTGAATTTAAAAAACAGCTCGACCAACATACACAAATCTGGGCAAGATCTATTCCATTCATTTTTTATACAAACTATGTTTCACAATATGCAGTCAATGAAGCATACAAACAAACCACCGTACAAGGATTTTTTCAAAAGGACAACAGCTATACAGAATTTAAAGACGTCATTCGAACCATCATCGACTATTGGCGTATTTGCCGCCAGCCTTCATTAAAATAAAAAGCATTGTACTGCTACAATGCTTTTTATAAATGATAAGATGGAAACTAATTTGCTACCAAATTGCCTTCATCTTCTTTTTTATCTTTTTTCCTGCCAAGAATATAACCTCCAGCTGCGCCTATAACACCCCCGATAATCGCACCTTTCCCACGGTTCTTTCCATTAATGACAGCTCCTGCTACGGCCCCTCCAACACCTCCGATGACAGCTCCTTTAGCAGCACTGCTCCACCCTTTTTTCTTTGGCTCTGTATTGGAGGTTGTTCCTGCATTGCCAGATTCTGTATTACCCGTATTGGTTTCAACTGGTGCATTGATAACAGGCGCCGGCGCTTCGGAAACGACAGGCGGGTTATTTACTACAACGACTGGGGCGGAGGCCGGTTCAACTGCTTGTACTACCCTAACAATCTTTTTCCGCCTTACCGGCTTCACATATTGTATTTCCTCACTAACTTCATCTTGATTTCGTTTTACAATACCCGTATCCGTTAGTATACTGCTGTTATACAAATTTGCATTGTTAACCGGGAGCAGATCTTTTTGAATATCGAGTGCATCTTTCTTGTTTGTTTGACAAGCAGTAAACAACACTGTCATTGAAATTCCAAGTAAAAATTTTTTCATGATTGCCTGATTTTAATGTTGAAGCGGAAAATATTTTCCGCCGTTGTTACAGGTATAAGAGGCAATAAATAAGTAATGGTTTAATTGCATGTACCCCATAATATCAAGTTGTTTTGTTAAATCAGCCAAATAAAAAAAGCCGCCAATGCGGCCTAAATACATTTCCGGAAGATGTCTTACAGGTTGATCGTCTTCCCTTCAAAAGAAACTTTCTTTAATGCTACCACCCTTGCGTATGTGAACTTTCGCTCCATCTGTTCAAATACCTGCTTACGTACAGCAGTATCTTTGATTCCAGCTATTTCACATGCCTTATTAAAATCTGTATGCATGCCATATCCTTCCATAATATCCGACACACCTGCATATTCTGGAAAACGGAGGTAGCGTTTGACAAAATAATAAGTTTTGTCCTGTATCACTTTCGTATAACTGTCGTAAAACTGCTCCATAACTTATCTTTTTAATTGATGAATGTGAACTTGAAATAGATCGGTTCATTTCAATGATAATGGATAAGCGAAGCAACACTTAAACTAAAATGTTTGATTGCCTTGGAAAATGTCTTTCTAAAGGAAATAATTAATTATGTGTAACGGTCGTTCAGAGGATGAACAAAGGATAAGCGGCTGAATTAGGGAAGTAAAATAGGCTTGATTTTGCAAAGGAGTTGGAGAAATGGAATCTTTCAGAATGGTAAGTGAATATAAAGTTATATAACGAATCACAAAACTGCAAGTTTACAGTTCAGAAAGTTAATAGCCAGGCAATACAGTTCCTAGATAATAAAAACTTCAATTGTAATGAAGGGCTTTAAATGTTTTGTCGAAAAATATGTACAACTATCTGACAATCATACTTTTGGAATAAAATCAGTCTTCTATTATTTGTTATAAAAATTATAAATAACGTACCCAATCGATGGCCAGCCGTTTACAAAAAAAAATTATGGCACGGTTTTGGAAATTGTCCATGCAAATTAAAAAATCATACATATCGAAAGATACTTACCCATTAATCTTAAATCTTAAAATTCATTACCATGAGCACATCAAACACACCAGTGGCAACGATGGAAACAAAGCCACAAACAAAAAACTATAAAAATGCAATTATAGGTGCTTTATCGGTTGCACTCGTAGCAACAGGTGGTTATCTGGCTTACGATAAATCAAATACGTCTAAGCAGATTGATCAGCAACAAGTTCAAATCGCAGCAGTAACTACTGAAAAAAGTGAATTGCAATCAAGTTTCGATGCATCACTCGCACGCCTTGATTCAATGGAAACCGTAACAACTGGTTTGAATGGACAGTTGGAAGAAAAAAATAAGGAGATCGCTAAAGCAAAAGATGAAATTCGCAGCATCCTTAATAAGAAAAATGCAACAAGTGCCGAATTATCAAAAGCAAAAACATTAATTGCCAGCCTTAATACAAAGATCAGTAGCATGGAGCAGGAAATTGCCAAGCTTACTGAAGATAACAGGATTTTGGGCGAAGAAAAAATAGCTTTAACAGCAGATAAAGAAAAACTCACACAAGATCTTTCTGCTACCAACGCTATCAAACAAGACCTGGAAAAGAAAGTAGATGTTGCATCAACATTAAATGCCAGCAACATCACCATTACCCCAATAGATGTAAGAAAAAGCGGTAAAGAGAAAATGTCTACTACTGCAAAACGCGTAGATAAAATGGTAGTTAGCTTTGATGTTGCCAACCGTATTATCCAAAACGGAACAACTGATGTGTATGTTCTCGTGATCGGGCCTGATGGAAAACCAATTACTACAGGTGCTGAAGCTGCAGGTACATTTACTACCCGTGAAGAAGGCAATAAGATCTTTACTGCCAAACTTCCAGTTGACCTGGAAACTTCAAAAACTAAAAATGTAGCTTTCTCATTTGTACCCGAATCAAACTTTGTAAAGGGTGATTACAAAATTGAGATCTATCAAAATGGTTTCCTGATTGGAAGTAGCACTCGCTCACTTAAAAAAGGCGGATTATTCAGCTAAGCTTACATAAAATTATTATAACTCAATATCCCTGAAACTTTCAAGTCGCCGCCGGAATAGAAATATTCCGGCGGCTCTTTTTTAGCATACGAAACAAAAATGGGAAGGTTGCCCTTCCCATTTTTATATTATATATTTAATTCGTTAGTGTAATACCTGGAAGATAATATTCTCTAACTGCCCGATTTTATTCCTGTATTGCAAAATATAAGAACCTGATTTTAGTTGGCCTAGATCCATTGTAAGCATTACCGAACCCTGGTTTCTTACAACTGGTACATTTTGTTGCATCACCGTTCGTCCAGCCATATCAATTATACTGATAAAAGCAGACTGAACACCTGTATCCAGTTTTGTAAGAATCACATTACAATGACCATATACTGGATTTGGAAAAATGGAAGCGGTTGCCGGTTTTACATCTTCCACTTCAACTACCCCCTTAGTAAATAATACCGGGGCTGGGCAACCACTATTATCCACTGACAATGATCTAACAGCACTTGACGAACAGTTATTAATTGACTTAACTGTAACCGTTCCTGAAACAAAAGCTGCTTTGTAAGTCACCACAAAACTTGTTGTACCCTGTCCCGAAACATAGGTAGCATTCGTTGGAACCGACCATTGATAAGATGTTGCAAATGGAACAGCAGCAATACTATAAGTAACAGTAGTTAACGGACAGGCAGGTGCCGAAGCTGAGATGACACCTGGTTTGGCAACATTTTTTACCAATCCCAGGCTCCTTGCCGAACTGTTGCCACATGCCGCTACCGACCTTACACTTAATGTGCCCCCCGTAAATGTAGATGCAAAAGAAATTTCTACACTGGCTGTTCCCTGCCCGGCAACGATGGTTGAATTGGCTGGAACTGTCCATAAATAAGAGCTCGCACCATTAACCGGAATTATTGAATACACTGCATTAACAGGCTGGCCAATAAAAGAACAAACATTGGCAGGGCCACTAATGGCACCGGGTGCAGAAGGAGATGTACTTCTAACCGTGAGAGACCTCAATGCACTGGTTGCACAATTGTTTCGGGCAGCAACAGAAACCGTACCCGTACTAAATCCTGCATTAAAGCTCACCACTATTCCAGTATCGCCAAAATTGCTAATGATATTCATCCCTGCTGTAACAGTCCAATCATAATTTGTAGCGTACGTTACTTTCCTGATCGTATAAGTTATGGTATTTCCATTTCCAACAAACGCACAAGCATTACTTGATGACGCCGCAATGCTTCCGGGCGTACCAGGTATTCTTTTGGTGATTGCAAGATTCCTGATGCTGCTAACCGCATTGTTGAAACAAGCATTTACAGATTGAACCGACAGGTTACCAGAAACAAATGCGTTGCTATACTGCACTTCTACGATTGTATCGGTATTGCTTCCAATAATGGTTGCACCAGCCGGGGCAGTCCAGATATAAGAAGTAGCATTGGATGCCTGGCGAATGGTGTAAATAGCATTAGAAACACCAATAAGCGGGCAGGCATCGGAAGGGCCGGCAATTGCACCGGGTGTTGAAGGTGTTCGCAATGAAGCTATCCTGATAAGTACGCTATTGGCCATCTGTTGCGTAAATGTATTTGTAGTATTGGTTGCCAATACGGTATAAGAATCTGCAATGGTTTGCAAACCAAAGCCAATTGCTAACCCGGTTCCGCTAACTGGTGCCCCAACGTTGATCGTACCATTTGCACGTTGGAGTTGATAGCTAACGCCAACTTCCGAACCTGCCAGTCCGATACTCAATCCCGATCCCCCTGTGCAATATGTCCCACCTCCGGTAACGGTAAAGGACAGCGGCGGAGCACTGGCAACAACAACCGTAGCCGAACCATTCATCGTTTTCGGGCAAAGTGAAGATGGCGCTGCAATTACTGTATATGTGCCCTCGCTGGTTTGGTTACCAAAAATTATTGGGCCACCCGTTCCCGTTACTATACTTCCCATACTTACAGCCCCGTTAAGTAAAAGCTGGTATTGAATACCTGGTTGAGAACCATTTAGCCCAACAGGTACACCGGCACCACCAGTAGGATAGCTTCCTCCCCCTGTTACATCATACATATTCAATATCGCCGCAACATCCAATAACAACGTAGCCACAGAATCACAACCGGCTGCATTTGTAAATACTACCTGGTATACGCCACCAGCATTAAACACCTGGTTGTTCCATGTATAAGGCAGTTGATCCGAACAAATGCTGATGGCAGTCGTACTTGTAGTCGTGTTCCTAACTTCAGCAAGTACAGGAGTACGTGTAGCAGAAATACAACCCGAAGCTATATCCCTGGCTTCAGCATAATAAATGATTGAATTACTAATACCTGAAGTTGTATAGCTGCTTGTTCCTGCTTGCAATAAGCTTCCATCACTTGGCGCATTGTACCAATCTATTGTTTGGCCCAACCCAGTTGTTGCAGAGATTAACACTGAACCAAAATCACAGGTATATCCGTTAGTTCCAACTGGTGCAGAAGGGATACCATTAACCGTTGCTGTTACGGGAGTTCTTGATGCAGATACACAACCATTTGTGCTGTTAAATGCTTCTGCATAATAAACAGTTGTAGTACTAATCACAGGTGTAACGAAACCATTCGAACCCGGCTGTAACAAAGTACCACCTGTTAATGCATCATACCAGTTAATAGCTTCACCTGCACCTGGTACAGCACCAATGCTCACACTGCCTGTACCACAAATAGAAGCGGGTACAGCCCCGGGAGCTACCGGCAATGAATAAACGGTAAGCACTGCATTTGCAGAAGTTAAGTTGATGGTACAATCTCCATTTATCACACAATGAAACAAGTATCCATTCATGGATGCAGAAGCCGCATTTACCTGAAGCGCCGGGCCTGTTTCTCCGGGGATATCCGAAAAGCTTGTTCCCCCGTTAGTACTTTGCTGCCATTGATAAACCAGGTTCGTACCTGTAGCATTCACACTAAAAGAAGTTGATCCGCCTTCACAAATAGCTGCATTCTCAGGCTGATTATTTATACTACCTGATGTACAAGTAACCCCGGGCAGGATCAATGTGAACGTATCACTGATTGCAACCCGGGTATTTGCGTTATTAAAAAGGCTGGAACGCATATTCACCATGGCAATATCTTTAATGCTGATATCATCCAGGTACCAGCCAACCGAGGCTACACTGCCATCGGAACCAAAACGAAAACGAAATTTTACATTCTGACCACCATAAGCAGCCAGGTTAATCGTTGTTTTTACAAACCCTCCGGTACTTGCAGTAAATGCAGCCCTTCCCCTGATGGGATTGGTTCCGCTATTGTTAAGTGTGCCATTGTATCCTCCGGATATCATATTCGGCCCAAGGTCTACCCAGTTGGTTCCTCCATCTGTACTGATTTCTACTACACCTCCATCCCATGCTGCTTCTGCATTGATGTTTCCCTGGAATGTAAGAACCGGAGGAATTGCAGGCAGGCTAATACTGTTGGTAGTTTGAATCTTCTGATCGGAAGTTGTAATAATATTCAAACTGAACAGTGAATTTGGTGCACTGGTACTTTGTACAGTAGATGTAGTCCAGTTTGTGGAAGTTGTAGAACTGGTTGTCCAGGTTGAAGATATAGTTGTTCCTGGTACTGTTTCATCTAGCAACATAACCGGGGCATAATAACTTCCAGGGTTTACCTGCACAGTAAAACTATAATCCTGGCTTTGACCAACAGCAAGATTTACAGGGAAGCTTACAACACGTGTACCTGCATCATAAGAACCACCACTTACATATGTGACATTCAATGGCAAGGTATCCCTTAATGTAAAATTGGATATTCCACTGCATGAACCAGCACCTACCCTGTTTGTATATGTGACTTGGAGGCCTTCCTGTTGTTGAGTAACACTCTGTGAAAGCAACAAAGTCACACTACCGTTATTAGTAAAGTCGGCAATTTGATCTGTAGTACTTCCTGATGAACCCTGAGAAGCCAGTTTACCCATCCCTCTTTTAGCAAAGGCTTTCCATATTGCACAACTGTATTTAGCCCCATAAAAAATTGTGTCCGCCTTTAAAATTGCATTGCGTGCATCAATAAAACCCGGGCTACAGGGTTGTAATCGCATTCCTTCAATCACAAGTTTCAAAGCTGCTGAATTACCACCGGTTGCCGCCGGGTTGTATAAATCGGGGTTGATACCATCCTGGGCAATCATTTCCCAGGTCATTTCCCACAAAGCCACGCACCAGATTTGCCCGATCGTATGAACCTGGCCGCTCGTACCCGCCATCATTGCGTAAGTCCATGGGTTCACCGCCATATTGGTTGAATAAGGATATGTGCGTATACCCACTGCTGTTGGGGCCTGCCCAAGTGCATACGTACCCATTGGCCTCGATAAACCGCCGTCGTTTACAGTGGCAGTAGCCCAGTTGGTAGTGAGCATCAGGGCCAGGTAATCACTCCAACCTTCTCCTCCCTGCTCTGCATTGCTCAAACATGAGCTATTGGCCGGGCCACCGGTAAGCCTGTTGCTAACACCATGCCCATATTCATGAACGATGATCCCATTGTCAAGGTCTCCATCACGGTTAGGTGTAGTGGAAGTAAATAGATACATCTGCATCCTGGGGTTGCTGCCATCCGAAGGAGTAGAGAAGTTCGCATTGTTAGTACCCCCTGCATCCTGGGCATCGGCAATTACATAATCATTGCCTAACCCTCCTCTGCCCTGGTTGTTTTGCTGAAAATTACCTGAAGCTTCATTAAAGCCATACAAGTATGTTATGTCGTGAATGATATTATTCCAGTAAAACAGGTTCGTTGTTGCGAATTGCTGATTGGTTGTTGTGGTAGGAGCCAGCGTATAATTGGGTGCAAAATCAAACGTTAATCCGGGTTGTGCTGTAGTTGAAATGGCTGTTTTGCCTAACGTTGCATTGCTGTTATCCCGGTCTTCCTGGGCCCAAACATTATTTCCTCTCGTACTATCATGATAAGTAGTACCATCATAATGCCATTGAAGGGACGTTGCATTTCCAGGAGCTGCCAGCCAGGGGTCATTCACAATACTTGCGGTTCCTCCCGTATGGCTAGGGCTTTCCGCAGGAAACGGAACAACCCGGTAAGCAACATTTGTAACCACTTCTGGTGCGTTTACCTGCTCACTTGTTTCAATATGCTCCCCTACGTATACCGATTCTGTAGCTGCAACAGCTACAGGCATTTTTTCCTGGGGCAGTGACTCATAAACAGTAAAATTATTCTTATCAAGCACCACGCCGCTGGATGCGTCTACCCTGATAAGCCAATGGTCTTCTGAATTCAAAGGCGCCAATTCTACCTGCCAGGTGAGTTTTATTTCTTTGTCATTTAACGGCAGCCAAACCAGTTCTGCGTTGATGCTTACACGTGATACATCCTGTGTACCGAAATAAATTTTGCTGCCCGAAACAGTTGAAGGGAACAAAATGTTCTTCTGCATCACCCCCCTGTCTTTCATCGCAGCTGCTACTGCCATTCCAGCATTAATTGAAGCAATAGCATTGCTTGCATTTACTTTCTGAGACATCTGCTCAATTCGCTTCCCAGCTGCAGATACTACTTTGCCGTTCCTGAATGCAAATACCTGCATGCTATTGAATACAGGTACCGAAAGGTAAGTCTGTTGCAGGTAAACCATCTGGATATCATTATTGCGATAAGTAGCAGACAGGGTTGCTTGTTTAATATCATCGGCTGACATACCTAAGTCTTGCAGGTTGCTTTCAATGAGCGACATGGCCGCTTTCCTGTCCTGATCTGAAATTTGTGCAAATCCATTCAAACTTAAAAGCAGGAATGCCAGGAAGTAAAGTGTTTTTTTCATTTTGTTTTGGTAATGATGAGTAATATTTTATGGAATGGGTTTACCATTCGAATACAGCAGATTTCAGTGGGGGGAATGCAAAAGATACAATTTTCTCAGTGAGGATGCAAAGGGCTGGGAAAAAAACGGAGAATATTTTTTACATACAATGGATGCGCATCAGTAAAAGGCAACGAGAAGGCGCCTAATTCATTGAAAATCAGAAACAATCTATGGCATTTGTATGATTTCCTTCAAAAAACGTTTGGTTTCGTTTTCAACAGTTAAGATATCTGCCGATTTAATTGGCGACGCCAATACATGATGTCCCGCATTTGGAACAGCCACGGCTCTTTTTTGTTCTGCAGGTGTAGAGAGCATATCAAACATTTCTTTCATGGCACTCACTTTTACAACGTCATCCTGATGTATTTCGTCTTTATAATAATATAACATTAAAACGGGCTGTGTAATTTTAGCAAATGTTTCTTTATGCATAGTTGTTTCCAGCATTTCCTGTAATGCAACAGCAGCTTCCAGGCGATAAGGCTTGTTCCAATATTGCCTGTATATGGGCCGCTGGTCTTCGGGATCATTGTATTTGCCTCCTTTCACCAGCCGTGCAATTTGTAAACCCCAGGGATTATTCAGCAACCATGCGTTTGGATCGTTGATGGCAATATTAGGTGAATATAAAATAAGTGCATGAACCTGCTTGGGAAAAGCTGCTGCTAGCTGAATAGCC
The DNA here is from genome assembly GCA_052035835.1 of Bacteroidota bacterium. Lineage (GTDB taxonomy): Bacteria > Bacteroidota > Bacteroidia > Chitinophagales > Chitinophagaceae > Ferruginibacter. Next base: position 253 of record JBPOHG010000308.1, on the reverse strand, counting down.
TGGGTAGCCCCGGTACTTGTCCCCATCAAAATGACTTTCCTCCCTAACTGCTGCCCGATTGCCAATGCTTCTTTTGCAGATTCCCAATAATTTTCGGGAGTTAGCATCATTAGTTGTTCGGAAGTATCAATTCCATGCTGGGATAATCTCGAAAGAAACAAATTGCATCCAAATGTTTGTGCAATATGGCGGTGTACAGGATTGCCTTCTTCCTGAGAAGCAGAAAAACCATGAAGGTATACAATTGAATAAT
>JBPOHG010000116.1:0-7625 GCA_052035835.1 Bacteroidota bacterium | reverse complement strand
GGTGGCAGATGCGGAATAGTAAAAATTATACGTGGCAGGAATTGAAGCATTGATTGGATGAGTACCATAATAATTTTCCCAATATTTTACTCCTTGCAACATTACATCCTGGCTTTTAGCCTGATTGCAGAATAGCAAGATTGCAAACATAAAGTTGATTTTAATATACATAGCAGTTTAATTTTTGTTGATTAAAAGTAAGTGCAATAAATGACCGAACTTCTATAACATTCCTTAGATAGCTTTTACATTAAACTAAGTAAATAATTGCCCGCAGGACTTCCCTACCAGTAACCCCGGAGCCTAGTCCAGGCGAAGGATGTATAAGGGAAACAGTGTCTGTTAGTATAATGTACGTACCCTACTGATATGCATCATCAGAGATGATCAGCGCTCAACCATGATTCACCAAGTCCGCAGGACTTCACTATCAGTAACCCCGGGCGAAGTCCGGGGAAACACACCAACTCCCCCGTGAAATCATCTTGCCATGATATCACCCAACCAATACCTTGTGGCAAAAGATACCCATGAGTACCTACCGCCAGATCTATTACCAGATTGTCTTCGGCACAAAATACCGGAGACCTACAATCAACTGTCATCATGATGTGGAATTATACAAATACATCTCTGCTATCATCATCAATAAAAACTGTAAGCCTTATTGCATCAATGGAATAGAAGATCATATCCATATCATGTGCGATATCCACCCAATGATCCGACTGGCAGATCTGGTAAAAGATATTAAAGTTGCCAGCAGTTTATGGATGAAGGAATCCGGGAAATATCCATTGTTCGAAGGATGGCAGGAAGGATATGGAGCATTTACCTATTCGATCAGGGAAAGAGATATGATCATCAATTATATCAAGCGTCAGAAAGAGCATCACCATAAAGAAAATTCAACAGATGAATACAGGAGATTACTGGATGAGCATGGCGTTGTTTATGAAGAGAAGTACCTGATATGATTGTATTCGATCCCTTCGGGATCAGCCGCCTTCGTTGCAGGCTCCCGGATTGCATCCGGGGTTACTGATAGTCAAGTCCTCCGGACTTACGAGATCGGAATTTCAAATTGCAGGGAAGTTCCATTGCCGGGAACAGTATGAAGAGTGTACGTGCCTTTTAAATGATCGATTCGCTTTTTGTAATTCCTAAGTCCATTACTGTTGGCATTTTGCAAAGTAGCATCAAAACCTTTTCCATCATCTTTTATTGTGATGATCAATTGTTGCTGAATGATTATCTCAACACTTATTTTACTGGCTTCGGCATGTTTGATGGCATTGTTCACTGCTTCTTTTACCAGCAGGTAAATGTTCCGGCAATCTTTCCACGACATCGTTATGGCTGGAATTTTATCGGGAAGATTGAAACTATATTCAATACCTGCATTGCTGATCATCTCACTGCACTGACTTCGGGTAAAATATAAAATTTCTTCCAGTAGCTGGTTCCCCTGATTGAGCGCCCAGATGATCTCATTCATCTTTTCCACCGATTCATCACTGAGTGAAACAATTCTGTCTATCTGATCTTTATTTAAACCATCCTGGTCTTTCATAGCAGCTGTTATATACCTAATCCTGCTTAAACCAGCTCCTACATCATCGTGCATATCTGCGGCTATGCGTTGACGTTCTGATTCAAGTGCTCGTTCTTTTTCCAGAATTGCATATTGTTTTTTAAATTGCTGTTTCAGGTAATACCGGATGGCAGCATATATGAGCCCGATTATTAAAATAAACACTGCTATTTTAAAGCCGGTTGTCTGATACCATGCAGGCAATAAATGAACTATTAGAATCCGCTCATTGCCCATTATAAGTCCGTCACGTGTTTTGCATTTAATATGCAGCTTGTATTTTCCTGGTGATAAATTAATATACGATAACCTTTGTTCATTGTTTACCTGGTGCCAGTCTGATTCGGCACCTTCCAGCCAGTAAGCGTATTGCAACTCTTTTCCTTCTGTCAGACTCAATCCGGCATAACTCAATGAAAAAGCATCTTGAAGTGGAGGTAAAATCAACTCATTGATATTATCCAGAAGGGTATCGGTTAAAAATGGTTTTCCGGAAACAGTGAGATCTGTTATGCTGATCGGAATTTTCACCACACTTGTATCTGCTGGTTTGGTATTGATAATTCCATAAGTGTAGTCGTCCCATGACAAGTCTACATTATTGTACAACAAACGATGTTCTGGCAATACAACTAAGTTCCCGCCATTGTTTTCATATGCCAAACCTTCTTTTACGCCATAACGTTTAAACTGGAAATTAGCCGTATTAAATTTATACAAACCTTCAGATGTATTACACCATACGACGCCATCTTCATCACAAACCATTTCTGAAGTAGACAGTGGAAAATAGCCATCCTGCTGTTCTATATGCCTTATCCACTTTTGATCGCGGATACTATATACAAATATGCCCTGATTGGCTGTCCCGCACCAGAGCTGTTGTTTGGTGTCTACACAAAAACTTAAAATGCTGGAAGGTTTTCCATTTCTGTATGCAGAAGGAATCTCAATCGCTTTTCTATCCTGCCCCGATTCATTACAAATGTAAATACTATCGGATACATTCATACCTACATACAGGTAATGGTTGTATAAGGTGAGGCTGAAGCTATAAATAGGCGGCTCGATTATTTTTTTGTATAACAAGGGCAGATCATCTGTATTCACCTGGCCATGTGCCGTTCCGGGATTTGTATAGTTATTTGGATAGTACCCAGCTCCATTTATTGTTGAACCTTTTGGAATGCCCAATTGTAAATCTGTAATCGTATTAAGCTTCTTATCATACATGAATGGACCACCCTTGCCAAATTTACCACTGACAAAAATTTTTTCGGAAGATTTAACCAGGTTGAAGAAAAAAGCTTTCTGAGAGTTATATGCACCTTCACCAAACACAATGGAATCTATTGTATGTTTTCTTAAATCATACTTCCAGAAACCTTTCTCCATAGCTATATAAATGATATCATCATCTACAAGATAATTATTCAAAATTGTAACATAAGGCTTGAATATCTTTATGCTGTCCTTTGTTAATGTATTTGTGTTGAGATCAAATTTAATGATACCTGTAGTATTGTAAATATTGATGCCGTATACTGCATTCAACTGCTTATCATAGTAAAATAACTTATCAGGAAATATAGCAGGCATTTTTTTCAGCGATGTATACAATTCGGTAGCCGGGTTGTACATTAATAGACCCTTCATTGCAGTAGATAACCATAAAACGCCATTCGGCTCCCTTACTATACTTAAAACCTGTTTAACTTTTTCTTTATCAAATGCAAAACGGAAATTGCCTGTCCGGTGATTAAAAAAACATAGATTATCCGTTCCGAACAACCATTCATCTTTATTCCATTCTATACAACCTTTAAGAATTAAATCTGCGTGCAATATACCTCCCGACATATAATGCGTCCACCGTTTTGCTTTCTTTTCATATTTGTACAGACCATTCAGATTGGCTGTTACCCAAACTTCATCAGGATAATCCTTTAACACAATCACCAGGTTGGTTGGAAGATGATTGGGTTCTTGAACATCAGGAACCGGCATCTGAAAATATTGCTGGTTTTCATCTTTATCAATAATCACAAATCCATCCAGCACAGAAAATACAATTTCTTTCTCAGCAGTTTCTTTAATAGAACTTACCCTGATAAAGTGATTCAAAGTCATACCTGGAATATGCTTCGGTGCAATATTTTCAAAACGGTTTCTGGTTTTACTAAACAAAAACAATCCTGCTCTTCCACCGGCCCAAAGCCTGCCACGGCTATCTTCCAGCAACCAAAACAGGTCTCCCATATTTACTTTACCCGAATCATTCCAACCCATCGGATAATTGGTAAACTTTCCGTTACTGTAATTAAATTTTGAAATACCACTATTGGTAGCTACCCAGATATCATGTTTACTGTCTTCTGTGATAAAAGAAATCCTGTCGTTAACTATACTATTGCTGTCGTTATTTAAATGCCGGAAGTTTAAAAAGGAAGAACCGTTGAATCTTTGCAGGCCCTGCTTTGTACCAATCCATAAAAAACCACGTGAATCTTTACACAGGTAACTAACGCCATTGCTACTGAGCCCGTCTGTTACAGTGAATTGCCGGAAATTATAATAAGGTTTATCTACTGACTGTGCGTGTACCGATTGATTGAAATAGAAAAAGTGAATAGTAAGAATCAGAAGCAACAATGATCTCCTTACTATCATAAATATGGCAATAGGTTTAAATTGAATTTATTTTATCAAAGCATCTTTAAATATAAGAAACTAATACCAGCTTAAACGTTCTTACGAAATTTATTGATCGCTTCTGTTTTATTGCTGACATGTAATTTCCCGTAAATATTATGAATATGTTGTGTTACCGTTCCTACAGAAATAGAAAGAGCAGCTGCAATTTCTTTGTACAAAAGTCCTTTTGACAATAAGGTTAAAATTTCATTTTCTTTATTCGTCAGACTCTCATGAACAGGTGCTTTGTTAACTTTAAAATGATTGATCACCTTCCGGGCAATGGAAGTACTCATCGGGCTCCCGCCATTATACAGTTCTTTGATCGCCTCTATGATTTTATCAGGATCAGTCTTTTTCAGGATATAGCCACTAGCTCCTGCTGCTAATGCATCAAATATCTTTTCATCATTTTCATAAATGGTAAAAATCATGAACTGTGTATTCGGGCACTCATCTTTGATTTTTGCAATACAGTCGATCCCGTTCATACCCGGCATATTAATATCTATAATCACAACATCAGGATTCTTATGAAGTATAAAGGGAATTGCTTCTTCAGCATTGGATGCAGCTAACACCAAACTGAGATCAGGCTGACCTTCAATCAATTTGGCAATACTATCCCTGATTTCAGGTATATCCTCAACGATTGCTACTGATATCATTGGATAAAAATAAAATTCTAATGGTTGCCAACACTATAAGTTTTCTTAGTGGCCATCTTTTACAATCTACTTTTCCTTAAATACCACTTAAAAAACAAAACCAGGTGCAATTGAAAAAACATGTACTACCAGCAAGCCAGATTCAGTACAGCCAGTATTATTCACTCCATTGAATGATAAATGGGATAATGAACAGGTATATTACAATTGAAATTAAATCTATTATTCAGTCAAATGGTAATTAATGCAGTTTGATACATAAAACGAACTGCCCAACTTCTTGTAGGAATATTCTAATTTACCATCTAAATCCCAAACCCTTAACCCTTAAACCTTAAACCTCAAACCCTACCCCCTACTCCTTCCCCACACTTCCCCCACTGCTCTGTTTCACTTTTACCGAAGGCGAACCTGCATATGTAATGGTACCCCCACTGCTGGCTTCAGCATCGAGGTTTACACTGGCATGTACCGATGCCGAACCGCCACTGCTGCAATCTACCCTCGTGTTCTCGCTCAAAAGTGCCTTGGCAGAAACAGAAGCGCCACTCGATGCTTTGGCCTTAAAATTCATGGTACGGCCCTTTACAGTAATGTGCGAACCACTGCTCGCTTCTGCTTCAATGGAGGGAGCATCTGCTTCAGTACGGATCTCCCCTGCACTCGAAGCATCCAGGATAATCTTCTTATCTGCCTTTAGGATGTTCGTTACTTCTACTTCTGCACCCGAAGAGGCTTTGATCAAATTTATATAAGGCACTGTTACTGTTGCCTTTAGGTGGCCATTACTGATGCTCACATCATTCTCAATCCCAATTTTCAACACACCGTTTTGCACCTCTGCTTCCACATATTTCATCAGGTTATCATCAGCTTCAATAATAAGTGAGGCGCTTTCGCCTGTGGTAACAAATACCTCAAACCCCTGGCTGGCTTTGATACCTGTGAAATTTTCCACCGATCGTTTGTCTGAAATAATATTACCACTTCCACTGCGCATGCGGCAGGCTCCCAGCAAAGTTGCCAGGGATACAAAAATTAAGAGTTTTTTCATGTTGCTATATTTCATTACAAATATTTATAAAATATCCGGCTTATCAAAACTTCTACCCTTCACAAGCCCCTAAAAAACTGTCCATTTCCATTACTTTTGCAGCAATGACAGAAAAAATACTGATCCTCGATTTTGGTTCCCAATACACCCAACTGATCGCAAGGGTAGTTAGGGAAGCCAATGTATTTTGCGAAATCATCCCTTTTCACAAAGACATTCAAGCTGATAGCCAGCTAAAAGGGATCATTTTGTCGGGATCACCGTTTTCAGTGAACGAAGAAAATGCCCCGGAAATTGATATTGCTGCAATAGCTAAACTTACACCTGTATTGGGAGTTTGCTATGGTGCACAGCTAACAGCAAAAAAATGCGGGGGCCTCGTGGCAAAAAGCAATAAACGCGAATACGGCAGGGCGAGCTTCATCACGCATGGAAATGACCCGTTCCTGGAGGGTATTTCTACTACTTCACAGGTGTGGATGAGCCATAGTGATACTATCCAACAATTACCAACCGGTTTTACCCTGCTTGGCAAAACCGAGAGCATACCGGTAGCGGCTTTTAAAAGCAATGGACAATTCCCAAACCCGGTATATGGCCTCCAATTTCACCCGGAGGTGTACCATTCTACCGAGGGCAAACACATGATCCGGAATTTTCTGGTAAATATCTGTGGTTGCCAGTGCGATTTTACGCCTGCCCATTTTATTACAGATACAGTTGCTGCGTTGAAGGCCCAATTGGGGGATAGTAAAGTAGTCATGGGATTAAGTGGTGGTGTAGACAGTACCGTTGCTGCCACACTTATCCATAAAGCCATAGGAAAAAACTTATACGGGATATTTGTTGACAATGGGGTATTGCGAAAAAATGAATTCCAGGAAGTATTGGATATCTATCAGCAGCTAGGCCTCAACGTTAGAGGGGTAGATGCCAGGGAACATTTTTACACCAGGCTTGCAGGAAAAGTATTGCCCGAGGAAAAAAGAAAAGCAATCGGCAGCTCGTTCATAGAGGTATTTGATAAAGAAGCACATGCCATAGACGGCATCAGTTACCTGGGCCAGGGCACTATTTACCCGGATGTGATTGAATCGGTATCCGTTCATGGGCCTTCCGTAACGATCAAGTCGCATCACAATGTGGGCGGACTTCCAGATACCATGAAACTTAAACTCGTAGAACCCCTGCGGTTCCTGTTTAAAGATGAAGTTCGGCGCATCGGCAAAGAATTGGGCATCCCCGATGCAATGCTCAACCGCCACCCTTTTCCCGGGCCCGGACTAGCCATTCGAATACTTGGGGAAGTGACAGAAGAAAAGGTTCAACTCCTGCAGGAAGCCGACTATATTTACATTCAGCAATTGAAGAAAACAGGATGGTATGAAAAGGTATGGCAGGCTGGCACTATTTTGCTTCCTGTAAAAAGTGTAGGTGTTATGGGCGATGAACGCACGTATGAATATACGGTTGCTTTGAGAGCCGTTACTTCAGTAGATGGAATGACAGCCGATTGGGCACACCTGCCTTACGAATTCCTGGCAGATGTTTCCAACGAAATCATCAACCAGGTTAGGGGAATCAATCGGGTGGTATACGATATCAGCAGCAAACC
>JBPOHG010000323.1:0-10935 GCA_052035835.1 Bacteroidota bacterium | reverse complement strand
GGAAAGCCATACATTTTTGGAAAACCTTACGACCGGGAACATTTTGATCGTTACCTGCAAAGGGTATTTGGGATGTGCGGGAGTGCTTCATTGAGTAAGCAATTAAATGCCAAGTCAGATTTTACGGCCATTATGCCCGGGGATGTGTTGGTAAAAGGAGGCTTTCCGGGGCATGTTGCCACAGTGATGGATGTGGCAGAAGATGTTGAAGGGAACCGCATCTATCTGTTGTCTCAAAGTTATATGCCGGCACAGGATATGCATATCCTGAAGAACCCTCAAAACAGTGATTTATCTCCCTGGTATGAAGCGGGTTCCGTTAACCGGATAGAGACGCCGGAATATGTATTTTACAGCCATCAACTGAAGCAATGGTAATCATTTTGAAAATACCCTATTTGCCTTTACATTTGCACTCCGGTTTAAAAACGGGACGTAGCGCAGCCCGGTAGCGCACACGTCTGGGGGGCGTGTGGTCGCTGGTTCGAATCCAGTCGTCCCGACAAAAAAGGTTGCCTGATCTGGCAGCCTTTTTTATTTTCATCTTTGGCTAATACACTACTACCTGCGTGTGTGCCTGCCTGGTAGGAAGGGCTGTTTTGGGGATGTACATGTTCAATATCCCGTCTTTGTATTCGGCCTGTACAAAAGAGGTTTCTGCATTCTGGGGGAGCGTGATTTTCCTGTTGAAACAGTCGAACTCAAATTCCTGCAATTGAAAGCATTTTTGCTGATCGGAGGGTTGTTGTTTGTGCAAAACTGCTATTGATAAAACATCTTCATCAATGCTGATGAAAAAATCTTCCCGGTGCAAACCCGGGATGGCAGCTTCCACCCTAAAATGATCCTGTTCTTCACTGAAGTTGACAGATGGTGCAACTGTGTTTACTTTTTTGGATTGAATGAGGGCCCGGCTAAGTTCCTGCTCGGTTAATACAGGAAAATAATCGCCGGGATACAAAGTACATTGGTGGCTTTGATCGGTATACCTGCTTTCCATAACCGTACATTTTAAGCTTGAACAGATGAGAAAAGTTACTGATTTATCACCACAATTGAACCGGAACTTATGAACATACAATAGCATTTTATTGTGATGGCCCCCTATGGGAAAGCCGATCGTGGTATAATCCGATGTTTTCATATGGACAGCTCAGTATTTTTATAGATATTTGCCCATCTTAAGCATAATGAAGCTTTTACTCAGGCAAGCCCGCATCATAGATCATGGTTCACCTTATGATAACCAGGTAAAAGATATCCTGGTTACAGACGGAACGATTCAGCAGATCGCCGACAGCATCAACATAGCTGGAGCAGATGAAATAGCAGTACCCGGTTTACATGTTTCAGCTGGTTTTGCTGATGTGTTTGCCCATTTTGCCGATCCCGGGTATGAACACCGGGAAACCCTTGCCTCAGGTGCCAGGGCAGCAGCAGCAGGGGGATACACCGATGTGATGCTGATCCCCAACACCCAGCCTGCCATTGCATCTAAGTCGCAAGTAGAATACCTAATGGCAGCTTCAGCAGGGTTGCCGGTAACTGTACATCCGATGGGTGCCATCAGTAAGCAGGCCGAAGGAAAGGAATTGGCCGAAATGTATGATATGCACAACAGCGGTGCCGTGGCCTTCAGTGATGGGATATCGCCGGTACAACACACCGGGTTAATGCTCAAAGCGCTGCAATATGTACAGGCCAGGAATGCTGTATTGATTCAGGTGCCCGATGATAAAAGCGTTCATCCCGGCGGTTTGATGAATGAGGGGGTAGAAAGTACGAGGCTGGGCTTACCCGGCAAACCGGCCATTGCAGAAGAGTTGATGATTGCAAGGGATATTGAATTGCTTCGTTATACGGGGTCCCGTTTACATATAACAGGGATCTCTACCCGAAAAGGGATTGAGTTGGTGAAACAGGCAAAGAAAGAAGGTTTAAAAGTTACCTGTTCGGCTACTCCCTATCATGCTTTTTTTACGGATGAAGACCTGCGTAGCTATGACACGAATCTTAAAGTAATGCCACCGCTGCGCACTGGTGATGACCGTATGGCTGTAAGGGAAGGTTTACAGGATGGGAGCATCGATTGTATCGCATCGCACCACCTGCCGGCTCATTGGGACGATAAAACCTGTGAATTTGAATATGCCAAATCTGGGATGGCATCCATTGAAACAGTTTTTGGGGCTGTAAACAGTTGGATGAATAATATTCCCCTGTTAATAGCACTGCTCACTACCCGCCCCCGCGGCATTTTTGGCCTTGAGAACCCGGCCATAGAGGAAGGTGCAAAAGCTTCTTTATGCCTTTTTGACCCGGTTGCCGAAATAACCTGGAGTGCTAATAAGATACAGTCTGCCTCTGGGAACAATGCATTTACCGGGCATTCGCTCAAGGGGAAAATCATCGGTACCATTCACAAAAATCAGTTTGTATTACAAGACATATGAAACACCTAACGGCTACGCATAAAGGAATAATTACCGCCCTGTCACTGATTGCAGTATCGGTGTTTTTATTTTACGGGCTGAAGTGGCCCGAGAACGGCAAAAGCCAATATATAGTGTTGGTGATATACATCGCCGGGATCGTGTGGGCACAGGTTGCGCACAAAATGAACAATAAAAGGTATATCGCTTTCAAAGAATTTTTTTCAGAAGGGTTTAAGTGTTTTATTGTGGCAACGCTGTTTATGGTGCTCTATACGTTCATATTTTATAAGATGAACCCGCAGATTTTGGAGAAGGGCATATTAGAGAACAATGCCCTGTTGCTCAAGGATGGCAACCATACGCCAGCAGAGATTGAAACGAATGCGAATAAACTGAGAAGCATTTTTATGCCGATGATGCTGTCTATTAATACGGTTAAATTTTTATTCCTGGGTGCGCTGGTGGCTGTGGTAACAGGAGGTTTCCTGAGCCAGAAAGACCAGCACCCCGAAACCTATCAATCAAAAAAGTTGCCGGTTGATCAATAGTACAAGTGTGCGACGCCAAAGAAGCTGAGCAATGTACTTATAGACGGCAACAAAAAAATTGTAACATGGACCTTTCGATTGTCATACCACTTTTTAACGAGGAAGAATCACTTCCCGAACTGGCTGCATGGATCAAACGTGTTGTTGATGCCCATGGCTATAGCTATGAAATGATCATGGTAGACGATGGCAGTACCGATCGTTCCTGGGAGGTCATTGAGCAACTACGTTCTTCTAATCCGCATATTAAGGGTATAAAATTTCAACGCAATTATGGGAAAAGTGCCGCCCTGAATGAAGGGTTTAAAGCTGCCAGCGGACAAGTGGTCATTACAATGGATGCCGATATGCAGGATAGTCCGGATGAAATCCCCGAACTCCGCCGAATGATTATTGAGGATGGATACGATCTTGTGAGTGGCTGGAAGAAAAAGCGATATGATAATACACTCACCAAAAATATCCCAAGCAAGTTATTCAATGCAGCAGCCAGGGGCATGAGTAAGATCAAGCTGCATGATTTTAATTGCGGATTGAAAGCATACAAATATAAAGTGATCAAAAGCATTGAAGTGTATGGTGAAATGCACCGGTATGTTCCTGTGCTGGCAAAATGGGCCGGGTTCAGGAAGATCGGTGAAAAAGTGGTTGAGCACAGGGCCCGTAAATATGGCGTTACCAAGTTTGGATGGAGCCGTTTTGTAAATGGTTTCCTCGACCTGATGACCATCTTTTTTGTTGGCAAATTTGGCAAACGGCCGATGCATTTCTTTGGTTTGTGGGGGACGGTATTTTTTATGTTTGGGTTGATCATATTCACCTATCTCACTGTCTCAAAATTTTTCTTTGATGTGACCGGGATGACGCAGCGGCCATTGTTTTTCTTTGCCATCCTTTCCATGATCATTGGTACACAATTGTTTTTAGCCGGGTTCATTGGTGAACTCATTTCAAGAAATTCTCCAGAACGAAACAATTACCTGATAGAGCAAAAAGCCGGCTTGTAACATGAACGAGTATCCGCCGCCAGGACATATAGTGATCATTGGGCCAGCGCATCCTCTTCGTGGAGGGCTTGCTTCTTACAACGAACGCCTTGCCAGGGCATTTATGCAGGCAGGCCATACCGTTAGTATATATACGTTTTCATTGCAGTACCCTGGTTTCTTATTCCCGGGTACTACGCAGTTTTCGAGCGAGCCTGCCCCCAAAGACCTTCACATAAAAGTTTGCATTAACTCTGTAAACCCATTTAACTGGTGGCAGGTTGGAAATGAAATCGCAAAGCTGAAACCGAAGCTCGTGATTGTACGATACTGGCTGCCATTTATGGGCCCCTGCCTGGGGACCATCTTACGGAAAGTAAAAAAGAATAAATACACCCGGGTCGTTTGTATTGCAGATAATATCATCCCCCATGAGAAAAGGCCCGGCGACCAGGCTTTTACCCGCTATTTTGTAAAACCGGTAGATGCCTTTATTACCATGAGTGAAAAAGTGTTGCTGGATCTTCAGCAATTTGCCCCCGGGAAGCCTGCAAAGCATGTGGCTCATCCTTTGTACGACAATTTTGGGGATGCAGTGCCTGTTGCAGCAGCCCGGAGTAAAATCGGCATCGGCGGGGATGGGCATGTGGTGTTGTTTTTTGGGTTTATCAGAAAATATAAAGGGTTGGATATTTTACTGGATGCCATTAAGATCATCCGCGAAAAAGAAAAGGCTGCGCCAGGTATCCGGTTTTTGATCGCAGGGGAATTTTATGAAGACCGCAAGCCGTATGAAGAACAGATTGAAAAGCTTGGCATTGCAGATTCCCTGATCCTGCGTACCGATTTTATCCCCGACAGTGAAGTAAAATACTATCTCTGTGCTGCCGACCTGGTGGTGCAACCTTACCGCAATGCAACGCAGAGTGGCGTTACCCCTCTCGCCTATCATTTTGAAATTCCGATGGTGGTCACCAATGTAGGTGGCCTCCCGGCACTTGTGCCCGATGGCAAAGCAGGGCTGATTGCCGAGCCAAATGCAGCATCGGTAGCTGAAAAAATTCTCGCATATTTTAGTACAGGGAAGAATTATTTCCTTCCCTATCTTCGGGAAGAAAAGAAAAAGTACAGCTGGGAAAAGATGGTACAGGAAATACTGGCCATGTAACAGCTGCCTAATAACTATTCCTTATGATTTATAGAAGCAAAGCCCCTCTTCGTATAGGCCTCGCCGGTGGTGGTACCGATGTGAGCCCTTATGCCGACCTTCACGGAGGCGCCATACTCAACGCAACCATATCTTTGTCGGCTTATGCCAATATAGAACCATTGATAAACAACCAGATCATTGTGGAGGCGCTCGACAGGGGCGAACAACAGGTATTTGACATAAGTAGCGAATTACCTGTAAACGGTTCACTTGATTTACTTAAAGGGGTTTATAACCGAATACAAAAGGAATTCCCTTTCGAAACCCGTGGTTTCAGGCTTTCTACTTTCGTAGACGCCCCGGCAGGATCGGGGCTGGGTACTTCTTCCACGTTGGTAGTTGCTATTGTGGGTGCTTTTGCCGAAATGCTTAAATTACCCCTGGGAGATTATGATATTGCCCACCTGGCATATGAAATTGAGCGGGCCGACCTTTCGCTGGCGGGTGGCAGGCAAGACCAGTATGCTGCCACTTTTGGAGGGGTGAATTTTATGGAGTTCTATGCTAATGACCAGGTGATTGTGAACCCGCTTCGCATCCGTACGCAATATTTGCACGAACTGGAGAATAACCTGGTTTTGTATTTCACTTCTACCAGCCGTGAAAGTGCATCGATCATTAAAGAACAGGTGAAAAATGTGAACAGCAACAATGAGAAAAGCATTGAAGCTATGCACCAGTTGAAGGAACAGGCCAGGATGATGAAAGAAGCATTGCTCAAAGGAAGGCTTTCTGAATTTGGGGAAATCCTTGATTTCGGTTTTCAGCAAAAGAGGAAAATGGCGGCAAATATAAGCAACAGCCGGATTGAGGAAATTTATGATGCAGCCAAACTGGCTGGTGCCACGGGCGGTAAAATCAGTGGTGCAGGAGGTGGCGGGTTTATGATATTTTATTGCCCCGGCAACAGTAACTATGCGGTAAAAAAAGCACTGCTGGAATTTGGTGGCGAGGTAAAAAATTATTCCTTTACCGAGTATGGGCTAACGAGTTGGGCGGTGTAGAGGGAAGCGGTTAAGGGTTTAATGTTTAAAGTTTAAAGTTTAATGTTTAGGTTATGGTTGGTTTAAGGGTTTAATGGTTTAAGGGTTTGATGTTCTTTTATCAAATTATTGTTTTCATAACTTTACAGCATGGATACACAAATCAGGCAAATCATACAGGCATCTATAGACGTAAAGCAACAGGTATTAGGCGATGATAAAATACTTGCTACGCTCCAACAATGTGTTGAAAAGATTGTCACGGCGTTTAAAAACGGGAACAAAGTCCTTTTTTGCGGTAATGGTGGAAGCGCAGCTGATGCACAACACCTGGCTGCAGAATTCAGCGGTAGGTTTTATATCGACCGTGAAGCATTGCCGGCTGAGGCGTTGCATGTGAATACTTCCTACATGACTGCCGTTGCCAATGACTATAGTTACGATGTCGTTTACTCCAGAATGATACAGGGCATTGGCAACAAAGGCGATGTCCTCATAGGCCTCAGTACTTCGGGGAATAGTGGCAATATTATAAAAGCTTTTGAAGTGGCGAGGCAGAAAGGAATGATCACTGTTGGGTTTACTGGTGCCACTGGAGGGAAGATGAAAGAACTCAGTGATTTTCTTTTAAATGTGCCCTCTACCGATACCCCCAGGATCCAGGAAAGCCATATCCTGCTGGGCCATATCATCTGCCAGTTGGTAGAAGAACAATATTTTGGCAATACACGTTAAGCCATTTTATTCTCAAATATTCAGCACATGGATTTTCGCGGTCCGCAAAGCACCGATACGGTTTCCCCTGAGTGTATTATCCTGGCAGGTGGGTTGGGCACCCGGCTTCGGTCTGCAGTACCCAACCTGCCCAAATGTATGGCACCGGTAGCCGGAAAACCTTTTCTACAATACATGATCGATTACCTTTTGCAACAAGGGGTTCGTAGTTTTATTTTTTCACTGGGTTACCTTCATGAAACCATTGAAGCATTCGTACAAGCGCAATACCCTGCTTTGGAATACCGAATAGCCCTTGAAGATGAACCCCTTGGAACCGGAGGTGCTATCAGTCTGGCATGCACGAAAACAACTCAAAAGGATGTTCTGATCATTAACGGGGATACGATGTTTACAGTAGACCTAAAAAAACTCCTTTCTTTTCACCGGGGACAGCAGGCCGATTGCACACTTTCATTGAAACCCATGCAGGATTTCGACCGGTACGGTGTGGTGGAAATTAATAAAGATGGTTGCATTCAGTCGTTCCTGGAGAAGCAGTATTATGAAAGTGGCCTCATCAACGGTGGTGTATATGCGCTAAATACACGCTCTTTTCTTTCCCTGCCACTTCCGCAAAAATTTTCATTCGAAAAAGAATACCTTGAAACCTATTACCCGGCCCAAAAAATGATGGGTATGGTACAAGACGCCTATTTTATTGATATAGGGATCCCTTCAGATTATGAACGTGCAGGAAATGAATTCCCTGCATTATTTACACCTTCATTTAACCCCGGTAATCATGATTCCATTTGAGCAAATCGATCACAGCTGGACACTTTTTCTTGACAGGGATGGGGTGATCAATTACGAAAAACACAAGGATTATATTCATACCTGGGATGAATTCAGGTTTTATGAGGGAGTGCTGGAAGCCATGCAAATATTTGCCGGTATTTTTCGCCGGATCGTGATTGTTACCAACCAGCGGGGAGTTGGCAAAGGTGTTACCAGGGAAACAGATTTACAGGAAATCCACCGGAACATGACCAGCGAAATTGTAGAAGCCGGGGGCCGTATTGATGCTATTTATTATTGTAGTGATGTAGATGACAACAGTGAAAACCGCAAACCAAACCCCGGCATGGGATACCAGGCGATAGAACGGTTCCCTGAAATTGACCCTGCCCGTTCTATCATGGTAGGCAATACCATCAGTGATATGGCTTTTGGCAGGAACCTGGGGGCATTTACGGTTTTCTTACCCACTACCCGCCCGGAAGTAGACCTGCAGGATGAACGCATAGACCTGGTAGCTGATTCGCTCATTGCTTTTGCCAGGCTATTGAAACCTTGATAAGCTTTCGTTAAAATAAGTACAGCCATCAAACTACATTCTGTCATTGCGGCCCGATTTTATTAAATTTATCGCATGAAATATTTCTGTATTGCCTTCCTGCTTTTCATAAGTGTGGCCCATTCGAATGCACAACGAATCAGTGCACAGGATATGAAATCATTGAAACAGAAAGAAGATTCTATGAAACCGGTTGGCATCAAACTTATTCAGGGGATCAGTGTGGCCGACAGGTTCAGGTCAGACAGCTTGTTTACAAAAATGTTGGTTCGGGCACTGAAAACAAAAAATTCCTTTTATTACCCATTCGATTCTTTGTATACGATTTCGAAATTGTATGCACCCGACAGCAGCTTTCGTATATACACCTGGCAAATGATGGTTTCCGATAATCTCATTCGCCAGCACGGCGCTATTCAAATGAAAACAACGGATGGCTCCCTTAAATTATTTCCATTGATAGATAAATCGGATGTCACCAGCAGTTATGATGATACCGTGGGCAACCACCTGGGTTGGATGGGTGCCGTGTATTATAAAGTAGTACTCACCCAACATGAAGGGAAAAAATATTATACCCTGCTTGGATACGATGAGAACAATATCCGAAGCAATAAAAAAATCATTGAAGTAATGCGTTTCGAAAATGACCAGCCCATTTTTGGCGGCCGTTTTTTCAGCGCACCCAATAACAGCCTACTGGCGTCTAATCCTTCACGTTATGTGATGGAGTTTAAGAAAGAAGCTGGCCCCAGGCTCACGTACGATGATGAGCTCAACATGATTATCATGGAACACCTGGTGTCGGAATCTAATCAGCCTAATAAAAAATGGACACTTGTGGGGGATGGGGATTATGAAGGGTTCAGGTGGATGCAGGGCAAATGGGTTTACGTTGCCAAAGTGTTCAATGAAGTTACACCGGAGGGAAAAGCGCCTGTTCCCACTCCTATCAGGGATGAAAAAGGCACCATTGATGAATCTAAACTTAGGGATAATAACAATTAATCATCCAGTTTAAGCACAGCAAGGAAAGCTTCCTGCGGTACTTCCACATTTCCAATCTGGCGCATTCGCTTTTTTCCTTCTTTCTGTTTTTCGAGCAGTTTGCGTTTACGGCTGATATCACCACCATAACATTTGGCTGTTACATCTTTTCGCATGGCACTGATATTTTCACGGGCAATTACTTTTGCACCTATTGCCGCCTGGATGGCAATCTGGAATTGCTGGCGGGTGAGCAGTTCTTTTAATTTCTCACACAATTTACGGCCGAAATCCTGGGCACGGCTGCGGTGGATCAATGCACTGAGGGCATCCACTTTTTCACCATTCAGCAGGATATCCATACGAACGATATCGCTTGGCCTGAATCCAATGGGATGGTAATCAAAAGAAGCATATCCCCTGGTTTGTGATTTCAGTTTATCATAAAAATCGAATACGATCTCAGTGAGGGGCATTTCGAATGTGAGCTCAACCCTGGTTGGACTAAGATATCCCTGGTGAACCAGCATCCCCCTTTTGTTGATACAAAGGGTCATGATATTTCCAATGTATTCGGGTTTGGTGATGATCTGTGCTTTGATAAAAGGCTCTTCAATGCGGTCGGTACGGGTTGGGTCGGGCAATGAGGCCGGATTGTGTACATCTATTTTCTCACCCTTATTCGTATACGCAATGAAACTTACGTTGGGAACCGTAGTGATCACCGTTTGATTGAATTCCCTTTCGAGGCGTTCCTGGATGATCTCCATGTGCAACAATCCGAGGAAGCCGCAACGGAAACCAAATCCTAACGCCTGGGAAGTTTCCAATTCAAATGTGAGCGATGCATCATTCAATTGCAACTTTTCCATGCAATCCCGCAGTTCTTCAAACTCATCGGTATTCACCGGGAAAATACCGGCAAAAACCATTGGTTTCACATCTTCAAAACCATCAATCCTTTCATCGGTTGGGTTCAAAACAGTGGTGAGTGTATCCCCTACTTTTACTTCTTTGGCATTTTTTATACCGGTAATAATATAGCCAACATCCCCGCAATTCACCTGGTCTTTTTTCTCCATACCGAGTTTCAGGATACCCACTTCATCGGCTTCGTATTCTTTATCGGTACTGAAGAATTTTACTTTGTCGCCTTTTTTAATCGTGCCATTAAAAACACGGTAATAAACGATGATGCCTCTGAAACTGTTGAAGACACTATCAAAGATCAAAGCCTGTAGAGGTGCATCCGGGTTCCCTTCCGGTGGTGGGATGCGTTCACAGATGGCTTGTAAAATTTCCTCAATTCCAATTCCGCTTTTGCCGCTGGCGAGCAGGATATCTTCTTCTTTGCAGCCGATGAGTTCAATGATCTGGTCTTTCACTTCGGGGATCATGGCGCCATCCATATCAATTTTATTGATGACAGGTATGATCTCAAGGTCATTGTCGATGGCGAGGTAGAGGTTGCTGATCGTTTGCGCCTGTATACCCTGGGTGGCGTCAACAAGTAAGAGTGCGCCCTCACATGCTGCCAGGGCCCGGCTAACTTCATAACTAAAATCCACATGCCCGGGTGTATCAATGAGGTTGAGGATATACGTGCCGTCTTCTACGGCTTTGGGTGCCCCATTGCCTTTATATGGATAGTTGATCTGTATAGCATGGCTTTTTATGGTAATACCTTTTTCCCTTTCCAGGTCCATATCATC
>JBPOHG010000189.1:0-4073 GCA_052035835.1 Bacteroidota bacterium | reverse complement strand
ACATCGAACTCCTCCTCATTAAACTTACCTACCTGCACCAAGCCTTACAGTTAAGTGTATCCGAAAACAGTTTATCAAAAAAAAAACTGACGGATAACAGCAAAGCACTAAGCTTTCGTTCGGTTGGGTACATCGCTGTACCAGTTGCCCCCATAGATCAACCGGTTGCAAAACTGGTGATAGAAACGCCCAAGCCGGCCCCTGTTACAATTGCCAGGCCATCCATGCCCGAAGCTGCACCCGCCAATCCTGCTGGTGAGAAAGCCAATAGCAAACTGGGTTCCCTTTCAAAAATCAGGCAACAGGTAGCCCGCAACAACAACAATGGCGACCAGGTAAAACCGCTGAACATTGATAGTTTACAGGAAGCCTGGAACCTTTTTATTGAAAAACTGTCAGCCCGGAAGAACCATTCGGCGGTCACCAATTTTAAGCTGGCTTCTCTTCATATCATCGATCAGCAGTGTTTTGAAATAACCACTGCCAGTAATATCCAGCAAAAATTTATTGAAGCAGAAAGGTCAGACCTCATAGCACACATGCAGGAATACTTTTGCAACCGTATTCTCAAATACCAGTTAAAACTAGAAGAAACTGTTCAGGCAGCTGAACCGGAAGACAGGCCTATGTCGGCCAAAATGCAATACCAGCAGCTATCTGAGCAGTATCCCATGATCAAAGAACTAAGGGAGCGGCTCAAACTCGACCTGGATTAAGGATAAGGGATTAGCATGTTAAACCAGGCAATTCCACCTCAACAAATAGCCTTTTACAGGACCTGATATTTCCCGTTTTTGCTGTAATTTCGGGCTTCACTATTTAAATAAAGAAAAAATACAATATGGCAGAGGTTATCAGAATGCCGAGGCTGAGTGATACAATGGCGGAAGGGGTGATTGTGGCCTGGAATAAAAAAGTTGGCGATAAAATTAAACCGGGTGATGTACTGGCAGATGTTGAAACGGATAAAGCCACCATGGAACTGGAAAGTTACAATGAAGGCGTTCTGCTATATATTGGCGTGGAAGCAGGAAAGGCAGCAAAAGTTGATGGGGTACTCGCAGTTGTTGGAAAGGCCGGAGAGGATTATAAACAGGCATTGGATGCAGCCGGTGGTTCAACACCCGTTGCTGCAAAAGTGGAAACAAATAATCCCGCTGCCAAAGAAACCCCTGCTGCTACTGCGAAAGTAAGTTTGCCCGAAGGTGCGAAAGAAATCAGGATGCCATTGCTGAGTGATACCATGACAGAGGGTAAAATTGTGGCATGGAACAAAAAGATTGGCGATAAAGTAAAGTCGGATGATGTGCTTGCCGAAGTAGAAACAGATAAAGCCACCATGGAAGTGGTGGGATATGAAGAAGGCACTCTTTTATACATTGGGGTAGAGGCTGGCAATGCTGCAAAAATCAATGAGATCATTGCCATCGTTGGAAAACCGGGCACCGATGTAAGCGCCTATATTACTGCAGAAAAAAGTGGCGCCAATGCCGGGGCTTCTGCACCCACCCCAACGAACGTACCTGCTGCCGAAACCATCATAACTGCTCAGGCAGAAAATGGCTCTGCTGTTTTAGATGGCCGCGTAAAAGCGTCTCCCCTTGCCCGTAAGATAGCGGCAGAAAAGGGAATCGACTTATCCAAACTCAATGGCAGTGGGGATGGTGGCAGGGTCATTAAAAAAGATGTTGACAGTTTCACGCCATCAGCAACTCAACAGGCAGCTTCAGGCAGTACAACCGCTCCGGCATTAGCCGCATTTACAGCCGGTGGCCAGGAAGGCCATACAGATATTCCGCTGACACAGATGCGCAAAACCATTGCCAGAAGGCTGGGTGAAAGCAAATTCAGTGCACCTCATTTCTATCTTACGATGGAAATTAATATGGACAATGCCATGGCAGCAAGAGCTTCTATGAATGAAGTGAGCCCGGTGAAAATTTCTTTTAACGACATGCTCATCAAAGCATGCGCAGTTGCCTTAAAACAACATCCGGATGTGAACAGCAGCTGGATGGGTGATTTCATACGCCGCAACCACCATATCCATATTGGCTCTGCGGTAGCCATGCCCGAAGGGTTAATTGTTCCCGTGATCAAATTTGCCGATCAAAAAACCTTGTCGCAAATTGCTGCCGAAGCAAAAGATTTATATGGCAAGGCAAAAGACAAAAAATTACAACCCGCCGAATTCAGTGGAAATACTTTTACCATTTCCAATCTGGGAATGATGGATATCGAGGAATTTACTGCCATCATCAACCCACCCGATAGCTGTATCCTTGCCGTAGGGCGCATCAAAGAAGTAGTAGTGAAAAAAGCAGAAGGGTTTGCTGTAACCAATGTAATGAAACTTACCCTTAGCTGCGACCACCGCAGTGTAGATGGGGCGGTTGGTGCTGCTTTCCTGCAAACGCTAAAAAAATACATGGAAAACCCGGTGACCATGCTGGTATAAAACGCTTCAATGGCAGTATCCCTGCCATTTTTTTATGCATTATTTTTCAATATATTTTGAAAATTCAGAAATAAGATATAGTTTTATATCATAATCAATCAGTATGCAACTCAATGAAGCCAAACAACAATTCATCAACAGCTGGGGCGCTTTTGGCACCCAATGGGGCATCAACCGCACCATGGCTCAAATACATGCCTTGTTGTTAGTAAGTGTAAACCCCATTACACAAGACGATATCATGGAGCAGCTCAGCATCAGCAGGGGCAATGTAAATATGAATATCCGTGACCTTATCAGTTGGAACCTGGTAGAACGTATCATAGTTCCGGGGGAAAGAAAAGAATATTTTTCAGCCGAAAAAGATATCTGGAAAGTAGCCACTCAAATCATAAAAGAACGCAAAAAGCGGGAGCTCGACCCTATGCTTAAGCTGCTGGGCCAGTTACAGGCAGTTGATGGTGACAAGAAGGACAAGGAAACCAAACAATTTGTGGAAATGATAGGAGATATCAAAAAACTGGGCACCCAGGCCGACAAAGTGTTGGATGTGCTCATCAAAGCAGAAGAAAACTGGTTTACCGGAAACATTCTAAAACTCTTTAAATAAAACGAAGCCCTGTTATTGCAACAGGGCTTTTATGGATATTATATTTTCATTTTTTTCTGAATTTTTAAAATTTACAGATATGAAAAAATTTAAAACCCTCGATGTATGGATCAGCATCGTACTGATCATTGGCTTTTTGGCCTTTGGACTTATCAAATTAGATGAAACATTTATTTACGGATACTATGTTGTTGGCGGATGGCAGCTCATTAGTATGGTTGTTCATTTCATCAACCATTGGTTCACTCATGACGCCGGAACAAGGGCCGTATATCAAAAATGGGTATTCATCATTTTTATAACCACCGGAATAAGCCTGGTATATCCACTCATCACTATGATCATCCTGCTGGTCCTTTTGTTTGCTGCTCCATTCATGGCAGTGTTTTATACATTCATTTGCTATGATGAAGTATACACAAAAATGCAAAGGCCGTTGGCTCAACTTAAATAATTAAAAAGACTGACTATGAAACTTCTAATCCCAAACTGGCTCATCATCACTGCAGGTATTGGCCAGGTATTTACAGCTATCATTTACCCATATATACGCCATGTTGTATTCGACTGGTACAACGATATCAAAAAACTAAAACCGCTCAACCAGGAGATTGCAAGGACTTATGGGCGATATATACAGGGGCTCAATTTTTCTTTCGGGCTGATCGCCATTCTTGCCCATGAAGCACTCTGTAATCAAACCATTTTAGCAGTAGCCCTCACAGGTTTAATAGGGGCATACTGGACCGGTAAATTAATAACACAATTTGCTTATTACCCCATGTATGAAATCCCTGATAAAACGATTTTTAAAGTAGGGGAAATACTAATGAATGCATTGTTCTTCATATTCGCCATTACTTTCGTGGTGCTGTTTATTTACAATCTGCGTGGATATTTACAGTAAAAGCGGAACTTTGGCACATGAATTCAACTGCGCCCGAAAAGCCGCTGATCCTGTTCGATGGTGTTTGCAATTTGTGCAACAAGTCTGTTCAATATGTG
>JBPOHG010000084.1:0-1889 GCA_052035835.1 Bacteroidota bacterium | reverse complement strand
GAAGACCCGTTCCTGTTCCAATATCAAGACAGTTGTTATTATTAATTGCCTTTTTATCTTTAATCATTTCTGCAACCCAAGCCCCGAATAAGCATCCATCTGTTGTCACCTTCATGGCACATTTGTCCTGGTGGATAGTAAATTGTTTGAACTGGAAGTATGAGTTTGACATGAGTAAGTTCAATGATTTTACCATTCTGCTCTTGCGGTGGAGCTTATAGTTAAATCTGAAAACTGGCCCGCCATGTATTTGTAATAACCCGTTATGGCAATCATACCGGCATTATCTGTACAGTATTGAAAGGCGGGGATAAAAGTGTTCCAATGGTATTTTTTTCCCACTTCTTCAAAGGCTTTTCTCAGGCCACTGTTAGCAGAAACCCCGCCGGCCAGGCAAATATCTTTGATACCTGTTTCGATGGAAGCTTTTTTTAATTTATTAAGCAGTATCGTTACTATCCTGTGTTGGATAGAAGCGCATATATCAGCAAGATTGTTATCAATAAACTGTTTTTTCTCTTCCTCAGTAGCGGCAAATTCCTCTTTGAACAAATTGCTTTTGCCTGCATTTTGTAAAAAATAAAGAATAGAAGTTTTTAACCCGCTGAAACTAAAATTCAATCCGGGAATCTGTGGCTCCGGAAATTTGAAACGGTTATGATCTCCTTCTTTGGCATACTTATCTATCAATGGTCCGCCGGGATAAGGAAGGCCCAGCAATTTGGCTGATTTATCAAAAGCTTCGCCGGCGGCATCATCAATGGTTTCGCCGATCACTTTCATCGCAGTGGGTGATTCACAAAGCACAATCTGTGTGTGCCCTCCACTTACAGTAAGGCATAGAAACGGGAAAGAAGGTTTAGGATCATCGATCAGGTTTGCCAGTACATGAGCCTGCATATGATGTACGGCAATCAATGGTTTATTCAGTGCAAGAGCCAATGATTTGGCAAACTGGCCGCCCACCAGCAATGAACCAATTAATCCCGGCGCCCGGGTAAAAGCAATGGCATCAATAGCTGCCAGGTTGCATCCTGCTGTTTTGATGGCTGCATCTACAACAGGAACTATATTCTGCATATGTGCCCTGCTGGCCAGTTCCGGTACCACACCGCCATATTTTTCATGAATTGTTTGGTTGGCTATAAAGTTGGAAAGAATTTTTCCATCAGCACACACTGCTGCAGATGTTTCATCGCAACTTGATTCGATTGCTAAAATTACAGGCACTTCAATTAATTAAATGATGTTGCGAAGTTAAGGAGACAAAGCCTCCCTTCAGGGTAATTTAGAACGTATTACTTACTTCGTATAGCCACTACCGGGTCCATCCTCGCAGCTTGCCGGGCCGGGATATAACCTGCAATAACGCCGACAACAATACATATACCAATAGCCAATGCCAGGTTGGAGGTAGAAATATAAACGGGGAAATTGAGAGCACTGGTCAACACCTGGGTTAACAGGAAAACAAGAGTGAGTCCAATAAAACCACCTATGATGCAGAGAAAAGCTGATTCCAGCAGAAACTCGGTCAGGATGATTCGTTTTTTAGCCCCGATCGCTTTTTTTAAACCGATTTGTCCTGTTCTTTCACGAACAGACACAAACATGATGTTGGCAACACCAAACATACCGACTATCAGTGAAAGTGCCGCTATTGCCCATCCACCGATGTTCAGGCTTACAAAAGCCTCACTGATCGCATCACTGAAGTCGTTTATATCATTCAGTGTAAAATTTTCTTCTTTGGTGGGAGTAAGTTTCCGGATGGCCCTCATAGTCCCCGTAAGATTATCTTTTAATGCTTTACTCGTCAGGTTGTCCTGGCCCTGCACTAAGATCAGCGGGTCAGCTTTTTTCTGATCCATGATGTTGCGGGCATAACG
>JBPOHG010000267.1:0-4834 GCA_052035835.1 Bacteroidota bacterium | reverse complement strand
AAAAAAGAGAAACCAGCAGGAGGAAAAGAACCATTTAAAGATACGGTGATCAGGACAGAAGCTATTTTGCCAAAAGAAGATAACAGGTCCGTAATAGATTCTGCTGATAAACGCAGGTAATAAATATGTACCAGAAAAAACCCGAAATACTCAAAGGAAAGGACTGGGTGATGATATGGCTGTATGCCGTTATCGCCATCATGGGGCTGGTATGTATTTTTGCAGTTGAATTCAGGGCGGGAGATGATTTCTTTAAGAGCTTGTTTGCTTTTAAAAAGAATTACAGCAAACAATTTATTTACCTGATGATCTGTGCGGTATTGGCCACTTTCATCCTCTTAACAGATAGTAAGTTTTTTACGGCTACGCCCAACCTCCTATACATTTTTGGTGTGCTCCTCATGCTGGCTACCTTTGCCATTGGAAAAACAGTGAATGGCTCCCGAAGCTGGATACCACTGGGGTTCATGAACCTGCAACCAGTGGAAACCTGTAAGATTTTTACCTCACTGGCATTGGCAAAATACCTCTCAAGGGCCGACACGGATTTCAGCAGGCCCCGATCCCAGCTCATTGCCGCCGGGATTTGTTTCCTCCCCATTGTATTTTCTATTTTACAAAACGAAACAGGGCTTGCACTGGTATACTTTGCATTTCTCCTGCCCATGTACCGGGAAGGGTTTCCGGCTGTATACCTTGTGGTGGGAGCATCGTTGGGTGTGTTGCTGGTCATAACCCTGTTGTTTCCCACTACTACACTTATCATTGCTTTAACAGTGATTGCGGCAGCCTCACTTTATTTCCTTCGAAGGAAAATAAAACGAAACAAAAACATCCTGTTACTGGTGGTAGCTGTGTGGGCTGTAAGTGCAGCCTTCGTTGGTATAGCAGTACCATTTCTTTTTAAGCATGTGTTTCAGAAATACCAGGCCGACCGAATTTTCAGTATGGTGGGACGAGACAATCCTTTTGTTGAAAAATCTGCAGAAGAGGCAGAGGCCGCAGTACAGCCAAAGAAAAACAAAGACGATAAGGAAAATTACAATGTGAAGCAATCGAAGATTGCCATCGGTTCGGGCGGCTTATTAGGCAAAGGATTTTTAAAAGGCACACAAACGCAGGGCGACTTTGTACCCGAACAACATACAGATTTTATTTTCACTTCACTGGGAGAAAATTTTGGCTTTGTGGGTTGTACATTGCTGATGTTGCTCTATATGGTGATGTTGCTCAGGATTGTGTTCCTGGCAGAACGGCAGCGAAGCACATTCTCCCGCGTGTATGCGTATTCGGTGGCTGCGATCCTCTTTTTTCATATAGCTATTAATATTTGTATGACCATCGGCCTGGCACCGGTGATTGGTATTACACTTCCCCTGATGAGTTATGGCGGATCTTCCCTGCTCACTTTTACGATCCTGATCTTCATCCTGATCAGGTTAGATGCCGACAGGCAAATGGTGTTACGATAATTTTTTTTGTGCTGTTTGTGCAATCACTGAATTAGGTGCATCCTTATGCCGAACCTAAATCAGATGATATGAAAAGAATATGTACCATGCTGCTCTTTTTTATGGCGGCACTTGTAACCCATGCTCAACAAAAAGACACCATTACTACTCAGGCCGGATTAACAGGCGCCACCGTTTATTACGGATACGGTGCCGAATTGCAACATAGCAGTAAAGCAACCCTGGTAAACGGTATGCAACAGGTGGTGATCAGCAATATTGCCCTGCAACCCGATATCAATACCCTGCAGGTGGCTTGTCCCGAAAATGTGACCATCCTTTCTTATTACCACAGGATTTTCACCCCAACTGTTCCGCCAACTCCGCCTATCCCTCCCTCAAAGTCATATGACACAATTAAGATCTTACAAAAGCGTATTGGCGCTTTGCGCAACCAGTATTCAATACAGGAAGACGTATTGCGGAGGATCAGCGCTTTGATAGACAATAATTTTACTACACCCGATAAGCAAAATATCAGCAGCGCCGAATTGATCAAACTCACCAATTACTATACCGCTCAGGTAAAAGACATCCGGGATAAATTATACGATCTCGATCAGCAAAGAATAGAACTCGATGAAAAAGTACGTGATATCAGCAACCGCATCAACGCAACCCAGGTACAGCAAATTCAACCCGAATTGCCTAAGTCTACGGGACAGTTGATTATGCAAGTGCTGGCAAAAGGCGCCGGTACCGTTGATTTCGACCTTAGTTATTATAC
The DNA here is from genome assembly GCA_052035835.1 of Bacteroidota bacterium. Classification (GTDB taxonomy): domain Bacteria; phylum Bacteroidota; class Bacteroidia; order Chitinophagales; family Chitinophagaceae; genus Ferruginibacter. Next base: position 2,596 of record JBPOHG010000267.1, on the reverse strand, counting down.
CCGTAATGCAGGTTGGGTGCCTACCTACGACATTCGTGTAAAAACCATTGATAATTCATTTAAACTGGTTTACAAAGCCATGCTGTCTCAATCAACCGGCTTAAACTGGAATGCAGTGAAACTAAACCTCAGCACCAGCAACCCTAACCAGGGCACCACCCTGCCTGCTATCAGCCCATTGCAACTGCAATTGTATGTGCCGGTGTTATATAATTCCATCCAGCAAAATAACATGACCAATTATAGTGTTCCGGTGATGGCCGATGCTGCTAAACTTACTTTATCGGAGGTAAAAAGTGTGAATACCACTGGCGCTATCAGTACCGTTAGCAATTTCACCACACTCAAAGAAAGCCAGCTCAATACCAATTTTGAAATTGACCTTCCTTATGATATTCCTTCCGATGGCAATGCATACAGCGTAACCATCAAGGATGAAAAAATCCCTGTTACTTACCAGCATTTTGCGATACCTAAAGTTGACAAGGATGCCTTCCTGATGGCACAGTTGAACAATTGGGATAGTTTAAGCTTAATGCCCGGGCAAGCCAACATCATTATGGACAATGTTTACCTCGGTAAATCCTTCCTCGACCCCAATACAACAGCCGATACGTTGAACCTGTCGCTTGGAAGGGACAAGCGTATTGCCATAAATCGAAAACTGATCAAAGAGTATATCAAAACAGGGAAAGGTGATACAAAGACCGAAATGTTTACCTATGAAATCACCGTGAAAAATAATAAGAAACAGGCAGTGGCCCTGGCTCTCAAAGACCAATACCCCATCAGCAAGGTAAAAGAAATAGAAGTTACGGTAACGGATAATGGCAAACCCGATGAAGTAAATGAAATGGGAATCATGACCTGGGATATTAAATTGCAACCAGGGGAAAGCAGGAAAATCAGGTTTAGTTACCGGGTAAAATACCCTAAGGACAAGATACTACAGGAAATAAGGTAAATCAGGAAAACAATTCGAGCTGCATCTGTAAAACAGGTGCAGCTTTTTTCTTTGTAAAAGGAACCTCCCTGTTGGCTGTTGCAGCAGTACAAAACAAATCACTTGTTTGATACCTCGATGCCACCACGATTTTCACAGCTGTGCCGGCCCGGAGAAATAGGTCTTCCACCAATTGCGGGCTATTGTTTTCTTTAGATAAATGTGACAAAACCAGGTGCGACATGTGTGCAGGCCTGTATTGTAAAAAAAGATCCAGTGCCTGCTTGTTAGACAAATGGCCTTGATCGCTCCTAATACGGTTTTTTAGATGAATGGGGTAATGTCCGTTGGCAAGCATCTCTTCATCATAATTTGCTTCCAGGAAAACAGCATGGCATTGTGTGAAATGCTGTATCACCCTTTCACAACAAATGCCAATATCTGTGAACACACCTACTTTGGTAGTTTCGTTGGCAACTACAAAACTTACCGGGTCGGCAGCGTCGTGCATTTTAGAAAAAGCTGTAACCGATAGTTTGCCAATATGGATGGTATCACCGGGCTGCATTGCTTGTGTATATGGCGGTGGGACGAACCGTTCGCAATAACGGGAAGTAAGCGGGTTGAGATAAACAGGCACCCCGTATTTCCTGGCAATGGAAGCAACACCTTTTATATGATCGGTATGTTCGTGGGATATAAATATGGCTTTAACGATGTTCATCGATAAGCCGATGCTTCGCATACGCCTTTCCGTTTCTTTGCACGACAGGCCTGCATCTATGAGCACAGCTTCAGTTGGGGTTCCCACATAATAGCAATTGCCGTTGCTGCCCGAGTTGATGGATGCAAAATATAAAGACATCCCTGCAAAGAAAATACTTTTCTGCCATGCATAAGCTGTTCGTGGTTATTTTTGTATTTCAGCATTGAATCAGCAGTATGAAGATCATTCCATTAAGCGAAGGCAGTTTTACCATCGACAAAACAAAAGTGTTTGTGCCTTTCAACAAAGTGAAAGACGATTTACAGGAACGTCCGCTCGGTAGCCTGCTGGTTGAAGTGCAGCCATTTGTGGTGGTTACAAAAAATGACATCATCCTGCTCGATACCGGCCTTGGTTTTTGTTTACCCGACGGTACTTTGCAAATACATCAAAACCTGGTTGATCATGGCATAGACCCCCTGAGCGTAACCAAAGTATTGTTAAGCCATTTACATAAAGACCATGCAGGTGGTGTAAGCAAAGAAGATAAAATATTGAAGCAAACTTTTATCAGCTTCCCCAACGCCACTTATTATGTAAACAAGCAGGAACTGGCGTTTGCTACAGAAAAAGGGAAGCCATCCTATACGCCTGCCGAATTTGAAATCCTGCATCGTTCACCCAATGTACATTTCTTAGAAGGGGAGGGCAGCATCGATGGCTATATCCGCCATGAACTTACGCATGCACATTCGCCCTATCACCAGGTGTTTTGGATAGAAGAAGATGGGGAGATCATTTTTTTTGGCGCCGATGATGCCCCGCAATTGCAGCAAATGAAAAGCCGCTTTGTTGCCAAATATGATTATGATGGAAAAAAAAGTATGGAATTGAGAATGAAGTGGTGGGAGGAGGGAGCTTCTTCTAACTGGACATTCCTTTTTTAT
>JBPOHG010000229.1:0-12176 GCA_052035835.1 Bacteroidota bacterium | reverse complement strand
AACAACCCTTGCAGGCAATTATTGGTTTCTAAAGAAAAAAAATGGACAAAGGCTGTAAATACAATCAGCCAGTTAAATGCTTTGGCCGCAACGACAGCCGGTATTGAATGTGATGTATACTTCGACAGCAGTTGCCATTGTTTTAGGGTATACCATGATTCTACTTCTATATCCAGCCTTACACTCGACAGTTTATTGCCGGCCCTGCAAACAAAACTCCCAAATGCATCTGTTTGGTTCGATTTTAAAAACCTGGAGGAACATAATTCCAACATGTCGCTTCAAACAATGCAGGCATTGGCAAACAAATTCCAACTACAGAATAAAATCATAGTAGAATCATCTACTGCGAAAGATTTAAAACAATTTTGCGACAGTGGATTTTTTACCAGTTACTACATCCCTTACTTTAACCCCTATGAAATAAACGAAGAGGAATTGTTGCACCAAATTGATTCTATCAAAAACAATTTACAACAATACCCTTCATCTGCTGTTTCAGGTTACTATTTTCAGTATCCCATTTTGAAGAGATTTTTCCCCAAATACCCCATTTTAACCTGGGTTGATAAAAGCTACGTTAGCATCGTGTCCTATTTTTTTAACAGGCAGCTACAGCAGGATGAAAGCATAAGAATTGTACTATTCCCTTCAGAATAAATCAACTACACAATTGCAGAATTCCCATTAATAACACTCCCATTCACAAAGCGGTAAAGGATTTGCATTTTACAAACAAACAAAAAATGTAAAATGATGAAAGCTACAAACATGATTGCTGCATTGGGCATGCTATTGATAACCATCCCGGCAATTGCACAAACAGATGTTTCGCTTATACCATACCGTTCGGGGGATAAGTGGGGCTATAGTACTGCCTCCAAACAAGTAATTATTGAACCGGCTTTTGCTGAAGCTGGATGGTTCTCTGAAGGGTATGCCGCAGTAAAGATTGGCAACCGGTATGGCTATATCAATAAAACAGGCAAACTGGTGATCCCAGCAAAATTTACCGTTGCCAAACCATTTCGCAAAGGGTACCTGCCCAATGAAGGAAAAATTGGTGGCGATAGCGTATTGTTTGCGGGCGCCTCCACTGCAGCGAATGGCTATGAAATATGCATTAACACCAAAGGCAACCGCATGGCAAAATGCCCGGCAATAAACGAAGCTGCTGCCATTGAAAACAAAACGCCGTTGTTAACCGTAACAGAAGAGAAAAAATACTCCTTACCCAACAATAAAGACCTGTTTGATAAAATTGCAGACGATTATCAAACAACCAATAATGGAGAAACCTACTACATAGCCGTTAAGGATAACCGTTATGGCGTATTCAACAGCAAGTTTGAAACAATTGTACCGTTCGAATACAGCAACATCCGCCTGAACAGGAACAAACACCAGCCATTCCTGGAAGTAAACAAAGGGGGCATGTTTGGCGTTCTCATGCCGGATGGCTCTACATCGATTGCCCCGGAATACAGTATGCTCAAATCTGTGGATGGCATAGACGGAAACGAGTATATCTTGATCAGAAAGGATGGAAAAACTTATGTAAAAGATGTAAGAAACAGGGATATTATTTCATCAGGGTTTGCTGATATCAGTTATGACAACGCAGGCTTTGTAATTACTTCCAATGAGCAACTGAAAGGGTATTATTTTACAGACAACAGGGTTATACAGCCCAAATACCGTGAGATTCACATGGACCCTACCGTTCCTTACCTGGTTGTAAAAACCGCATCCGGCAAAAGAGGATACGTGGGTATCAATGGTGAGGAATATTTTACAGAATAACCCTTAATAAAAAGTCCGGCACTACTGCCGGACTTTCCTATTTCATAAAAACAGTAGCTATGCTATCGGAAAACAAATAATCAGCGCACATCCTTTACCGGGAGAGGTAACAACTTCTACTTTCCCGTTATAAGCATCTACCCGGTTAAAAATATTAATGAACCCTGTACTTCGCAGCACCTGCTTTTCCTTATCGAATCCTTTGCCGTTATCGCTTACAACAAGGTGTGCATGATTGTTTTGTTCAATCAACAATATATTAGCTGTAGTAGCTTCTGCATGTTTGATGATATTGCTGGTTTGTTCCTGTACGATGCGAAAGACCATTAGTTGTTGTTCGGCACTGAGTTTTGAAACCAGGTTGCGGTCGATTTCAGAAACTACTTTAATCTGGTTCAATTTCTCCATATTATAAATAATATCCGAAATACTTTCAACCAAACCGATGGTAGTTACCACTTTTGAATTCATCCGCTTAGAAAGGTGCCTGATTTCCTCTACTGCCGAGAGTATATATTCAGTGGCTTTATTGAGTAACTCTTCCTGATTTTCTTTGTTTTTACGGGCTACTCCGATGTGCAGCCTGGCGCTGATCAACAGCTGGTTTACATTGTCGTGCAACTCGCCACTGATGCGGTTGCGTTCTTCTTCCTGCGCACTGATCGTAGCCTGGTTTACCAGTTTTTGCTTTTGTACCTGCTCATTCAATAACTGTTCTTCCAGGCTTTTACGTTCGGTGATATCAGTCATCGACCCTACTTGACGCACCGGAATATCCTGCTCGAAAATGGAGAACCCTTTGTCATAAATATGGATATAGTGCCCGTCGGCATGAAGGAAACGGTATTCATCTTCCCAGTTCGTTACTTTGTTCAATAAACCCGACTCCACTTTATTAAACACCCGCTCCTTATCATCGGGGTGTATTTTATCAAACCACCAGTCGAGATTACTATCTATCTGCTCCTTTGTATACCCCGAAATTTTTGCAAATGCATCGCTGCGGTACACTTCACCTGTTCTTAAATCAAGGTCCCAGATGGCATCTGTACTCGCATTTACAACATACGTAAAGCGTTCATGCATCTTTGCGATCTTTTGTGCATCATTCTTACGCTCTGTAATATCAATGGCGTGGCCACCAATCAGCCTTTTCCCTGTGCCAGGTAATACAAACCAGTTGGCGAGAAAATACTTCACCGTGCCATCTTTCAACACCAACTCATCTTCGGTGATCAGCGATTCACCACTGAGCATTACTTGCCTGTTGCGGGCCAATACCGACTCGGCCATACCTGGCGTAGTAAGTTCAGAAATATGTTTTCCAATGGCGTCGGGCCCACCTCCTGTGCGTTCTATAAATAACGGGTTACCATAAACGAAATTACCTTCCTCATCATATATCCATGCTAGCATCGGGCTGTTGGTCATAAAACTCCTAAACATCAATTCGCTGTTCCTGAGCCTTTCAGCTGCTAGTTTTTCTTTGGTAATATCTTTATAAGTGGCCACTACTGCATCCGGCGTAAATTCGCCATCTTTGAAAATGGGCCTTGAATTGATCGAAAGCCAGGTAACAGGCTGGCCTGCCCGGCTGATCCCCATGACTACATCATTGGTAGGGATCCCTTTGGTGAGTGAAATGAAGGCAGGAAATTCTTCCTGTGGGAATACCGACCAGTCTTCGCGGATCGTATGCCAGTTTGAAGATGCAATGGTTTTACCTGTCATCTCATCCGCTTCTAAGTGCAGGATTTCCGCAGCTTTCTTATTGGCCGTAATAATTACACCTTGTGCATTGATGAGGATCACTCCTTCCGACAATGATTCTACAACAATCTTATATTTATTTTCCGCAGAAAGTAATTCCTTGATTTTTTTCTCTTCCTCCGTTACATTTCGGTTCACCAAAACAATGGAACTCACTTTCCCATGTTCATCATACAACAAAGAAACATTTGAATTAAAAATATGTTCCTGGTTATTGAAACGCTGCACAACAATCTCCCCATTCCAAACACCCGTAGTTAGCAAAGCCGAAAGCACATCTTCCCGTTTCTGATGCCTGAATTCGAATTGCACCGATTGCTCCAGCACAGTGCCTATAAAATGAGCCGCCTGTACACCAAAAAACGACTCAGCAGCATGGTTAATAGACTTAATGATAAATTCGGGGCTGGTTACAATTACCACGTCGGGTAAATGTAGCAGAAACTCGTTCAAAGTATTGGGTGCCTTATAGCTAACCGTTAGATGGTTGCGTTGCAAATGAGTGGCTATGGCATGAAGCTGGTTCATAGGATTATAAGACATTTTAAAGGGCCCCTTTATTGCTAACCCATTACAAAAAAGACTAATAAAGAATGGGTTATCGCAACATTAGTAGAATAAAAGCCCTCAGCGTTTAACAACGTTTCAGGCATGCCTTTAAGTATATCCGGGTGCCATAATTGTTGTTTTTATTGTTCATTTTTCAGGCATAAAAACTATCTTCGATAAAAATAGTTGTTTAACTAACTAATATGACCATGGCTAAAAGAACCATTAAAAAAGTAGCCGTTTTAGGAAGTGGGGTAATGGGGAGCCGAATTGCAGCCCATTTTGCAGGAATCGGTTTGCCTGTACTGTTATTAGACATTGCCCCTAAAGACTTACCCGACGGAGCAAGTATAAAGGAAAGGAACAAAATCGTAGATGATGCCCTGGCAGCAGCGCTCAAATCGAACCCATCGCCGGTGTACCATAAAGATGTTTCGAAGAAGATCACAACAGGCAATTTTACCGATAACATGAAAGATATTGCTGGTGCCGACTGGATCATTGAAGTGGTGGTAGAAAGGCTGGATATCAAACAACAGGTTTTCACTGAAGTTGAAAAATACAGGAAAGCAGGTTCGTTGATTAGCAGCAATACATCGGGGATACCTATACATCTGATGGCAGAAGGAAGATCAGATGATTTTAAAAAACATTTCTGTGGAACGCATTTTTTCAATCCGCCAAGATACCTGCGTTTGCTCGAAATCATCCCAACACCACACACCGATCCTGAAGTGATAGATTTCCTGATGCATTATGGGGACCTCTATTTAGGAAAAACAACTGTGCTATGTAAGGATACGCCTGCTTTCATTGCCAACCGGATTGGTGTATTTGGCATGATGGCCATAATGAATAGCATGAACGAACTCGGCTTAACCGTTGATGAAATAGACGCACTTACTGGTCCGGTGATTGGGAGGCCTAAATCTGCCACATTCCGTACCGCTGATGTGGTAGGAATAGATACACTGGTGAAAGTTGCTAAAGGGGTATATGATCACTGCCCTACCGATGAAGCGAGAGCTATGTTCAATATCCCGGGATGGCTCAATGAAATGATTGAAAAAAACTGGCTGGGGGATAAGTCCGGACAAGGATTTTTCAAGAAAGTAAAAGCGGCCGATGGCTCTAAAGACATCCAGGTGTTGAATGTAAAAACGCTTGAATACGAAGCACGTAAAAAACCAAAATTTGCCACACTGGAAGCTGCAAAGCCTATTGAAGACTTAAAGACCAGGCTCAAAACATTGGTTACGGGCCAGGATAAAGCGGGTGATTTCTACCGAAAATTTCATTACGCCCTCTTTTCATATATCTCAAACAGGGTTCCCGAAATAAGTGATGAGTTGTACCGTATTGACGATGCAATGATGGCTGGCTTTGGTTGGGAGATTGGCGCATTTGAAAGCTGGGATGTTATGGGCCTGGTAAAAACGACCGAATCGATGAAAGCTGCCGGGTACCCGGTTGCCACTTGGATTGATGAAATGATCTCAGCCGGAAATAAACAGTTCTACAAAACAGAAAACGGAAAGCGTTTATGCTATGACGTAAGTAGCAAAACATATAAGGCCCTACCGGGCGGGGACGCTTTCATCGTAATGAAAAATTTCGAAAACCAAACATTGTGGAAGAACAGTGCATGCCGTACCTATCACCTGGGCGATGATGTCCTGGGGCTTGAGTGGTATACAAAAATGGGAAGCATAGGTGGCGAAGTGTTGGAGGGCATACAAAAATCAATCTCATTGGCAGAAGAGAAATTCAAAGGGCTTGTGATTGGCAATGATGGGGCAAATTTCAGTGCTGGTGCCAATGTAGGCATGATCTTTATGCTGGCGATAGAACAAGATTATGATGAAATTGACATGGCGATCCGCATGTTCCAGAACACCATGATGCGGGTTCGTTATTCAAGTATCCCTGTAGTACTGGCTCCACACGGCCTGGCACTCGGCGGAGGCTGTGAAATTTGCCTGCATGCCGATAAAGTGGTGGCAGCTGCTGAAACCTATACAGGGTTGGTGGAAGTAGGCATTGGTGTAATACCAGGCGGAGGCGGCACCAAAGAATTTGTATTACGTGCTGCAGATGAAATGCATCAAGGCGAACCCGAAACCATTACGTTACAAAACAGGTTCCTCAACATTGCTACTGCAAAAGTAGCCACTTCTGCACACGAATCATTTGATATTGGCATATACCGTAAAGGGATAGACGCCATTAGCATCAACACCGGAAGGCGTATCGCTGAAGCCAAACAAGCGGTGATTGATTTATACGATGATGGCTATGTAATGCCGGTACAACGAACTGATATCAGGGTACTTGGCCGTTCGGCGCTGGGGGCCATGCACGCTGGGATTCATGGCATGTGGAGGGGCAACTATGCAACCGACCATGATGTTACTGTAGCCAGGAAACTGGCTTATGTAATGTGTGGCGGCGATCTTAGTGAACAAACACTTGTTTCCGAACAATACCTCCTTGACCTTGAAAGGGAAGCCTTTTTAAGCCTTACAGCCGAGAAAAAGACACTCGAAAGGATTCAAAGTATTTTAAAAACCGGTAAACCACTCAGGAATTAATATGGCCATTTACCCGCCTTACCTCCAAAAAGGAAATACCATTGGCATTACCTGCCCCGCAGGGTTTATGGAAGCCTCCAAAGCCGAAGCCTGTATTCAAACTTTGCAACGATGGGGATACCAGGTAATGGTTGGAAAAACGCTGGGCAGCCGTTCGAAAAATTACTTCAGTGCATCCGATGAAGACAGGCGCAACGAATTGCAGGCCATGCTCGATGACCCGGGCATTCATGCCATCCTCTTTGGCCGCGGCGGATATGGAATGGGTAGGATCATAGACCAACTCGATTTTAAAAAATTCAGGAAAAACCCAAAATGGTTAATTGGATTCAGCGATATAACAGTCATGCATAACCATATTTTAAGCAGGTATGGGATCGCTTCCATACATGGGCCAATGGCTGCAGCTTTTAACAATGGATCGGTAACCCCGGAGAGCATCCGCTCACTGAAAAAAATTATTACGGGAAAAAAGAACAGTTATACGGCCCCGGCCCACCTGTTGAATAAAACAGGAAAAGCTACAGGTATGCTGGTGGGAGGAAACCTGGCTTTACTTGCCAATATCACGGGTACTCCTTCAGATATGAAGACCAACGGCTGCATTTTATTTATTGAAGACATCGGCGAATATCTGTACAATGCAGACAGAATGTTGTACCAACTTAAACGAAGCGGAAAATTTGCGGCGATCACCGGACTGATCATTGGAGGTTTCACAGATATGAAAGACACTACCCGCCCTTTTGGAAAAAACATAGAACAGTTGATTGCAGATATCATTGTGGGGTATGATATCCCTGTATGTTACGGTTTCCCCATCAGCCATGGCAACGAAAATGTAGCAGTAAAAACCGGAGGCAGGTATGAACTCACCGTTTCCAACAGGATTACCAGGTTGAAAGAAATTTGATCAGCGTAACAAAGAATCCATTACCTGTTGGTAAATCTTCGAATCCGGGATATTATTGTGCTTTCCATCTTTTATCGTCATAAAACGGTCGGTTTGCTTAAAAGCCCGTTTCAGTTTTTCGGCACATGCCAGGGGGATCACTTCGTCTTCAGTTCCATGAAACGCTACGATCGGTGAACGTACATCCTGTAAATATTTGCCTGCCGGGATTTTGTAATGGGCCATATAAGAAGTGGGATACATGAATGCGTACCGGCCAAATAAGTCGGGGATACTATAATAAGGCGTTTCGAGTATGAGTGACCGTTGGTTGCCTGTTGAAGCCACATAAGCGGCCAGCCCAGTACCAAAAGATTTTCCATACACAATGATACTATCTGCAGAATATTTTTTTTCTGCCAGCCTTTTTACCTGGTAAGCCTGGCTATATAATTTTTCTTCTGTTCTTTCACCCGTTGTTTTGCCAAATCCCGGGTAATCGGGCATCCAAACCTCATATCCTTTCGAAGTAAACAAATGCGTAAATCGTGCATACCGTTGAATGTTCTCCATATTTCCATGGAAATAAATCACTATCCCTTTTCGAATACTGTCTTTTGGAAAAAACTGCACCATGCTCAAGGTATCCTCTGCATTAAAAGGAATGCTCATTTCCTTGAAGGGGACATCAAAAGAGAATTGGTGGGTAGACGGCAACTTCACCGGGTGAAAAAGAAAACGGTCCTGCAAATAATACAAAGCAATTCCAATAATGCAGTAAACAATGATGATGATTTGCACCCACAATACCCAGCGCTTTGTTCTAGGCTTACGAATGATTGGATTTTCCTCTTTTTGTTGCATGAATAATTGCTTAATACTGTAGAATATCCCTGATGAAATTATGGTACTCGGGGAACGAAGGTAAATTATTATGCCCACCTCCATTGATCCTGATCAATGTTATCTTCCTCGGGTTGATCGCTTGCAATTTTTCACTGTTGCTGATGGGAATTAGCCAATCCTTTGTTCCATGTAAAATATAAGTGTGGCAGTTAACCTGTTTGATCCATTGATCGGTACGTAAATGATACCTGAGCAGGATACGAGTTGGGAGGATGGGCAGGAACCTTTCAACTACTTTCCTGAAACTGAAATAAGGTGCATCCAGGATCAAATACCTGGGTTTATTATCACTGGCGATCTTTGCGGCAAAACCACTACCCAGGCTTCGTCCGTATACTATTATATGCTGTTCGGTGTACTGTACTGCCAGTGTATCATAAACAAACTGCATATCCTTCAACATTCGTTCTTCGCTACGCTTACCGGTACTTTTCCCAAAGCCCCGGTAATCTACCAGCACAACATCATACTGGTACCTGTAAAAATCCTTCGCATATTTCGCCCATCCTTTGATACTCCTGCTGTTGCCATGAAAATATAAAACCAGTCCGTTGGGTTTCTCTACATTAAAATGGAGCCCATTGATGCGAACGCCCGGCTCGATATCAAAAAAAAGCTCTTTGAATGGAGCGTCGTATTTGTAAACAAAATCCTGTTTTAATTTTTCGGGCTTGAAAATAAAACGCTCCTGTACCAGGTATACAATGATCAGCAACAGCGCATAACCGCCTAATACATATAATACTGTTGGGTTCAACTTTCTACTTTCAGTTAAGATAAGGAATTAGCATAGAAACAGGAATGGTAATTATGGATGCTGCTTTTTCCAGGCCTCCATTCCGCCAATCAGGTTATAGAGATTTGTGAAGCCATATTTTTGCTGAAGGCGTTGAATAGCGATCTGGCTTCTGATCCCCTTCTGGCAATATAAAATCACTTTTCCCTGAGGGTTAATGAGCGATACGTTATCAAATATATCACTTAAGGGGATGAGCGTGCCACCAATGTTAAAGGTATCATGTTCAAACGATTCCCTTACATCAATAAGTTGAAAAGATTCACCTGCTGCTATGGCTACTTTTAATTCGGAAACAGTGTAGGATTGCATGAAAGATTAAATTTCATCCTCATTCTCCCATGTCCTGGTGAGTTTGAGTTTGCTCACTGGTGCCACTACCAATGGGAATTTTTCAACAGCCACATTGCTTTGCTCGAGTCCAAAACTTCTTTCTTCGCTCACGCTGAGCTCTTTCAACCAGAAATACAATTTCATGATAACGTCTTCAAAGAATGGCAGTTCGTTATCCTGGCTCAGGAATTTCTCCATTACAATAAACTGGAAATCGCCCACCATATTATTACGTTGCTGGCTTTCGTAACGGCTTGTAATATTCACTTCCCTGTTGGCCACCAGGTCTTCCACCACTTTTTTAAACATCAGGTTAAGCCTTGGCTGTATACGGAAACCGAGTTTAAATTCTACCCTGATAATATCGTTTGGAATAATATGTTCTACCGAATACTCACAGGTATAAGGGTCGTCTATCGTATGCACATGTACAAACCAGTAAATATCTGCACGCTTGGGTTTACCGCGGAGAATGCTGTAAATGATCTTATGTTCAATTTCTTTTGGGTTGTTGGCACTGGTTAGGTACACGAGGTGAGTAGCATATTTTGGAACAGAAGAATCATTGCTGAGTTCTTCAAGTTTTGGTATATACTCCTCCACTCTCACAAATTCTACATAGCGGTTTTTGATTTTACGTGCCCTGTACCAAATATACATGACAGCAAAAAGAGCGCCTCCAATGATCAGTGTGATATAACCTCCATGTACGAATTTATCCATCAATGCAATGAGGTATGCCACTTCAACAGTGAGGTAAAAAGCCAGGAACAAATAAATCAACAAAGAATTCACCCGATGCAAAACCATAAAATTTGCAAAAAGAATGGATGTCATTGTCATGGTAGTGATGATGGCCAAACCATAAGCAGCTTCCATCCGGCTACTCTCCCTGAAATACAAGACTACGCCAACACAACCAAGGAACAAAAGAAAATTAATACCTGGAATAAACAACTGGCCTTTGGCTTCTGAAGGGAATTTAATTTTCATTTTAGGCCAGAGGTTCAAACGGATGGCTTCATTGATAAGTGTAAACGAACCAGATACCATGGCCTGGCTTGCGATGATGGCCGCAGATGTGGCTATGATTACCCCCGGAACAATGAACCATTGAGGCATTAGGTCGTAAAAAGCATTGATACCTTCTGCTTCCCGGGTAGCCTGGTTGAGCAATTGGCCCGAATGATGTTTTAATAAACTGGCACCCTGGCCAAAATAATTGATCAGCAAACATGATTTTACAAAAATCCATGATATACGGATATTGCCCCTTCCGCAGTGCCCCAGGTCACTATATAACGCTTCTGCCCCTGTGGTACAAAGGAAAACTGCCCCCAATAACCAAAATCCTTCTTCATAATTAAATAGAAAGTGAATACCGTGATAAGGATTCAATGCCTGGAAGATACTCATGTCGTCGGTAATATGTATGATACCGAGTACCGCGAGCATGATAAACCAGGCACTCATGAAGGGGCCGAACAGTTTACCAATGGAAGAAGTGCCAAATTGTTGCGCAAAAAAGAAAACCGAGATAATTCCGAGAACAATATATACAACGGTATTATTATCCATATCCCTGAACCGTGGCAATTCCTTTAATCCTTCTATGGCAGAAGTAATGGAAATGGGGGGGGTAATGATTCCATCGGCAAGCAATGCAGCGCCACCAATCATTGCAGGAATAACCAGCCATTTTTTCCGGCGGCGTACCAGGGCAAACAGAGAAAAAATACCTCCTTCTCCTTTATTGTCGGCCCTTAAAACAAGAATAACATATTTAAGGGTTGTTTGAAGGGTGATCGTCCAAATAATTAGCGACAAGGTTCCCAGGATCAGTTCCCTGTCTATTACACGATCCTTAATGATTGAATTGAATACGTAGAGTGGCGATGTACCGATGTCTCCGTAGATAATACCCAGTGCGATTAATAATCCGGCAGCGGTTACCTTGTTAATGTTGTGTTTTCCCACAAAAGTGAATTTTCGGTAAGTTGCCGGGGCGACGGCAAAAATCTGTACAAATGTATATGGAAAACATAAATAAAAGGAAAATATATCTTCCGGGACGATGCAACCCCTTCGGCTTCTTTTTTGGGGCTGTCTGGGCAGCCAACGCAACCGTTTGAACGCAAAAAAAGCCCCTTTCTGTTGAAAGGGGCCTCATACAAACAGTAATTACAAACACAACGGTCAGGCATAGCCTAATATATTGTAGCCGGGGTTGCCCCGGTTGGTTAATCTGGTTTTTTCCCGTCTAAAAAGGTGTTGATGGTGCTGATTTCAGCCTGGTTGTTATCGTCGGATTTTACCGTGTAGTTGCTATAGAAAGATTCAACATCAGCAATATTATTGGAAAGATCCATATTGCGGCGAAGGTATGCCGGCACCGTTTCAAACTCATTGTTAGGATCAGATGCGTTGATGTTAAACGATAAATTTCGCAGTTTCGCTATCCTTTCCGCAGCCCGGCGCCTTAATTCTTCTGTTTCGTCCTGCAGCGCAGGCTCCTCAACATTAGACATCATGATGG
>JBPOHG010000063.1:0-5326 GCA_052035835.1 Bacteroidota bacterium | reverse complement strand
CAACAAAGCCCCTTTTGTCGAAGGTGCTTTTACCTTTCTGAGCAAATGCGCCTCCCGCCATTGCCAGGAAAGATAAGATCAGTGTAAGTTTTTGTTTCATAAATGCTAGTTTTAATTAAAAAAGTTTTTTCTCATGTGTAGATCCGGCGATAGTCACGGAGCTTTAAAAAGCAAATGTAACGTCTAAAACCATACCAATCAAGGGATTTTTAACAATATTATAATTTATCCGCTAAAAAAAAATCGCTAAATCCCCTATACTGTCTGTAAACTACTCTAAAGAGTTATCCGTCTCTTGCCGCAAAACAACATGAAAGCCTTATATTTGCAGCCCAAAAATAGCTTTGCTGCATCCTGGTTCGGTAGCTCAGCTGGATAGAGCATCAGCCTTCTAAGCTGAGGGTCATTGGTTCGAATCCAATCCGAATCACTATAAAAAGCGGGTAATCCCGCTTTTTTCGTTCCCTTTCATGGTTTTTGCGCATTTTTGTCCCCTAAACTATAAGCATGGATGTAAAAATCCACCCATCCTGGAAAGAAGTATTAAAAGCAGAGTTTTCAAAAACATACTTTCAGCAAATCGTCACTTTCCTGAAGACGGAGAAATTACAGGGAAAAACCATCTATCCTCCAGGCCCATTGATTTTCAATGCCTTTAATACCACTCCATTTGATAAGGTAGCGGTTGTGATTATAGGACAGGATCCTTATCACGGCCCCGGTCAGGCGCATGGCTTAAGTTTCTCTGTGCCAACAGGTATAAAACCACCTCCCTCGCTGGTTAACATTTTTAAAGAGATTGAGAAAGATACCGGGGCAAAAATGCCAAACGATTATGGCAACCTCACCAAATGGGCCGATCAGGGGGTTTTATTATTAAATGCAGCGCTTACTGTACGTGCAGGAGAACCTTTCAGCCATGCAAAATATGGATGGGCCGAATTTACCGATGCGGTTATCCAAAAAATCTCTGATGACAAAAAAGGGATCATATTTATCTTATGGGGAAAGTTTGCCCAGGAAAAGCAGGCGCTCATCGATGAAACCAAACACGTTGTCCTGAAAGCAGCCCACCCCTCCCCCTTTTCGGCCGACAAAGGTTTTTTTGGATGCAGGCATTTTTCAAAAAAAAATGAAATACTAATAAAGAACGGCCACCCGCCCATTGACTGGAAGCTGATCAATTAGCAACGTTAACGAATAAACGACGACATGAACATCATTAAAAACATATTTGCACGCATTTGGGCTTTTTGGGGGCTGATCAGTTTCGCAGGCACATTCCTCCTCATTTTTATCCCCTCGATGTGTTCGCACCTTTTTAGAAATGAAAAAAAAGGACAGGACTTCTTCATTCTTGTTTCAAAAATATGGATGAGGGTTTGGCTCTTCCTGGTGGGCTGCCCGGTAAGGATTACCGGCAACGAACATTTTGTAAAGGGCAAAAGTTATATCATCACTTTTAATCACAATGCATTACTGGATGTGCCCCTCTCTGCCCCTTTTGTACCCGGAGGCAATAAAACAATTGCCAAAGCTTCTTTTGCAAAGGTGCCGCTGTTCGGGCTTTTTTATAAACGCGGGGCCATTTTGGTTGACCGTAAAAATGAACAAAGCCGTATCCGCAGCTATGAAGAAATGAAAAGGGTGCTGGCAGAAGGCATGCACATGTCTGTTTATCCCGAAGGTACCCGAAACAGGACCCGTGAACCCCTGAAAGCATTCTACGATGGAGCATTTAAACTGGCTACAGAAACCAATACAACGGTGATCCCGTGCATCATCACCGGCACCAAAAAAGCAATGCCGATTCATAAAACATTTTACCTCCTCCCTACTAAACTAGGCATGCATTTTCTTCCACCTGTTAGGCCCGAAGGGAAAACAGCTAAAGAACTCAACCAGGAAGTATTCACGATGATGTGGAATGCCTATTGTAGCTTAACCAGCCAATAATTGTTTTCTATGGCTCATAGAAGTAACGGGTACGGTTAACCTTCAGGTCACGCAAGAGATTTGATTTAGGGCTGATGTTGATGGTGAAAAATTTGTATCGTCCCACCGGCGACATATTGATCGTCATCTGCCAGCAGTGCAGGTCTCGCGAAAGGTACATAGACAATACGCCCAACTCCTTCAACGTAATATTATAAGAACCATTGATACCCACTTTCCATTTGGGGGTGAGGTTTACAGAGCTATTGAAGTTCACATCCTGAAAGAAATTCGTAGAGAAACCCGATGTGGTCCTGGTTTTGGAAAAGCGCAACGAATAAGAAAAACTAACATCCCATGGAATGGAAAAATCTACAAACTCACCCGGGTTATTACGGATATAGGTAGCTTCCTGCTGATATTCATCCAGCGGCATCCCGTTCATATTACGGGAAGGATCGGCCATATTATTCATGTTGTTGCCCGATGTGGATTTCGCAGATTTATCGCCCCCCCTGAACTGGCTTTGCAGGGAAACTCCCCCACTCATCAGCGTACCGAGCGACAATGGTTTCTTAGACCATACAAGTTTATTGATCCTTCGCCCGTCGGCAGACGTTTGATACGGATCGAAAATAGCACTGGCAGTTATACTGATTTTCTCAAACAGGTTGCTCCTTGCAGAAACATTAAGTGTAGAAAGCCGGAAGGAATCGAGCAGGAAATTATAATTCCCCGAAATGCTCAACCCATCAATCAAAGAAACTTTTTTCTGTGCATCGGCACTGGTATCTTTCTTGTTGCGCACTTTCATTTGCAAAACATTGTCGATACTGAAACTCAATCCTGCAAACCTGGTATCGGAGAACGCACCATAAACACTGCGCTGATAATAGGTGCTTTTTTCTACCCTGCCCGAAGTATCCACCTGGGTGGTATAATAACTGGCACTGTTAAAGTTCGGCTTATAACTTAAAGATATGCTTGGCCTGATCTCATGCCTGATGGCCTGCACTTTACTGCTTTTCTTAAAAGTAAAGGAACCAAATACCCTTGTAGTAGCCGATAAAGAAAAACTCATATCCCGGGCCGTATAATAGCCTTTTTGAATGGTTGTGTCCAGCTTCTTCTCAACTGCATTCCAGTTACGAATGAATTTTTCGTGGTACCATCGCTCCTGGTAACTAACGGAGGGGGCTACCTGCACCGGACCAATCGACGGCAATGACAATGTAATGGGCACATTGTGTGAAGCCCCCCAGCGAAGGTTATCTACGATTTGCCCGCCAATATCGGCCCCGGTACTATCATAAAATGAAGTAAGGCTTTTGGCATTTGTATTTAATGCGATGCCGATGTTCTCGTACCATTTGTATTCCCCAATGGCCTCTTTGCGCCTGAACGGGTACTGGGTATTCACATTGAAGGCAACATCCGGCAGGTTAATATTTATCAACTGCTGATTGGTATTCTGGTTGTGATTGGCGCTCACCGAAAGGTTATAAGGCTTATCCTTCCACACTTTCGCATAAGTGATGGAAGAATTAAGCTGGTTGGTAAAATTCCTTGTTGGGCTGTTGGGGACCTGCGAGTTGAATTTGCTGCTTCCTGCATTTACGTTGGCAGAAAAACTCACCCCAGGCCTTGCCTTGCTATCAGCACTATGCGACCACCGGATATTGAAAGTTTGATTCGTTGAAAAATCGGGATCGCCCTTAAACCCTGTTTTGAAACGCTGCATATCAAAAGACATGCTTCCCTGGTACCGGTATTTCTTATAATACCTGGGGCTGGCATTGATCGTCCACCCACCATAAGAATACAAGGTTCCCCGGGCAATAATGTCCCAGTTCTCACTCAGGATTTTGTAATACCCCAATCCTTCCAGTGCCAACCCCAATTGATCATTTGCCGTAAAACTTGGTGCAATAAAACCAGAGTGCCGCCCCTGGGTGAGCGGGTAAATACCAAATGGTAGCAGGATGGGCAATGGCACCCCTTCAAACTCGGGATGTACCGGACCAGTAAAAGCCCATTTTTTATTGATGAATTTAATTTTCTTACTTACAAAAGCAAAGTGAGGCGTATCCAGGTTACAGGTAGTGAACCTGCCTCTTAAAGCATAAAAAACATCGGGGCCTACTTTTTTAATCTTCTCTCCGTACACATACATTTCTCCCTGCTGAGTATACGTGCCCTTGGTCATCCCTTTCCCGTTTTTCATGTTAAAAGTGATGCTATCGCTGATCGACTTAAAATCACCTTGGATGTAAGTTGGAAATGCGATCACATTGCCCAGGGAATCTTTTTCGAGGTATGCCTTCACAAGGCTGCTGTTTTGATCAAACTCGATATGCGGTGCCGTTAGTTCGTTATCAATGTAGGCGACCTGTGATTCCCGCCCATACAGGTACATTTTTTTAGCCGGCACGTCGAACACCAGTGAATCATCGGCATGGTATTTAACAGGTGCAGTGAGTGAATCCTTAGAAGCTTTGTAACTCAGCGTATCAACCGTTGGAACCTGGATGGTATCTGTTTTGGAAGGGATGGTATCATTCTTTTTTATGGGCTTAGCTGCATCATTAAACAAGGGGCGGATATCTTTGTCTAATCCGCTGTCGGCCATGGGCTTTTTATTCTCAGGAAGGGTATCAGCCGTTAAACTAATGTGAAAAAAACGCATTTTAGCATCATAAGCGCTGCCATACAACGTTATTATCATGAGCAGTGTTGCCGAAAGCCAGGCTAATGTGTTTTTTGCCTTACCTTTGTAGTAATGGTTCATAGCTGTAAGTGACAAAAATAACTATATTACCATAATGTATTTGTGAATAAATGCACAAATACATTACCCAATCAAAAAACCCGAGATAACAATGCTGAAACCCCGATTAACATTCGCTCTCACTTGGCTGTTTTTATGTGTCATCTCCCCTGCTGCTTTCTCACAACAGGTAAAAAAATTAAAAACGATTATTGTAGATGCCGGGCATGGTGGAAATGATGTGGGTGCAGTTGGCCAGTATGAAAATTCATTGCGTTCAAAAGAAAAAGATGTTACACTGGCCATTTCAAAAAAGCTGGTAGCCGAATTAAAAAAACAAATGCCAGAAGTAAACGTTGTGCCTACCCGTACAACAGATGTATTTCAGGACCCCAGGGAAAAAGCAAAAATTGCAAATGACAATAAAGGCGATTTGTTTCTATGCATACACGCCGATTCGGGCCCGCTGAAGACCGGCCTCCGTCAAATTGGCAGCAAATCAGTTACCCGGTACAAAGTAACGTACAAAGGCAAGGGAAAGAAAAAGAAAAAAATTTCTACCCCCTACACCGTCGTGGAACCGGTATATGAATATTTTAAATTGCCACTAACCCGCAGCGGTAC
>JBPOHG010000204.1:0-28757 GCA_052035835.1 Bacteroidota bacterium | reverse complement strand
GCGTTACACCAGGGGCGCTGGTTGTTTGATTAACCAATAATAACAGGGAGTCGCTATTGGGCCTGAAATAAGTGATGTTAAATGTAGGGTACCCTTCACCGTAATACCATTGATTGAAGAACCCTGTAAGGCTTTTACCTGCGGCAGCTTCGGCCACTACCCTGAAATCTTCTGCAGTAGCAACACTGTCTTTATATTGCTGTTGAAAATCCTGCAATGCCTGGAAGAAAAGGTTATCGTTCTGCATTTCAAACCTAAGGTTGTGGATGATGGCAGAGCCTTTGTTGTAACTCAAACGGCCACTGAATATCCTGCCTTCGTCGTATACAGATGCTTCCGGAACAAATACGCTTCCGGTTGCCACACTCATAACGCTGTTGTGAATATTTTGCATATATGGTCCCGGTAGTGTGCCAGAAAAAAGGGCAGGCAATTTTTCAATCAACAAATATTCCGAATAGCTGGCAAAGCCTTCATTGAGCCAGATATCATTCCACCTGGCGCAGGTTACATTATCGCCCCACCACTGATGGCCCAGTTCATGGGCAATTAAAGTGGAGCCGAATCCAGCCATGGTACTCATCGTTTGATGTTCCATTCCTCCGCCGATAGAAGCATGTGCATGGCCATACTTTTCATTTTTGAACGGATACAATCCATACAAATCACTTAATTTCTCAATAAAAGGTGGGGTCTTATCAATATTGGTTTTAACTGAATTAAAATAAGTACTGTTGTCTACTACATAATGCTGAACCAGGATAGAATCGGGGGCCATAGCAGCCGGCTTAGCGTAGTTTAAGTATTCAAGATAATTTCCTACGGCAATGCTTGGCATATAATAACTCATCGGGTAAATGGTTTTCCAGCGGTACCTGCTTTTGCCACCAGGCAATGGGTCTACACCCTGCAACAATCCGTTAGAGCCAACTTTGTTTACGGCACTGGTAGTTACCCAGATATCAGCAGAATCAATTTTATCCTGTAAAAACTGTTTGGCGGGGAACCATTCCCTTGCCTGGTAACTCTCCGACAACGAAGCGGTATAGTTTAATCCATTGCTCGCATTTGTTCCTGCAAACACACCATTGCTGTTGGAAGTGCCCTGGTAGTAAACCAATGCTTCTACTTCAGACCCTGCCGGTATTGCTGGGGCGAGGGATACAAAAAGGTGGTCACCCCCACGTGTAAACGCTTTTTTGACGCCGTTGATGAAAACTGAATCAACCACCATATTCGACCTTAATTCTGTGATAAAAGAATCAAGGGGGGCAATTACCTTTGCCCTGGTTAAAGCTGTGCCCGAGATGAACCTGCTGGCAGTTTCTGCAGCAATATCCAATTTGAGGTAGGTTACATCGTATTTATTCATTGAGCCATACTGAAAATAGGTTGCCTGTTCGGGCCGGGCAGCCAACCGGGTATGGCTGCATTTGTTAACACAACTATAGTCTTCAGCAGGGCTCAATTGAGCAAACGAAATTCCCATGCTCAACATGGCGGTTAGCAGCAAATAAATTTTTTTCATCATCGAATTTTGAAGTGCACAAAGATAATCTTTCAGCATATACGGTTTTCCTTTGTTGAAGGTTGCTTAAGGCCACATCCAGATTTTTGTTTTACTTATTCTTATATATTTACAAAAAAGTAAAACTGTGATAATCAATGCAGCAAGGCTTCAGCACCATTTTGAAGCGATGAGTTTAATTGGAAAGATGGGTGAAACCGGTACCTGCCGGCCAACCATGACAGCCATTGAGAAAGAAGCATTTATCCTGGCTTCGGGCTGGATGCAGGAAGCAGGCATGACAACCAGGATCGATCATTTTGGCAACCTGATTGGAAGGCTCGAAGGCAAAAATCCTTCCCTCCCGGTTTTGATGATGGGGTCGCACCTCGATTCACAACCCTATGGCGGCCGTTTCGATGGGGTGGCAGGTGTGCTCTGTGCCATTGAAGTTGTGATGTCAATGAAGGAACAGGGCGTTGAACCCGAAAGGCCGATAGAAGTAATTTCTTTTGCTGATGAAGAAGGTTGGCGTTTCAATAAAGGATTGTTTGGATCCCGTGGTATTCTTGGCAAGCTGGAGCCTGGTGAACTGCAACGTACCGATAAAGACGGTATTAGCCGCGAACAGGCATTGATTGATTTTGGATGCGACCCTTCAAAATTTAAAGAGAGTGAATACAAACCCGGCAGCATTCATTGTTTCCTTGAGTTGCATATTGAACAAGGCCCGGTACTTGATATAGCCCAAAAACCTATTGGGGTAGTTACAGGTATATCTGGGCCGCTATGGCTAACGGTTACGCTTAAGGGTGTTGCCGGGCATACCGGCTCTGTTCCAATGCCTTTGCGTAAAGATGCGTTGTTAGGGGCAGCTGAAATTATCGTGGCACTCAATGAAATTGCAACTCAGGTGCCCGGAAACCCTACAGTAGGCACGGTAGCTACCATGAATGTTTTCCCTGCGAGCAGGAATATCATTGCCGAAGAAGCTGTTTTCACTGTAGACTTACGCGATATTGATTTGGAGAGACGCAACCGTTATGAGGAGCAGTTGATGAAGCAAATACATAGCATTTGTGAAAAACGCGGACTTACTTACAGCATCAAAGAAGATACGAACAGCGAACCCAGGTATTGTGCCGGATGGATGAAAGAACTGATCAGGCGTAATTGTGAAAAACTAACACTTGAAGCACCCGAATTAATGAGCGGCCCTTTTCATGATGCACTGGCCCTATCTTATGCCTGCGATTATGCAATGATCTTTGTAAGATGTAAAGACGGGATCAGCCATAACCCGCTAGAATATGCTTCCTACGAAGACCTGGCTTTGGGCACGGCAGTGATGTATGGAACGGTAATGGATATCCTGGAAAAGCATTAAGTAAGCCCTTTTTTGCACATTAACATCACGAATTCCATAATCGTTTGATTTCGTATCCCGTATGCAATAAACTAACTCGTTATGCGTTAGATCAATTACTCATTTCAGGCAGCTTTTTATAAGAAAAACTGCTCTTTTGGTTGTAATTTTGCGCCTCCACAATGGGATAGCCGGCATGCAGATCTTTCAACAACAGATAAAGCTGATTTTTCTTTCGATGCTGATGCTTTGTGCATATACAAAGTTAGGTGCCCAGTGTGCAGCTCCAATAAATGTATTTCCTTATAATGAAGATTTTGAAGCCAGTAATGGAAACTGGGCGAGGTCCTCTGCCGTTCATTGGGATTGGGGAACTATCGTACCCGGATCAAAATCGGTGATCACTTCGGCAGGCGGAGGAAACAAATGCTGGATCGTTGGTGGTTTATCAGGGGCAAATTATAATAGCGGAAACTCCTACCTGCAAAGCCCTTGTTTTGATTTTACTTCACTGGTAAACCCCGAAATTGTTTTGAAGGTTTTTTGGGAAACAGAAAGGGACTTCGACGGGGTTCATTTACAATATTCATTGGATGAAGGGCTGAGCTGGACCCTGCTTGGTACAGAAAACTCTAACAGCAATTGCCAGGCTGTAAATTGGTATAACCTGGGATCGGTGCGGTTTGTTGGATTTGTTCCGGGCTGGTCGGGCAATGTGCAAACTGGTGGCCCCTCTAATTGTACAAATGGATTGGGTAGCAACCAATGGTTAACTGCAAAACACAATATGGGATTCCTGGGCGGACAAAGCAAAGTAGTTTTTCGATTTGTATTCGGTGCCGGAACTATTTGTAATAATTATGAAGGATTCGCTGTTGATGATATCATGATCCGCGAAACACCACCCGTAGCTGCAGATTTTACTTTCAATTGCGTTGGAAATAATACGGTTGATTTTAACAATAGCACGTTGCCCTGCCAAACTACCGTATCCTGGAATTTTGATGACCCTGGTTCTGGAGCAAACAATACTTCTATCCAGGAGAATCCATTACACACTTTTTCGGGGCCGGGAACATACGATGTAACGGTTACGGTAAATTTCACCAGTGGCCCACCGGCCGTTAAAACGAAACGGGTTATTATACTCGGACTAACGCCAACGGTTACCGGACAAAACCTTTGCAGTACCGACCAAAACGGGTCTGCTTCTGTAGCCGTTGTTGGCGGCAATGGAACGTATGATTATAGCTGGAATACCACACCTGTTCAAACCACTCCCTCTATCAGCAATCTTGCAGGTGGAACTTATACGGTGACTGTTTCGGCAAACGATGCATGTACAGAATTTACTTCTGTTATCATAGCAGGCCCGGCACCCATCAATATTGCAGTACAAGCTGCGCCGGCTACCTGCCAACAAACAAATGGTTCCGTTAATGTAACTGTAACAGGTGGTACAACACCCTTCCAGTTCGCTTGGTCTAACAGCGCTGCTACAGAAGATATTTCAGGGCTCCCTGCCGGTACGTATTCACTTACGGTAACGGATAATAATGGATGCAATGCTTCCGTTAATAATATCCTTGTGGATGCTGTTGATGTGAATATCCGTGTTTCCCTTGGAAGAGATACTACGATTTGCCCCGGCCAGCAATTGGTGTTGAGGCCGGGAAATTTTGCATCCTATCGCTGGCAGGATGGAAGTATTACACCGGCATTCACCGTTACACAAACCGGGTTGTATTTTGTTGAAGTAGGAAATGCAGAGGGTTGCAAGGCGGAGGATAGTGTGAATATTACGGTAGAATGTACAGATGTATATTTTCCGGCTTCCTTTACACCCAACGGCGATTTTTTAAACGAAACATTTGGCCCGGTAGGCGATCTGTCTTCGTTGAAAGATTTTAATATGTCGGTCTTTAATCGGTGGGGGCAGCTGGTGTTTGCCACCGGAAACCCATTCATAAAATGGGATGGGCGTTTTAAAGGGGCAGATGGCGGAACCCACACCTATGTTTGGAAAGCCAGTTATCGTTTGCGTGCAGGGAAGCTTGTACACAAAAAAGGTACAGTTACCCTATTGCGTTAATTAATTTTTTATTGAATAACACCATTGTATCATGAAGCAGTTGATTTTATTACTTCTTTGTTTTTTCCCTTTTGTGCTATCAGCACAATCGCCTGCATATGGAAACCTCACTATTTTTTCTGAAAAAGGCGATAAGTTCTTTTTATACCTCAACGGGGAGAAAAAAAATGAAGTGGCCCAGTCGAGGGTGAGGGTAGAAAAGCTTACAGAGCATTCATACCAGGTGAAAGTTGTGTATGATGACGCCAGCAAATTTACATATACACGCAGCAATGTTTTTATTTCTGATGGGGATGATAATTTCATGGATGCCGCTTATCGTTTATCCCGTAACGGTAGTTCTGCTAAACTCCGTTACTATGCTATGAATCCGGTGAAGGAAAATGTAGTGCCATTGCTGCCCGGTGACAGGGCAAAAAATCAGTTTACTGGAAACGAATCTTCCACAGGTACCTTACGTGTTTTTTCAGAGCAATCGGAGCCCTTTTTTCTTTATCTCGATGGTGAAAAGCAAAACGAAACGGCACAGGTAGATATCAGGATAGAAAACCTCGACAGGCTTTTTTACAACGTCAAAGTGGTATTCAAGGATACCCGCCTTGCAGCTGTGGCTAAAAATAAAGTGTATGTATCTGATGGTGATGACGTGATGATGGATGCTACTTATAAAATCAGCCGTACTTCCTGGTATGGGAAGCTGAAGTTTTTTGCAATAAACCCGGTAGACCCTGCCTTTGTAGCCCCTCCCGGAATGTTTGTTCACCGCTATGGCACCAACCAGTCTTTTGTTGCCAGCCAGTCGGTTAAGCCTGTTGAAAATAAACCACAGGATAAGCAGAAAACCACAAAAGGCGTAATCACTGATATTAAAATCACAGACAAAGATAGCCGGGCAACCAAAAAGTCGACACCCGCCGAACCTGCTAACTCAACCAACACAAAGAAAGATGAGCCATCAGCAGTTGCTGTTGCAAAACCGGTGAACAATACCCCAGCTAATAGTGATACAAAAACGACCGCTGGTTCAAAGCCACTTTCAATAGATCCTGCAACCGTTGTAGTGAAAGAACCATCAGATTGGGTGTGCCAGAATGAGTGGCCAATGTGGAAGGCTGAATATGCTTTAGCTAAGAAAAAAATTGCTTCCGCAAGTTCAGATAAGCAAAAGTTAGATGCTGCCAAACAATTGGCAGGGCAACATTGTTTATCAAGCGATCAGGTTACAGAAATCGGTGCTTTGCTTGCACAGGAGGAAACTAAAATTGAGTTTGCAAAATTCGCTTTCAGCCATACCATTGATGTTAAAAATTATATGCGTGTGATGCGCATTTTCAGTACCGATAAAGCAAAAGAAACGGTTATCAGGTTCATTGCAACAATGTAACTTGTTTTGGCTTTGTTGCTCTTTTAGCAAAATTTTCAGAATTACAGGTGAGGGAATACAATGTTTGTTTCTCTATATTTGTTTAAAATAAAATAACACATATTAATTAGTATGAAAAAAATCTACTTGTTATTAGCCGTATTAATGCCCTTATTAAGTTTTGCCCAACGCCAGGCAACAGGGAACCTCACTGTTTTTTCGGAAGACGGGGATAAATTCTACCTGGTACTTAATGGCGAGCAGCAAAATGATGTTCCTCAATCCAATATCAGGATTGAAGAACTTCCTCAGCCTTATTATAGTGCAAAAATCATCTTTGCAGATTCTACGCTTTCACCCATTTCAAAAAACAATTTGTTGATCACCGATGCTGATGGTGTTATGATGGATGTAACTTATCGTATCAGGAAAGACAAATCCAAAAAAGTAAAACTGAATGCATATTCTGCAATTCCTGTTGAACGTGATTTTATTCCACCAGCCGGAATGTATGTTCGTCATTATGGCCAACCCGTAGGCGGTGGTGTGCAGGGCGGCGGCTATTCTCAAACTACTACCACAACTACCAATAGCAATGGGGTTGGGGCTTCTTTGAATGTGCCGGGAATGAATGTAAATATCTCTATCAGCGACCCTACCATCAGCACTCAATCTACTACTACAACCACAACAACGACATCTACCTCAAATACCGGGACAATTTCACAGCCGCAGCAGCCTACTCGTACTAACTGTAACGGATGGCCGATGAAGGCCGGTGACTTTACCGCAGCTAAGAAAACCATCAGCGAGTCTAGTTTCGATGACACCAAACTTTCTACAGCAAAAAGCATAGCTGCTGCCAATTGCCTCTCTACAGACCAGATTGTACAAATTTGCAACCTGTTTAGTTTCGAGGAATCCAAACTTGCTTTTGCAAAACATGCTTACAAGTATAGCACCGACCCGAAAAATTATTTTAAAGTAAACAATGTTTTTTCTTTCTCAACCAGCAAAGAAGAATTGAACCAGTTCATTGGGGCAGAAGAATAATTTCACAAACTCATTAGATATCAAAAAACCTGGCCGCTAAAATGTTGCCAGGTTTTTTATGTGCATAATTATGTGCAAAAGAGGTGCAGATTATCATAGCTTAAATGTTGGATTCTGCCTTAACAGGATAGTATATTTATATCAACATAGAGAAGCGGAAATTTTGAATAAAAATTGAAGCCTATCAAACAAAAGCATCGGGTTCGTCGATATTATAAACCAAGCAATTGGGGCGTAGGAAGGCAAACTTGATGCTTTTTGCATTTCCATAGTTTTTGGCCTATTCTCCCGATCTCCTCGTATTTTTATTAAAATTGAATATCATGAAGAAATTAGTAGTGTTGCTGATGCTAACTAATATGGCATTTGCACAAGATAAAGATGTATTGGTACCCTCCGCCAACCTCATTACCGAAGGCATCCCTGCATTGCCAGTAAGTATCAAAAAGGATGTAATGCGTTACACCGAATCGCGTTCGGCAGGGTTTGTAAGCTGGCATCCCGAACAAACCACGATGTTGGTATCTACAAGGTTTGGAAATGTACCACAAATACACCAGGTTATGCAGCCACAGGGGGCAAGAAAGCAACTCACTTTTTTTGAAGATGCTATCAGCAATGGCAGTTATGAGCCAGTAACTGGTAAGTACTTTCTTTTTAGTAAAGACGAAGGCGGAAACGAATTTGCACAAATGTACCGGTACGATTTAACTACAGGGGATATCACGCTTTTAAGTGATGGTGGCAGGTCGCAAAACAGTGGCATGAACTGGAACCATACTGGAACACAGATTGCCTATACATCTACCCGCCGCAATGGGGCCGATAGGGATATTTATACCATGAACCCTTCAGATCCTGCGACCAATAAAATGATTTTCCAGTTATCTGGCGGTGGATGGAGAGTGGCAGATTGGTCCCCCGATGATAAAAGGCTATTATTGATGGAATATAAGTCGGCCAATGAATCCCATTTATGGTTGGCAGATATTGCCACCGGCAGCCAGTCGCCTCTTACCGATCCTAAGGAAGCAAATGTATCTTATGGAAGGTCATTCTTTAGTAAAAATGGCAAAGGCGTGTACCTGCTGTCGGATAAAGACAATGAATTTAAAAGATTGGGTTACCTGGATATTGGTACAGGTAAAATGAATTGGCTTACCAATATTAAATGGGATATTGAAGATTGTGAAATGAGTGAGGATGGCAACCTGCTTGCATTTACAACAAATGAAGCAGGCGCATCAGCTTTATACCTGATGCAAACAAATACACAACAATACAAAAAAGTAGAAGGCTTGCCCGAAGGGGTTTATGCAGGAATTTCATTTCACAGGAACAACCAGCATTTGGCATTTAATATTAATGCAGCAAGAGCAGCTACAGATGTATTTGTACTGGATATTGCCAGTGGTAAAACGGAGCGCTGGACAGAAAGCGAACTCGGAGGCCTTGTACCTGCTCAACTCAGTATTCCCTCTCTTATACAATGGAGTAGTTTTGATGGAAAAGAAATCAGTGGGTTCTATTATAAACCCGCTGCAAAGTTTACGGGTAAAAGGCCCGTGATTATAAATATACACGGTGGCCCAGAAGGCCAGTCCAGGCCGGGTTTTCAGGGTGCCAGTAATTATTACCTGAATGAATTGGGCATTGCGCTCATTTATCCCAACGTTCGGGGTTCAAGTGGTTTTGGCAAAACGTTCATTGCACTCGACAATGGGATGAAAAGAGAAGAGTCGGTAAAGGATATTGGCGCTTTGCTCGATTGGATTGCAAAACAACCCGATCTCGATGCAAGCCGGGTAATGGTAACCGGCGGCAGCTACGGAGGCTATATGACACTTGCAGTGGCAACGCATTACAACGACAGGATCAAATGCGCATTGGATGTAGTAGGGATATCTAATTTCAATACTTTTTTAAAAAATACAGAAAGTTATCGCCGCGATTTACGCAGGGTTGAGTACGGCGATGAACGCGACAGTGCCATGAGTGCTTTCTTTGAAAAAATATCTCCCCTTAACAATGCTTACAAGATCAAAAAGCCAATGTTTATAGTTCAAGGCGGAAATGACCCTCGTGTGCCAAGGACAGAAGCCCGTCAAATGGCCGATAAAATAAAATCCAATGGCGGTGTTATCTGGTACCTGGAGGCAAAAGACGAAGGCCATGGTTTTAAAAAGAAAACGAATGCCGATTTTCAGCGATATGCTACCATACAATTTATCCGGCAGTTTTTGCTGGATGGAATGTAAACATGAGATCAGCAGGTTCCAATAAAATGATATTTTGATAAACAGCGTACATGCATCAACCATGTATGCTTTTAATTGTTCTTATCTTTACAGGAAGGATTTAACAATGGCCAAAAAGATCTCAAAGCAACAATCGTCATCCCCGCAATTAGATTTTATTGAAGTAACAGGTGCCAGGGAGCACAACCTGAAAGATATTAGTATCAGCATACCCAAAAATCAATTGGTGGTATTTACCGGGGTAAGCGGGAGTGGAAAGTCTTCCCTTGCTTTTGATACCATCTACAATGAAGGGCAGCGCCGGTACATGGAAAGTTTTTCAGCATATGCAAGGCAGTTTGTCGGGGATATGGAACGACCCGATGTAGATAAGATAACCGGCCTCTCTCCTGTAATATCCATCGAACAAAAAACAACCAACAAGAACCCACGCAGTACCGTAGGTACCATCACCGAGATATATGATTTCCTTAGGCTGTTGTATGCCCGCATTGGAGAGGCATATAGTTACAACACAGGGAAAAAAATGGTGAAGTTCAGTGAAGAAGAAATTGTACAGTCAATTTTTAAAAAGTATAAAAATAAAAAAGTAAACCTGCTTGCCCCATTGGTGCGGGGGCGAAAAGGGCATTACCGCGAACTCTTCGAAGATATTCGAAAGAAAGGTTTTTTGAAAGTGAGGGTAGATGGTGAAATTCTTGACTTAGCTCCAAGGATGCAGGTAGACCGGTATAAGATTCATGACATTGAAGTAGTGGTAGACCGGTTGCAGGTTACCGATGATATGAAGCTTCGCCTCAGCCAAAGTGTGCAGAAGACTTTGCAGATGGGTAAAGACCTTTTATTCCTGCTTGTACAAGATGAACAGAAAGTGGCCCAATATAGCAAGCACCTCATGTGTATAGATACAGGCATCAGTTATGAAGAACCTTCACCCAATGCGTTTTCATTCAATTCACCTTATGGCGCATGTCCCGGGTGCAAAGGATTGGGAACGGTTTACCAGGTGAATATGGAGGCTGTAATTCCTGATGATACCAAAACGGTGAATGAAGGCGGGGTTGTACCATTGGGCGAAGAAAGGGAAGCACATGTGTTTAAGCAGGTACAACAACTGTCGAAAAAACATAAGATCAACCTCGATAAGCCATTGAAGGAGCTGTCTAAAAAAGCCCTCAATGTATTGTTGTATGGCAAAGAAGAAATGGATGAACATGCCGATGATGCAGTTGAGGTAGAGGTGGCAGATAACGAACCCATCTATTATGCTACAGAGTACGAAGGGATTGTAAATATGCTCAAACGCTGGTTTGCTTCCACCAGTACGAATGAAGCATTGAGAGATTGGGTAGAGAAATTCATGAAGCTGAAACCCTGCGAAACCTGTGATGGCACCCGGTTACGAAAAGAAAGCCTTTGGTTTAAAATTGATGAGAAGAATATTGCCCAGTTAAGCAATATGGATATGGATCAACTGGGCGAATGGTTTGCAGGATTAGAGAAAAGGTTAAGTGATAAACAAAACAGCATTGCAAAAGATGTATTGAAGGAGATCAGGGAACGCCTTCAATTCCTGTTGAATGTTGGGCTTACATATCTCACTTTGTACCGCCCTTCTAAAAGTTTGAGTGGTGGAGAATACCAGCGCATACGGCTTGCAACCCAGATTGGGTCACAACTACAGGGGATCACATATATTCTTGATGAGCCGAGTATTGGTTTGCATCAAAGGGATAACCACCGCCTGATTGCTGCTTTGCAACACCTGCGGGATATCGGCAATAGTGTACTGGTAGTTGAACACGATAAAGACATTATGCTGGCCTCCGACTACCTGGTAGACATTGGCCCAAAAGCGGGTACGCATGGTGGTAGGATTGTTGTACAGGGTACACCCGCAACTGTTTTGAAATCTGATTCTGAAACAGCACAATACCTCAATGGAAAAAAGTCAATTGAAGTACCGGCACGCAGAAGGCCGGGAAAGGGACAGTTTATAGAACTTAAAGGGGCTTCTGGCAACAACCTGAAAAATATACAGGTAAAATTTCCTTTGGGTAAACTGATTCTGGTAACGGGTGTAAGTGGCAGCGGTAAATCTACCCTCATCAATGAAACATTGTATCCGATCCTCAGCAATTATTGTTACCAATCAAAAGCCACGGCATTGCCGTACAAATCTATCAAAGGGCTGGAGCAAATTGATAAAGTGATTGAGATTGATCAAAGCCCGATTGGCCGTACCCCACGTAGCAACCCTGCTACGTATTGTGGTTTCTTCACCGATATCAGGACACTTTTTGCTGCTGTCCCCGAAGCCAAGATCAGGGGATATAATGCCGGCCGTTTTTCATTTAATGTAAAGAGTGGGCGCTGTGATGTTTGTGAAGGCGGTGGGATGCGGGTGATCGAAATGAATTTCCTTCCCGATGTTCAGGTGCATTGTGAAAAATGCAATGGCAAAAGATACAACCGCGAAACTTTGGAGATTAGGTATAAAGGTAAATCCATCAGCGATGTATTAAACATGACCGTAGACGATGCGGTTGAATTTTTTAATGCAGTCCCTTACATCTACCGTAAGATTAAAGTGTTACAGGAAGTTGGGCTTGGGTATATCACGCTTGGCCAAAGCGCCGTAACACTGAGTGGGGGGGAAGCACAGCGTGTAAAACTTGCTACAGAATTATCAAAACGCGATACAGGCAAAACATTTTATATTTTGGATGAACCCACTACTGGGCTTCATTTCCAGGATATTAAGCATTTATTGGATGTACTTGATAAACTTGTAGACCGGGGCAATACGGTGTTGGTGATTGAGCACAATTTAGATATGATTAAAGTAGCAGATCATATCATTGATATCGGCCCTGAAGGTGGTGCTGGCGGCGGTTCTGTATTGTTTGAAGGTACCCCTGAAGAAATGAAAGGGGCAAAGAATAGTTTTACTGCTCAATACCTTAAAGCAGAATTACAATCATGATTTGCGCCGTTTGCTTAAAATAAGGCAAAGCATACTAACGAAAATAACAGGTGGTTTCAGAGGGTTCAAGCAAGGCCAAATACTTACTCTCAGGGGTTTATCTTCTGTTATATACCATGCACTTATTTATGTCGTTTATGCATCATTGTTATGATATAGAACTGTTGTAGATTAATACAATCAGTAAACAAGCCAACAGTATAATGATCCTGTAAATCGTTGGATTGTATTTATAACTCTTTCTCATATTAATAGAAATGTGGGCACCTTGTTTGGTTCTTCGTCCTGCGGTCGGGTGAGTCTTCAAGAGGGCCGAATCGGATGCCTAATTTCACTACGAATGAAAAATAGGCATCCATGTTTCTGGAGTTTCCCCTTTGTGTACCCGGCTCATAACGGTTTACACCCGGCGTTACAATACCAACGGTCTTGTCATGAATTTGACGGGCAATGACTGCGTCCTGAGGCGACAGGTTTCTATCGAAATCTACCGGATCGATATAAGTTGTACTCACATCATCCAGGTAGTCGGTGAAACATTTTCTGTAAAGGAGTTCCGGGCTTACGTTCATGCGGTCGCTTAGCCTTATCCGTAAGCCACATCCCATTGGAATATTCAATTGTGTGAGCGAGTATGGCTTTTTCTCGGGATAGCCGGGCATGCCCTGGCCTTCGGTACGAAGCGGATGAAGTTTATGCCAGGTTTTGGCACCACGTGAATTGGTGATAGAACCTTCCGGATCGAAATGGAAAACGCCAACTCCAATAAAACCATAAGGTTTAAACTTTGGTTCAAAACCATCGTATGACTGATTGAAAAGCATGGTAGGATAAATCTCTACAGCGCCATATGCTTCCCAAACATTGCTTCTGAAATCGAGGTTTCGTTGCTTCCTCCACAATTCATGTACGCCGTTGCTGTTAATGATAGCATCACGGCCTTCTATATAAGTGTATTGCGCTGCAGCACGTAAACCTAACCAGTCGTTGGGATATACGGCTACAAATACGCCCTTCATCATTTTTGTGAGTTCGAGGTTGAGGTCTTTTACAAAACGGGTGCCTTTACCATGATTGCCTCCGAGGTCACCCAGGAAAAAGGTAGGTCCGAAATTGAAGCCGGCTTCTACTTTAATTTTTTCGCCTCCAAATGAAAGGTGTTGGGCACCTGCGTTACCTGCTTGAACAGCAAACAACAGCATGTACACGAATACCTTACCCCATAATCTGTGTAAAGAAATTTTCATAAGGAACCGGTTTAGGTCTTACTACGGTAAACGGATATCAGGAATACAGATATTATATTCCATTAACCTAAACGCCGGCTTTAACAAATTATTGCATGAGAAATTGGCTATTTTCTGAAGATCATTTCTTCGTGCGGAATGCCATCTTCGATATATGCTTTTCCGGTTGGAGAAAAGCCAAGATCTGTATAAAATTTCAGGAGGTATTGCTGGGCGCCAATACGTATACAATCAGTAGCGAATTGATCGCAGGTTTTCTCTATGGCAAGTTGCATCAATATCTTTCCATAACCACTTTTCCTGTAGGCGGGGCTTGTAACTACCCTTCCAATACTGGCTTCCTGATAACAAACACCGGGCGGAATGATCCTTGCATATGCAACCGGTTCATGATCTATCCACCCGCAAAGGTGCCAGGATGGCTGGTCTTTGTTATCGGGGTCGAGATAAACACACTGCTGTTCTACCACAAATACTTCGCTCCGGAGCCTCAGTATTTTATACATCTGCGAACCAGTAATATCATTGAAATGCTTGTATGTCCATTGCAGTTGATCCATGTGTAAGATTTAATATCCATATTTTTCCTTCCAACGTTCTTTGAGGAATTTTCTTATTTCCTCTTCTCTAGCATTTTTACCCGGAGAATATAAACGGGTGCCCGACATTTCATCCGGCAGGAATTCCTGTAATACAAAACTGTTTTCAAATGAATGTGCGTATTGATAGTTTTTCCCATAGTCCATCGCTTTCATCATTTTTGTGGGGGCATTCCTGAGATGTAGCGGTACAGGTAAATCCCCCTTTTCCTTTACTGCGGTAAGGGCATCGTTGATAGCTGCATAAGAAGCATTGCTCTTCACCGATGTGGCTAAATAAACGGCACATTGAGATAATATGATCCTGCTTTCGGGGTAACCAATCACATGTACGGCCTGGAATGTACTGTTGGCCAACAACAAAGCATTGGGGTTTGCATTTCCGATGTCTTCGCTTGCAAAAATGAGCATCCTCCTTGCAATAAAGCTAACATCTTCGCCCCCTTCAATCATTCTGGCCAGCCAGTATACGGCACCGTTAGGGTCGCTGCCCCGCATGCTTTTTATAAAAGCGGAAATAATGTCGTAATGCTGTTCTCCCTTTTTATCATACAGCGCAATTTTCTGTTGGGCAATTTGCATCACAGCTTCATCTGTAATTACTGCATGGTTACCCAGGCTTTCACTCACCAGTTCAAGGAGGTTCAGTAATTTTCTTGCATCCCCACCAGATATATTGATGAGTGCGCCTGTTTCTTTTAATATGATATTCCTGGCAGCAAGAATTTCATCTTTACGAATGGCAGATGAGAGCAATTGTTGCAAAGCATTTTCGTCCAGCGCTTTTAGAATATACACCTGGCAGCGGCTGAGCAAGGCGCTGTTCACTTCAAATGATGGGTTCTCGGTGGTGGCTCCTATCAACGTTATGATGCCCTTTTCAACGGCTCCCAATAAAGCATCCTGCTGGCCTTTATTAAAACGATGGATTTCATCAATAAAAAGTATTGATCCTTGCTGATGTTTTGCCTGCTCTATCACTTCTCTCACATCTTTTACCCCCGAAGAAATGGCGCTGAGCGTATAAAAAGGGACTTGTAAAGAATGGGCAATGATACCCGCAATGGTTGTTTTGCCAACACCGGGCGGCCCCCAAAGGATCATTGAAGGCAGTTTTCCATTTTCAATGGCTTTTCTCAGGATACTGCCTTCACCCGCCAGGTGCTCCTGGCCACTCAATTCGGAAAGCGATTGAGGGCGTAACCGTTCGGCAAGTGGTGCAACATTCATTTTGTAAAGGTAGGCGCATTTTGATATTCGATGGAGAGATTGCCTATTGCCTGCTGCCGATTTCATTGATCAGGTCGTCGATCTGCTGACGGGTTTTACGGGATCTCCTGTTAAAAACCATGATGGCAATAGCATTATAAATGCCAGATAAAAAAATGGAAACAATAACGAACAACAGCACATATAACATGGGAGGGATTACCACCTGCTGTTCCCTGTTGATTGGCCAGCTATAGATGGTTTTATAAAGATCATACACACCATACCCGGTAATGGATAGCAGCAACAAATGAACAATGCTAAGCACCCAGATAAATGCGGCTGTCCTTTGAAGGATCCTTTCTTTTCTGAAAACTTTCCTTACCAGAAAAAAACCGGTGAAATCATGCAGGATATAAATTGCCAAAAAAAGAAGCATGATCACTACTCCTATCAGGAAGTCATTTGTTCCATTATTGCGCTGCAAATTTTCATATAAATTGAAGAGCACAATTCCAAAGAACAACAATACGGCCAGGAGGTTAATATAAAACGACAATTGATATAATATCTGCCTTTGCCGCATCCTGTAGGATTCTATTGTTTGAGATCAGCTTTAATTTGAAGCTCAACATACTGCTTTTCATCAATTGCAGAAGGCGCATCAATCATTACATCCCGGCCACTGTTGTTCTTGGGGAATGCAATAAAATCACGTATGGTTTCGCTGCCGCCAATGATGGAGCAAAGCCTGTCGAACCCAAATGCGATTCCGCCATGTGGTGGGGCGCCATATTCAAATGCGCCCAGCAGGAAACCAAATTTATGTTGTTGCTCTTCTTCGTTCATGCCAAGCGCCTCAAACATTTTTTGCTGCAATTCTTTCTGATAAATACGAATACTGCCTCCGCCAATTTCATTTCCGTTCAAAACCATATCATAGGCATTCGCTTTGATATTGGCATACGGGTGTTTAAGGTATTCTGCCGGGTTTTCAATAACCGGAGAATTGCCAATCATCGTATCAATATCTGAAGGTTTGGGGGACGTAAACGGATGGTGGCGTGCTACCCAGCGGTTGTCTTCTTCTGCATATTCAAAAAGCGGGAAGTCGAGTACCCAAAGTAACTTGAATTCTTCGGGTTTGCGGTAACCCAATTGCTGGCCCATGAACAACCGCAATTCGCTGCATGCCTTACGGGTTCTTTCTTCTGTACCTGCAAGGATCAATATCAGGTCGCCAGGCACAGCATTCGTAGCAGCAGCAATTGCTTTGAGCTGTTCTTCTGAATAAAATTTATCTACACTGCTTTTAAAACTACCATCGGTATTGCATTTGATAAACACAAGCCCTTTCATGCCTATTTGTGGCCGCTTTACCCATTCCGTTAACTCATCCGTTTGCTTCCTGCTGTATTCACTACAACCGGGAGCTGCCAGTGCAATCACGGTTTCCGCTTCATCAAAAACTTTAAAGCCGGCAGTATTAATCAGTTGATCCAATGATGGCCTGCCCGGAAAAGTATGGGAAGGGAATTTGAGGTTACATAGTTTCATTCCAAAACGGATATCTGGCTTATCATTACCATATGTCCACATGGCATTTTCCCAGGTCATCCTTTCTACCGTTTCAGTGTAATCGATATTTTTTACATCTTTAAAAATCCTTTTTACCAAACCCTCAAACATCTGCAGGATATCCTCCTGTTCTACAAAACACATTTCGCAATCGATCTGGGTAAACTCCGGCTGGCGGTCGGCCCTCAAGTCTTCGTCCCTAAAGCATTTTACAATCTGGTAATAACGGTCATACCCGCTTACCATCAGCAATTGTTTGAAAGTTTGTGGCGATTGGGGCAAAGCATAAAACTGGCCGGGGTTCATTCTGCTGGGTACAACAAAATCACGGGCGCCTTCGGGTGTAGACTTTATAAGAAAAGGGGTTTCAATATCCATGAACTGTTGTTCATGCAGGTAATTACGAGTGCTACGACCCACAGCGTACCTTAACTCCAGGTTTTTCTTCACGGCATTCCTTCGAAGGTCGAGGTAACGGTATTTCATTCGCAGGTCATCTCCTCCATCTGTATCGTCCTGGATGGTAAAAGGAGGCGTAACCGATTTATTGAGGATCGTAAAACTGGTTACTAAAATTTCAATTTCCCCTGTTGGGATTTGCTTGTTTTTATTGCTGCGCTCATTCACAGTACCCTGTACCTGTAATACATATTCCCGCCCCAATGGTTGGGCATCCAGTTGTTCATTCAGCGATTCAGAAAACAGCAACTGTGTAATGCCATACCGGTCACGGAGGTCCACAAAAGTAATACTACCAAATTTTCTCACTGTTTGTACCCATCCTGCCAGTGTGGTGGGTAGGTTTACATCGGATAATCTAAGTTCTCCGCAGGTATGTGTTCTGAACATTATTATTTTTTTTATATGTGTGCATATTTGCCTGAAAAATGACAAAATATACCTGCCGCAAAGATAAGGCTTGGCCCTGATTTGTAATTTTTAACCCATTTTTGTCGACGAACCACATTTATTTAATATTTTCCCTTTACCATTATTAACTGTAACCGTAAAACAACCATTATGAGAACGTTGTTCCTATTAGTGATTTTATCGGCAGGCATGTATTGTACTGCACAAAACTCCAATTATGAAAAGGCATGGCAGGCTTTAAGTAAAAACAACCGTACCGAAGCAGCCAGCTTGTTGAAACAGGCCGTAAATGAGCCCAATTCTCCAGATGCGTACCTAACTTATTTGTACCTGCAGAGCTACAATGGAAAGGAAGCGGAAGTGACAGATTTTAAAACTGCATTTTTTGATAAGCACCCCAATCCCTATCCTTATGTGTATTCGCTTTGGTTTAACAAAGCAGTGATGGGTAACTATGGGAAAAAAACACTGCAGCACCAGGTAAAGTTAATGGATCATCTAATTGATGATGGTAAAGCCCCGGGGACTTTAGTGGCAGCTTCCAACTATCATAAAGGGATGGACGCACTTTTTAGCGCCGATTTTAATAAAATGCAACGCTACCTAGATGCAGTAGGAAATATCAGGAATTGGCAATATGCCGGGCCTTTTGAAAATATTTCGGGTAGCGGGATTTATAAAGATTTTGGTCCGCTCGCCCATCCCGAACCCAATGCACAATTTATCTCCAGTGCCAATGCACCTGTTACCTGGATTACACCAGCCAGCGAGATAAAAGATGGCTGGACCCCCGTTTGCTATCAGTTTAACAGGCAAACAGCTGTGGTGTATGCACAAAACTTTATTCAATCACCTGAGGATATGGATGTATTGTGCAATATCGGTTGCAGTGGTTCTGTAAAAGTTTGGGTGAATGATGAGTTGGTGTTGGAAGAAACCAAAGAGTTGCTAACGGAGATGGATGCACTAACGGTGAAAGTAAAATTAAATAAAGGAACAAACAGGGTATTGGTACAATTAGGTTACACCAGCAATACATACCCCAACTTTACCCTTCGAGTTACTGATGCATCTTTCAAGCAAATTCCGGGTATTACTGGTTCTTCTGTATTTGCTAACTACAAAAAGGCAGGCTCGCCTTCCAGGTCATATAAAATGGAAACGCATTTTGCTGAAAAATATTTCCTCGAAAAAATTTCTCAGCAACCCGGCAACCTGCTTAATTATATGCTCCTGTGCGATGTTTACCTGCGTAGTAAAAAAGTGAATGATGCCCGTAACCTGATGGATGGGGCCCTGAAGATCTCACCCGATAATTCTCTGCTGAGAATGAAACTTGTTGAAGTGCTTATCAAGGAAAACAACCGCACCAGCCTGCTGGAAGAAATTGAAAAAATAAAACAGTTGGATCCGGAAAGTGTAACGGTAATGGATTTGAACCTGAAAGAATTGTTCGACAATGAAAAGTTTGAAGATGGAGCCGATGTACTTGAGAAACGCATCCGTTTACATGGAATTGATGAAAGCACCTATGGCTATAAAATCCTGTTATTGATTCATGAAAAGAAGTATGAGGAAATGGTAAAACTTGCCGAGAAAATGTATGCCGAATTCCCTGCAAATGCCAAAATGATAAAGCTGATGTACTCCATTAAAAAGGAAGTTTATAAAGACAACAAAGGAGCTTTGAAAATATATGATAATTATATGAAGGATAATTATGATTATGAAGTGTACAGCGACTATGCAGAAATCCTTTCCGAATTGGGCAATAGCGACAAGGCCATTAATATCCGTAAAATGATTGCAGAAACTTTCCCATATTCGCCTTCGGGCTTTTCAGATCTTTCACGCCAGTATTTCACAGCCAAAAAATATGACAAAGCCGAAGAGTATATCAACCGTGCATTGCAATTGTCTCCTTACAATGAGAATTATAAAGAATTGCTTGGCGATATCAAAAATGAACAAGGGGATGTGGCCGCATCTAAAAAGTACTATGCCGAGTCTTTATTGCATGACCCCAATCAGTACGAGATCATCAGTAAGGTAAGGAAACTCGAAGGAAAGCCGGAAATCAGGAAGTTATTTGCAGAAACCGATATCAATGCGCTCATTAAAGCAGATGATGTAAACAGTGCAAAGAATACAGATTATGGATACTATTATATCCTCGACCAAAAAAATGTAGTGGTATACCCTGGGGGTGCAACCGAAGAATATTGTACGGTACTTATCAAGATTACCAATGAAAAAGGGGTAGACAGTTATAAGCAATCATCCATCGGTTATAACAGCAGCTCCCAAAACCTGTTGATTGAAAAGGCTGAAGTGATGAAGAAGGGAATGAGTAAGTTAGAAGGGGAAAGAAACGGAAATGAAATTGTTTTCACCAACCTCGAAGTAGGAGATGTCGTGGTGTTTCAATACAGGATTCAGCATTTCTCTTACGGAAGGTTTGCCAAAGATTTTTGGGATAGGTATTATTTCGGCGGACAAATTTATTCTTCTGTTACAAGGTATAATCTCATGCTTCCTGCCTCTCAGAAACTCGACCACAAATTCCTGCATGCAAACCTGGAACCAAAAATGAAAGACGTGGAAGGGTTCCGGCAATACACCTGGGAAATGGTAGGTGCCGAACCATTGGCCAATGAATCTTTGATGCCGGTGTTGTCAGACATTGGCGCCGTATTGCATGTTTCAACAGTACCTTCATGGAACGAAATTGCAGGATGGTATAGCGATGTGTGTAACAACAATGCCGAACAGGATTTTGAGATCATTGCCCTTTACAATAAACTCTTCCCCGACCCTAAAAAAGCAATGACTCAGTATCAAAAAGCAAAAACCATTTATGAGTACATCGAAGCCAATATTCGTTACAGTTCGGTTTCATTCAGGCAGAGCGGACTGGTTCCTCAACGTGCATCTACAACCCTGATCACCCGATTAGGGGATTGTAAGGATTTGTCGAGCTTGTTTGTAACCCTGGCAGGAATGGCCGGCATAAAAGCCCAGATGGTGCTCGTGAATACACGCAACAATGGCCAAAAAGAAGTGATGTTGCCAAGTATGGAATTCAACCATTGTATTGCAAAAGCCAATCTCGATAACAAAGATTATTACCTCGAACTCACAGATAACTACCTGCCATTCGGAAGCCTTAGCAATAACCTCAATGGTGCAGCCATATTAGAAATCCCCCTCAAATCAGCCAATACACAGGCAAGCCTGTCGTACCTGAAATCGTCTACACGTACCCGGGATATAGTGAAGTGCAGTATGGAAATCAAACCAGAAGAGTCAGATTTAAATGTTCAGGTAAAAATGGTAAAGCAGGGGAACCTGTCTTCTGGAACCAGGAATTCTTATCATAACCTTGATAAAGAAAAGCAAATACAGGAAATGGAATCTGCCGTAGCCAAAAACTACAAAAACAATGTAAAAGTGACCGATGTATCATTCTCCAATCTCGACAAACTTTATGACTCTGTAAATTATGCATACAGTTATAAAGTGAAGAATGAAGTGGCAGAAATTGGAACGATGAAGACATTTAAAGTAATGTATCCGAATGTGGTTGCCACATTAGATAATTTTTCATCAGATACCAGGAAGTACCCCATTGAATACTGGAGTTATGAAGATGCAGATCAATATGAAACAACGGTGAATGTGGTGATTCCTGCAGGATATAAATTTGTTGAAATGCCTGCCAGTGAAACGCTGTCATTCGGGGATATGAAATTTTCTATCCAATACACATTAAAAGCACCCGGGAAATTACAAATACTGCGAAAATTCAGTAATACCAGGCAACAACAAATAGCCCCGGAAGATTATGTGGCATTCAAAGCATTTTTTGAAAAAATTGTAAAAGCCGAACAAAAATTCATAGCCTATAAAAAAATATAAAATATCGATGATGAAAATAAAAATAAAGGTGCAGGGTCCCTGCACCTTTTAGTTTTCACAGAGGTTATTCTTTTCCCTTCTCCGACTTGTCCATCATCTCCATCATTTTCATTCCAAGTAAACCACTGATCCCTCCTTCGGTACCATTGCCGCCGCCAATCAGGATATCGGGGATTACTTTAATCTGCCCCTTGCCAATTTCTTCAGTAATCTTGTAACGGGTGAAATTGTCTCCACCCATTGCTCTTACCTGTAATTCGTAAGATTCAGCCGTACTTTTACCGATGGCCATGATCTTTTCAGCTTCTGCCAAACCGGTTTTACTGATTTTTTCTGCATCGGCACTTGCGTTCAGCCTGGTAGCTTCCGCTTGTGCGCCAGCTTTGGCTTTGGTGGCTTCCGCCTCTGCATTCGCCCTCATCTTTGTTGCAGTAGCTTCCGCATCTACCTGTAGTTTTAAACTATTGGCATCACCTTCTGCTTTTTTTACAGTTGCATCAGCGGTGCGTTGAGCGATTTCTACACTTTGCTGTGCTTTTACAATTTCCTTTTGCATATCAGCAATGGCTGTTTCCTTTTCCATGCCCTGGCGTTGTTCCTGAGCCATTTTCTGCGTTTGATAGGTTTTTTGTTCTTCCTCGGCAATCTTCCGGTCGGTAAGTGTTTTCATCAATGCTTCAGGCGGCACGATATCGCCTATTAGTGTATCCACCGCATTCACATTGTATTCATCCAATACCGCACGGATATGGTCTTTTGCTGCCTGCTGCCTTTCCTTACGGGTGCTTAAGAAAGAAATCACATCACTATCCTGTGCACTGTTCCTGAAGTAGTTCCCAATCGTAGGTTCCAGCACCTGGCTAACCAGGTTATTCATGCTTCCGAACCTTGCAATCACTTTAGGTGCTTCTGTTGCTGGGATATGGATGATCTGGGCAACATCAAGGTTAAAGGGGAAGCCGTCTTTTGATCTAACGGTAATGGTTGATAGATTTTTATCCAGGGCATGCGCTTCGCTCCGGGCATTGGCCCAGTTGAGCACCAGGTTGGTAGTAGGAACCAGCTCTACCTTCATCGTATATTTGTTGATAGGGTATTTACCCGGCCCTAATGGTTCCATCCATACGCCCCGTTGCCCTTTGCTAACGATGTTGCCATGTTTAAATGTTTCACCCGTAAGGTCCTTGCCATCCTCCCCAACATAACTTATCACTACCCCTACATGCCCGATGGGTACATCTGTCATTGGGATCTCTTCAATTTGTATGGCCCATGGATTAATAAAGTAACTACCAGCGAGCATTACCTGTGGTTGCAAACCCCTGTTACCATTATGTATAAGGAAGCTATCAATATCCTGGAAGTTGTTGTGCCCATCAATCATTTCGCCTGCAATTTGCCCGGCCCTGATTGGTTTGCCATCCAGTGTGGTAACAATCCCCACCATGTTTTCTTTAATGATCACCATATCGGAAACGGTTACACTAAAAGCAAAGTTGTTGATACGGTAAGTACCGGCTGTGAGCAAGGCAGTTTGACGGCCTTTCTGCCCATTGTTCATTAAAAACTTTTCGGCATCCTGGAAATTGTCGCAGTCTACTTTACGTCCAAGTATATTGCCGGTGGGTAGTTCGGCACCATCATTCGATAAAACAAGCCCTATTTTTCCCTCGGGTATTACAGTAAAGGCTACCATGTCTACCCCATATTGCCAGGGCCACATTCCCCAGTACAAGCCTGGTGCAAGCGTTTGTGCCTGGAAGCCAGCTTCTCCTTTTGTAGCAATGATCCTGCCATCGGGCAATTCACGGTTTGGCCCAAATAGCACGAATTTTTTGGTTACAAGCCCTATCTTATCTTCCGGAACGATGACCATACCAAAAAAAACGCGAAGGATAAATTTGTAAAAAATCAGTGATAGCATCAGCACCAGTAACCACCAGTACGAAGCAAAAAAATCTGTCATGTTCATAGTTTGTTGTTTTGGTTTATGATTAAAAAATTTTGACGGAATTATTACC
Organism: Bacteroidota bacterium; assembly: GCA_052035835.1. Classification (GTDB taxonomy): domain Bacteria; phylum Bacteroidota; class Bacteroidia; order Chitinophagales; family Chitinophagaceae; genus Ferruginibacter. The sequence continues at coordinate 4,690 of JBPOHG010000204.1, read as the reverse complement.
ATGCTGCAAAGCCCGGCATCGTTGTGTCACTCACATGTACGTACACAGCTACATTCAACTGCATCCTAAATGAAACAGTTTGCACTTATGCATCTATGTTAGTAGAAAAAGAATTCGGGAATAGCTGCTAGTTCCTAAGTATGGCCGGTGGCTTTACCCTTTGGCGGTAGTTGAATAATTGTGCAGCTAAAATGGTATTCATGTTACATGGGAGCCAGGCTCCGTTTAATTGATAGGGTAAAGGTATTGATCACCGTTTTGTTGTGCAATGGAATCTGATACCAACGGGACTTGCAGTTTCACCAATGGTAAAGTACCTGTGATGAATGGCAAATGGGGTTTTGCCATTTCTAAAGGAAGGCGGTAACGTAAGAAATTAACTATATGATTTCCAATTGTCTACATTGTTTCTAATTCGTCCTTATGCCGGGGTTTCCAGTACAGGTAATAGAATCCCAGCACCAGCAACCCCAGGGTAAAAGGGATCAATGCCAGGTGTTTGTAGGTAAAAGCACCCCACACCGGCAGGGCATCAAAATGCAGGAATTCACTTACCATCCAGTAACTATTGGCAGTGATCCAAACACTGATTGCAATATTGTGGCAAAGTTCACTCATGTACTGCCTTGTACGCCATGCAATGATGATCGAAATGAGCAGTGTGGGAAATATCATTAAAATACCCAAAGGCTTCCATATCATACACCAGGCCACATCTTTAAACAACCAGAATACGATATGCAGGTTTTCCATCCGGCGGTAGGGCAGTGGGATGCTGTATTGTTGGTTACTATCCATGTTATTCAAATTGGGAGCTAAAGTAATTATTTTCTACTGGTATGTATAAAGAAAAGGGCACCTGTGAAGGCGCCCTTGATTCAATACTAAGTTTACATTACTCGCCAACATTTACCAACATCCCATTGCTATGGCTGCTGAATGCTGGCGCATACATACACTGTATGGTAGTAATCCCATTGTTGAATTGCCCGCTATGTGTTACAAACAAAGGATATTCGAAGACGTAAGTCCCTTTTCTCAACCAGCTAAAAAAGAAATTCGTACTCGCATCTTTGGTGGTCTCATAATAACCAAGGCCGCCCTGGTATTTGTATCCGCTTAATACATTTACAGGTTCCATACAGGCTGCCCGCATGTCTTTCATATGAATGTATTCCATGTCACGGTCGGCATGTAACTCAATGCGCACTTTTACTTTATCGCCCGGCTTCAATTCACTGCCTTCTTTTATTTCTTCCAATACGGGCCCACGGTCGGTATTTTTTTCAAGGAAGAGCTTTTTTTGAAGGGATAAAGGTGTGGCTGCTGATGTAACCTTATCCATATCTTCAAAGTACTGCCAGTACACAGCGCCCCAGGAAGTGGCATTATTATTAATGCCGGCAGGTTTCACCTGCACATGTATATTGCCCATGCCTTGTTGTACTTTATCCGCAGCAATGGCCTCTTTGAAATACCCGGTACCGGCTTCAGTACCCTTTTCTTTGCTTTCAATGATCGTATTGCCCAATTGTATACTTACCTCTTTTTCTTCCGAAAGCCAGTTGCTGCCATTCAGCAATAACGCATAACATGCTTCAGCTGTAGCCTTGGTTGTTTTCCAGTCCTGTGTTTGCTTTTGTTTGAGCAACCAGGTTTTAAGGTCATCTACCAGGGCATTGTCTTTTACGATATCAGCAAACACTTCAATCATCAGCGCCTGGCTTTCAATAGGGGCCTGGTGCCACCAGTAACCACCATTGCTCCATTCCTTCCAGTACATACCCATTTCTTCCTGGTTCAATGAGGTTTCTTTGAGTGATGCGGTAATGGCATTGGCTGTTTTTGTATCTCCGCTACGGTATAGGGCGAGTGCAATCATGCCCTGCATATACCGGCTGTTTTTTAACCAATACTTTTTCGCCTGCCCTTTATAATACGAAAAAGCTTTCTGGGCATTCCTGGCCACAGGGTACTCTGCAAAAAAACTTCGCATGTACAGGTATTGTATGGCTGTGTAAGAAAGCTGGTTATTTCTAAGATTGGCTTTGTATTTTTTCAATTCATCATACTCATCTTTGATCCTGGCATCAAGGTAAGGGATGGCTTTGTCGGCAATGGGCTTCAGTTCGGCATAATCCTCCTGGGAAATGGCTTGAAGTTTCCTGAGGTGGCCGATGCCAGTAATGATGTACTGCGTAATGTACCTGTCATCTGGCCCTCCTTTGAACCATGTAAACCCACCATTGCTTCCCTGCATTTCTTTTAGTTTGTCAAGGGTAGCTTTTTTCTCTTTTGATAGCCTGACCATATCAAAAAGCAATGCAATGTTCTGTTTTTGCTGCGATTCATTATTGCCATTAAGAACCCATGGGGTTTCCTGCAACAGCACTGATTTCAGTTCCTGGTTTTTCAACAGGTTACTCAACAGGGCAGCGGTGTCCTTCAACTTCCATTTTTCAAAAACCGCATTTATTTTGGGGTGGCTATTACTGATGAAAGATGCCAGTACATTGGCATAATAGCGATTGAAATTCTGCTCTGCACATTCGTACGGGAATTCGGCCAGGTAAGGCAATGCCTGTACGGCATACCAGGCTGGGTTGCTGGTATACTCTACCGTTAGCGACTGGTGCGTGAGGGTCTCACTGTTGCTGCTTTTGAGGAGTTTGTCAAATTTGAATGTTTTATCATTCGTTTTGCGCATGTTCAAAGGCATGCTTTCTGTTACCAGTAAGCGGTTGCTCAATACCGGGAGCGCAGCCTCTTCGCCATCGCTAAATGACTGGTCTTTGCTGATGGCTTTGTACCGGTAGCCCAACACACTGTTGAAAGTATAGGGCACTTCTACCGGGAATTTGAGTGCCGAACTCTGGCCAGGGGCCACCGTGAAATATTGTACGGGAAATATGTTCTTCATCCAACCGTCTATTGCTTTGCCTGTAGTAGCATCAAATAATTCGAGTTGCAGGGTTCCGGTCATTTCTTTGTTTTCCAGGTTTACCACTTTAGCCGACAATTCGATGCGGTCGCCGTTACGAAGGAAGCGGGGCGTATTGGGCTGTACCATCAATGGTTTTTGTGTCACTACCAGTTTTTCGGCATAACCGCTGGCCAGTTCCCTGCTATGTGCCATCGTCATCAGTTTCCACTGCGTTAATGCTTCTGGTATGGTAAAAGAAAAGGAGATGCTGCCATCGGAGCCGGTGTACAGCGCCGGGAAAAAGAATGCCGTTTCGTTGAAGTTCTTCCGCACCTGTACGTTGCCGTTATTGGGAGGTACATTGGGGGTGGATGAAATGGAATCTGCAACACCATCCATCTCAAATTCAATGGATTTCTGTTTGAATGCCGCTTCGCCAGCGAAACCTTTTCTATCTCTTTTAATTCCGGAAACTACTACTTCTTCAAGTTTTCGCTCTGAAGCAGGTGCAGCATTTGAGAACGCAATAACACCGCTCGCCCTGCCTTGTAACATGTATTCCAAACCACTCAACCAACCATTTTGATTGAAAGAAGGATAAACTTTGTCCTGTAGATTTTTTAGCTCATTGATGATCCTTATATACTCAGTTGAATTCACCGCTGTAAAACTGTTCTTCGTCCAGCTACTCATTTCCATTAAAACAGGCCATAGCGATTGCAAAGATGTCCATGCATGTGGTTTAAACTGGTCGAGCGAAGCATCATACATACTTATCAATGCTTCCGCAGCTACTTTCTCTGTTTCTTTTCCTTTGATTTTTATGGTCCATTTTTCTTCACTGCCTGGTAATATCTTATCGCGGAAACTTTCAAAAGAAATATCTATTGCTTTGTTGGTCCAGGGAACACCAAACGATTCATGGCCACTGTACACACGGTTGTGTTGTACAAAAACATAACTTAAATTAACGCCGCCACGGTCAGCATCAGTTACATTGATTTCATTGTAGTACGGTTGTTGAAGGCCTGGAGTAGGGTAGGTAGTTACAATGTTGTTTTGTGTTTTGTGCAATTGATGGATCAGGTTGATTTTTGAAAAAGCTGTATATATTCTGTAAGTGATTTTTTCTCCTGGCATGAACTGGTCCTTGCTTTTTACAATGATCAAGGGTTCCTGTCCTGCTCCATCTGCCGCATCGGTAAGGCGGATGATTTTTTCAGCTTTTACTTCTTCTCCATATTTGTCTTTTGTGATTGCAGTGATTTTTATCCAGCCTGCCGTTGCTTTAGTGGCGGGCATCTGGATATCACCGTTTTCACGGGTGCTGTCGTTCAATGTGGCAATGGTGTTTCCTGGCAACCAATTGTTAGGCTGGTGTTCATCGGCATAAGGGTCATGAGGGAAGTTTGCATAATATTCTTCTCTGCTCATCACAAACTTGTCGGGCTGCTCCCAGAACCTTTCCCTGAACATCCGGTTGGGTTGTTGCAATTGCTGAATGTAGACTTGTACGTTTGCTTTCTCAAACAGGTCGTTAAGATTGGTGCTGTTGATTCTAATTTTTCCAATACTGTCGGCTGGCATAACAGATGCTGCATCAATGTTGAGTTTAAGCATTTGGTAAGCAACTGCTACAGATGTTTGGCCGCTCCTGGTTTCTCCGTTGATATCAGTAATATCGGCACTCACTTCATAATGAAAAACAGGTTGTCCTTTTTTATCCACTGATTCATCAGGGATGGCTTTAAAAGAAATGCTGAATGA
>JBPOHG010000029.1:0-3052 GCA_052035835.1 Bacteroidota bacterium | reverse complement strand
CTTTATCACTGATATATTCTTTGTTTTTTGCTTCGGTCAATACAGAGGCCGTGATCCTATGGGCATCCCCAATAAACTGATCTACAAAATTACTTTCCTGTGCATCGTGTTTTCTGTACCAGCATCCATTAACCGGGAGTATAGCAATGGGGTATTTCAAAGCAAGCCTGCTCCAGCATTCATAATCACCCACCATTCTTTCATTCCTGAATCCGTTTTCCTTTTCAAAAATTTCCCTTCTGATAATCGTTGATAGTGGTGCTGCCCCGAGTGTAAAAATCCGGTCTACATAATGCCGTTTAATCGTTTCATGCGGGCTCAGGAGAAGCGGATAAGGCTGTACGTCATCTTGCCTCAACCCAAAAATCCCAATAGCTGCTGTTTCAAGCATGGGTTGTTCCATGTAATACAGCATACTGGCCAATCCATGAGGATAAATCATGTCATCTGCATCAACATATTTTATATACTTCCCTTTTGCATAAGAGGCAGCTTTGTTCCTGTTTGGATAATCACCTAAGTTCTTTTCATTTTGATAAAACCTGATCCGGTTATCTTTTGCTGCATATGAGCTGGCAATTTCAACAGTCTGGTCTTTTGACCCATCATCTACTATGATCAGTTCAAAGTCTCTAAATGTAGAGTTGAGTACGCTTTCTATAGCCATGCCGAGATAACGTTCCCGGTTATACGTAGTCATTAAAACACTTACTAAGGGAGTATCAATCATAAATTGTTACAACAGCAATTATTAATACTAGGATATAAAACGCCTGATCAATCGGGTGACCCTTCTAGGCATAAATGGATGATCTAACCTGGCCCCAATTCTCGTCTTCTTTATTTGTTTTGGCCTATACAAATCACGCCAGTTCAAAAAAATGTCATGATACGCCCTGGCTGTTTCCGTTACATTAAATGTTGCTATCACTTTGGAACGGCAGGCTTCAGACAATTTATTGAGCAATTTTCTGTCGTGGTGTAGTTGTTCGATGGCCAATGCAAATCCTGCATTGTTATCCATTTCAACTGTAAAACCAATATCCCGGGAAACAATTTCCTGAATACTACCAGGAAGCCCGGTTATAACCGGAACCAGCCCTACACTCATGGTCTCAAGCAACGAAACAGGCGAACCTTCAAACTTGCTTGGCAGAACAAATACATCCTGCTGGGTGCAAATTTTCACTACTTCTTCATTGGTGGCCGGAGCGTAAAAACGCACTTCTGCATCTTTACTCCAGGATTGTTTAAATGCATCTAATTCGGGGCCATTCCCAATACATGTCCAATTAGCATGAATACCTTTCTCTCTCAACATTCCATCAATTACAGGCAAATCAAAAATTCCCTTTGGAGCCGCCATTCTACCCAAAAAAAGCAACCGAAGTGGTTTCGTATCTTCTTTAATTATTCTATAATCCGTAGGGATTTTTACGCCATGAGGCTTGTAAAATATATCATTTAGCCGTGTTGGGAACATTTGCTGTAACCGGTCGAATACCTTTGAATTATGGCAAATAAATGCATCCACCACATGGCCATATTTTTTAGCAAGGCGAACATTGTAATCATCATGTACCAATTGAAACACCGTATGCTTAGAAGGATAATGGTCTAGCATTGCCATCTCATTTTCATAATTCAGCACCAGTGCATCGGTATGAGCCGGAATAATTTTATGCAATTGTTTCAAAGTATCATACCCATGCTGTACCCTGCTGAAATTGAAGAATATTTCTTTTGCCTCCTTAAACCTGATATTTGCTTTTGTCATTGCCCATTCCTTTTGATGGATATGAACAACTGTTTGCTTTACTATATCTGGGGCATGGCTTACCAGGTTATAATTGAGTGAAGTAACGCCCCCTAATTTATCATCTACAAAATAAACTAAATGCATAAAGTTCAGATACAATGCTACCCCTGCCCCTCCAGCCATTCGGCAAGATGCTGAATGCCTTCATCAATATGTACGGATGGAGAAAAACCAAGGGAACTGATTGCAGCAATGTCGGCCCGCCAGTTGAGCGGATTACCTTCCCTGGCAATCTGATTGAAAGTTATAAGGGGCTTTTTGCCTGCATAATCAAACAGTTTATTTACCACTTCCCTTACGGTATATTCTGTGCCCGATGCAATATTATATGTTTCCCCATTCATTGGTGCATTGGAAAGTATGAGAGAAAAACTACGTACAACATCATCTATATAAATAAAATCACGGCTTTCTTCACCTGAGCCCCACAACTCTACATGGCCGTTGTTCTGAATGAATTTTTGATACACGTCCCAGAACAATTGTTTGCGGAGGCCCGGTCCGTAAATAGAAAAAGGCCTAACTACTGCCACGTGCAAATCAAAAATACTGCTGTATTCTTTACATGCATGCTCTGCCATCAATTTGTGCCATCCATATGGAGACACCGGGCTGCATAATGCGTCCTCCCTAACGGGAAGGGATACTGGATTTCCGTAAACAGCAGCACTTGAAATATGGAGGTACCTGCAACCAGGATTGAACCGCCTGAGTGACTCGAGTATCTGAATCGTATCAAGTGTATTTGATTGAAAATCTTCAAATGGATTTTCCAATGAAAAATTCACATTCCCGTTTCCTGCAGCATTGATACAATAATCAAACTGCCCTTGTGAGAAAATATTCTTCCATTGAAGCAATGACTTTTCAACCTGATAATAAGTAAAAAATGCCGAAGGCTTATCAACAAGGTCGCAACCATATACCTGAAACCCTTCCTTATTAAAATGCTTAATGAGGTTGCTTCCAATAAACCCTTCCGAACCAAGAATCAAAATTTTCATACGTATTTAATAATGTATCCCCCTGAATTTCCCTGCTGTGAGCAAAGATTCTACAACTTTATTCCCGTCAAACTCTTTTGTACTTCCTACATTAGTATCATATACCACCTGTCCATGTATGCTCATCACTTTCTCTTTTCCCCGCCGTGGTTCTTTTGCAGCATCCCAGGTTTCTGAAAAAGAAGCAAAATTATACCCCTCCCGGGCCGTTTTCTCTCCTATTGGGCAC
>JBPOHG010000222.1:0-21293 GCA_052035835.1 Bacteroidota bacterium | reverse complement strand
AGGTTTAGGTACTACTTTATAACTTCCATTAATAAAATTATAAAATGTAGTTCGGTTTAATGCACCTGGAGTAGTATATATAGTATGCAGCTCCCAATTCGTCACATTTTTTAGTGCAGGCGAAGGTTCTACTGGATTATGGCTATATTTTAAAAATTTCCATCTCGTAAAATTTTGAAGGTTAAAATGAAGATTATTATTTGGATTTTGTATTGCAGTAAGTATCTCGTTCGGCTTAAATGCACCTGTTGTAAATTGCCTATAGTTCATAAAACCCATTGCTCCTGAAAAACTATTTAAGTTTGTTCCTAAACCAAAGGCTAAATTCCTTCTAAAAGTTAAGGTTCCCAATGATGACATTACCTCTTGAGTAACAACACTTGGATTGTAACATTGACTATAAGGAACAGGCTCCATCATTGCCATCGAACCTGTAACAAGCATATTAGTAGAAAATGATACTCCCCAACTAACTGGATTCGTTTGCGATTCTTCATAGTTGCTTTTAGCCCAGCTTATGAACAAATCTAAAGGGCGATGATCCAAAATCCACTTGCCTTTATTATACGCTTCGACTGCTTGATCTATAGTTTGGCCTTTCTCATTTAAATAGCCGGAAAAAACTGCATTCCCATCTTTATCAGTATTCCATTTTGCTTTAAAAGTACCCAATGAATTAGAAAACGATCTTAATTGTCCTGGTTGCACTGGCACAGGCGTTTGTGTGCCTGCTATAGTGTAGTTAGTATTAGACTGATAAAATTCTAATGAATTTTTTGATTCGTCAATGTCTACGCTCCCAGTTCCCCCTGCGTTATTTACTGTAGTATCACCTAAAGGGTCGGCATTAAGAATAGGATTATTATTAAATACTGAATAAGGGCTTATTCCATTCATAGGCTTCGGGTCCACATTCCACCTTCTCCCAATCCTGCTATCATACTCCCAATACAATGCTGTCGTAATATTCTCATTCAATTCACTTTCCTTCTCCTGCCCATTTATACTGTAACGGTACTTACTGTTTGCCTGTGCATACTTCCTCCCCGGTTGAATCATCCCAAAAGGATAATAGTCATTTTTTCCAATCCCTTGTTACTACTGCTTCTCAAAGAACTTATGTGTACAAGTTAATGTAATAAATGTACAGAAAACAGTAAATTCTGGTTAAAAAATGATATGAAAAAGAATATATACTTGCTTGTACCTTTATTCGAGAAATTTATTCAGGATAGTTATAAAGGCCGTCGGCTTAAACCCAATGGAAGCCGCATTAAAGCACAAACAGTAGATAATTATGCGTACGCACTCCGGTACCTGCAGGAGTATGAGAGTACCTTAGCAGTTCCACTTCGGGTCATTTCTCAGCAATCTACGAATAAACGCCTATTTCAACAGGAGTCAAAGTATTGGCGTAATTTTTACAATGGCTTTACAACTTATCTGTATGACAAAAAGGATTGCTTCGACAATTACGTTGGCAGTATAATTAAAATAATCCGGGTATTTTTTAATTATCTAAACCGGGAATTAGGGTTACATGTAGGTACCCATTTTCAAAAATTTTATGTTTGCCGCGAAGAAATTCCCATCATTACACTAATGCCATCTCAATTGTCATTTTTAATCAATGATCAATTTTTCGATAGCCAGTTATCAAAGCCGCTAAGGAAGGCAAAGGAAATTTTTATTTTCGGTTGTACTGTTGCACTCAGGGTCTCCGATATTTTTTCACTTGGGTTACATGCAGTAGAAAGGCAACCACAGGGAACTTACCTTTCTGTGAAAACGATGAAAACCGGCGCCTCCATTCGTGTTAAACTCCCAGGCTATGCAATTGCCATCATCGAAAAATTCTCTCATCTGCGCAAAGGGAAAAAAACTATTTTTCCTGCCATACCTATTATCCGCTTCAATAACCAATTGAAGGAAATTGCTGCTCGTGCCGGGTGGACGCAACTCATTGGGAAACAATGCAGCAAGCGGGGAAAGGATGTAGAACTGGTTAAAAAAGGGATTCTCACTACTTCTAATAACACTTTCCGTTTCTGTGACCTTGTTTCTTCCCATACCATGCGCCGCACCGCTATCACTACTATGCTCATGCTGGGGATGAAGGAACAAGTGGTAAGAAAGATATCTGGCCACGCTGCCAATAGCAAGTCATTCTACCGGTATGTAAATTTTGTGCAATCTTACCTGGATCATGAAACCGATAAAGTATTTGATCAGCTAGCAGCTCCACAACATTCGGTAGCATAGAAGAAGGTATATAATTTAGGAGAGGGTCGACCAGAATAATTATGATAGCTATGCATACAGAATGCGTAGATATCGATCAAAATAGCAGGAATAAAATGCATGAAGAGGTGCGAGTACTCCAAACTGCACGTTAAACTATGTATAGTATGATTTTCTTTAGCCAAACCTTTACACCTGATTGTAACGTAAATTAATACCCCCATGCTGCTTTCATGTCAATCTTTTCGCAATTCATACAGCTAAATGGGTTATTCAACCCGGCGGGATGATTTCGTAGGTGCTTCCGAATTAACTTTAGGTTCAGCTTAATGGTATTCCTCTTCTTACGTGTAGTTATGTTGCATTGTTTGAAATGAGTATCCATTAAGTGGAGCAAATATTACATTTTCACATTACAAAATGATCATCATGCGTATCGTATGCTTAGTACTGTTCTGTTGTTTGCATTTTTGTGCAAAGGCCCAGCCGGCAGATCAGGAAAAATTTTTCAATGACAGCATTGTGTATGTCAATAGCCATCCCCAAAAAGGGTTCCATCATGGATATATTTTATTTATTCCAAAAGGTACAAGGTTGCATCGTACTACCGTATTGCTTGTTGAGCCCAACAATACCGGAAAAATTACAGATAGTATGGAAGTACACAGGAAATATGCCGTAGACCTTGCATCTGTGAGTTCGGTGGGTAATAATATTTCTATTGAATTAAAGATCCCATTGCTGGTGCCGGTTTTTCCCAGGCCTGCATCACAGCCACTTATGTATACGCATGCATTAGACAGGGATGTCATGTTGCAACAGGAGCCCGGTTTAAAAAGGCTCGACCTTCAATTGCTGTCGATGATTAAAGATGCCAAAGAACGGCTCCTGGAAATGAAAATACCAGTTGAGGATAAATTTTTCATGAATGGATTTTCTGCATCTGCCACTTTCACCAATCGTTTTTCTTTTATTCATCCAGAAAAGATAAAAGCCCTTGCCATCGGTGGTTTTAATGGGTCGCTGATGCTTCCGCACAATAGCATAAATACCATTAGGATTGATTATCCCCTTGGAACGGCTGATTTCCCTGATATGTTTGGAAAAGTATTTGATATGGAGGCTTATCGTAAAATCCCACAATATATTTATATGGGAAAACTGGATGACAATGATGCAGTACAGTTTGATGATGCGTATAGTGACAGCGAAAGAAATATCCTCAATGAACAAGTTGGGAAAAGTGTACAGGAAAGGTACCTCGAATTTCAAAAACTGTATGCGATGAACAATATTCGGGCTTCTTTTACAACTTTTGACAAGGTAGGCCATTGGACAAATTCGGAAGTAAACTTATCTGTGATCATGTTTTTTCTAAAGCAGATGCAGTAATTTCATGTGTATGGCAAAGCATATTATTCATACTTTACTATCTATATATTTAATGGCGAATGCAGTAATTGGTTATTGCCAGGCACCATCCGATTCACCCTCGGTAAAATTGTACCCAAAAGATTTAAAGTACCCAGGAAAAGTGCTTCTTGTAAAAGTTCGTGACGTTGAGGCGTACAAAATTAAACAGTATCGCAAGCTATTTACCAAATCGTATTCGGGTGCATTTGAAATAGTGCCATTTAACGTTTCTATCGACCTTGCTTATCCGGATACGAGTACATATAAATATGTTTATGTAATCGCAGGCGGCTTACATGCAGAGGATTTCAATGGAATTTCAAATACCACTCATTTTTTTGATAAAACAGATAGTAGTTTTTTACATATTGGCAGCTCAGTATACCTTTTCGACCGTTCATCAGACTATCCAATCTATGATTTTCAGGCACTTAATGTAATGAATGGGATAAGCTACATAAAAAACGGAAGGCATTATCATACTAATAATGACAATTCGAACATAGTGAATATTAGGAAAGTAAAGGCTTACTTAAAACTATTGAATTAAGGGTTTTGTATGTATTGTTATAATTGAACTATCTGTTGAAAAATTTGTCAGCTTTTAGTACCAATTTTTGAATGAGGGTTGTTTTACAAGATTCTGGTAGGCTTAAGCTAATATTCACAATAAGATTGTCCGCAAGGATTTTTATATATAACATGTCTGCCTGGTTCGTTTTGAACTAAGATGAACGAATAACGTTTCATCAATGCCCGCTTTTTTAAAAAATTCTGAGCAAACAAATAAACCTTTTTGTTGTTTTGTACGAATATACCAACTAAGGCATGGTATCAATGTCTTCCTAATCTAAATCTGCAACAAATGAACAAGGTAAAAATTTTCTTCCTGGTAGTCTTTTTCATGGTAATCGGTGATCGGGTAAATGCACAGGGTTGCAGTGATGCAGGCTTTTGTACCATCAATAGCATCAAGCCTTCCTTGGAAAAGGGTACAGCAGGTTCAAAAAATCAGATTAAAGTAGGCGTTTCATACGGTAGTGCAGACAATTCAATTTCAGTTTTTGGTAATTATATCGAATACAACCGTACGTTTAATGATAAGTTTGGAATGGATGTTAAACTGACTGCTTTGTCGCAAAGCGGCAATAGTATTTCCATTTTCGGCCTGTCTGATGCATTTTTAAATGCGAATTACCAATTAAACAAACGGGTGAAATTGATTTTGGGAACCAAGATCCCATTCAGCAACGGGAATGCCAAAAAGAACGGGCTGGCACTTCCGATGGACTACCAGGCCAGCCTTGGCACATTCGACCTGATTCTCGGAATGGGTTATGAAATGAAAAAACTACAACTTGTATTGGCTTTGCAGCAGCCACTAACGCAAAACAGTAACCGTTTTTTTGCCGAAAACTATCCTGTAGGATCTAAGCTGCGCTCGTTTCAAACGACCAATCAGTTTAAACGCAGCGGCGACCTCCTCTGCAGGATATCTTACCCCATTGCATTGAATAAGAAACTCACTTGTACCCCCGGGCTTTTACCTATTTATCATATACGCAATGATAGATATACGGATATCTTTAACATGGAAAGGGAAATAAAAGGCTCAGCCGGACTAACACTCAACGGGAATATATATTTTGATTACATGATTGATAACAAAAATGCACTACAGTTCAATGCCGGGGCCCCATTGGTTGTGAGGGATACCAGGCCCGACGGATTAACCAGGGGGTTTGTTGCGAACCTGGAGTACAGGATAAAGTTCTAAATGTTTTTCAGATATTTCTGAAGCCTATTGTTTTCATTATAAGTCATTTTTCTATTTGCCATACAGGCTTCCTCAAGCCTGCTTTCAATTTTTTATTCATATATCTCAAAGAAGGACGGCCATTTCTAATTGGAAGAATTGCCATAATGTGCACAACTGATCAAGCATAAGCCCGGAGCGTAGCGAGGGCTTGCAGGATTTCAATGTACTTTATGCGTATATAATTGCCAGCATATTCTACCAGAAAAAACACGTAAATTTTGTAGGATTTCACCGTAACCAACTATTTTACAATGGCTACTTTTATTGCGGTATTTGTTGGGCCATAGATTATTTTAGCCAGGTGACAGGCTGGGTAAAATGAGTTGTTCATCAATATACCCGGCGGAAATTTCTGACACAGCGCCTAATCCTGGAGGTAAGATTGTACAATTAAAAATTTTCTATGAAACTATTTATTTTCACCATGTTATTGTTGCCATTTTCGGCATTGAAATGCAAATCACAACATTCCATCATTGGTACGAATCATTCAGGAGCGATTGAAATCACTGTGTCTAAAGATTCCTTATTAAGCGTAGCAAATAAAATTTTAAAAAAGCAGCAAATCGTCGGAATCCTGAATTCGGTAATTATTCTTGAAGATGTTGTTGAGAAAACAAATGAAAAGTATTACTGCATAAAATTTACTAATAGCGATGCCAGTATTAAGATGGTTCAGTTGCTACGCGAGGAAAAAGGGAATTTTTACCTTTTGAGGCCCACACTCGAAGGGGGGTCTAGTGTTACCTGCTCGGGTTGCAGAAGAGGTTGTGACCCGAAGCGTTACCTTGATGCCGATGGGCAGGTTGAATTTTACTGTAGCGATTGTACCTGGGGAGATACGAAGGATTGTAAAAAATCGGTTAGCCAGGGCTCCCTCGATTTAAAGTGAAGAAGATCGCATATAAGAACAGCACTACTGTGTTATACCTGTTAAGAAATTATTTTCCTGATCAATGCGTACTTCCCGTCTTTTCAAGATCATTGATAAGGGTTGAAAATTCAATTTCTTCCAGCACTTTTCTTTGCGACCCTTTTTCATCATCATACCATTTCACCAGCCTAATCATGCCTTCGCTGATTTCAATGCCCGTGATATCGCCATCATTGAAACAGCAGCAACCGGTATTGAAATAACCCGGTTTCATTTTTTCCTTGGGCTGGTTGCCGGGAATATTATTTGAGGGATGGTCGAAATACCTGCCCGATGCAAAAACAGGTTGGTGCGTATGGCCGGTCACCAGCAATAAATTTTCCTGTAAACTGCTCCATTCGTACATGATCTTATTGTGCTCATTGCGCAACCCATAATCATTGCGGGGCGTATTGGGGTTGATGCGCAGGTACCGTTGCAAGGGCATCCAGATATGAGCCACTACCCAGGTGCTGAAAGCGTTGTTGTCGCTCATCAGGTCGCCCTGGTGGCCATGGGTAAGAAATATGTCGAATGGGTATGCATCGCACCTGCACCTCAATACAACGCCTTCATATACCTGAAACGGGACATTGAAAACTTTTTTCAATTGAAGGGATACGTCTATGCTGTTCTTCCAGGTAATGTCATGGTTGCCAAATGTCTTTAGCATCCGGTCGGGCTGAAAAGCCGCTTCTGCTGCAAAAGCATCGGCATGTGCTGCAATGATTTCATGACAAGGGAACTTCCATAGTTCTTCACTGTCGCCCATGTTAATGAACGTATACTCGTTGCTGTTATAATGAGCCAGCGCTGCGATGTAATTCTTTTTAGATGCATTGAAGTCATCGGCCCAGGAATGATTGCCCTTGTGCTGGTCGCTGAATACAATGAATTTCCCTTCGGAAGGGTTAAGGGGGATAACTTTAAGGGCGTTGTTTTTCTTTTGAAAACTCTTCAGGTACAAATCACTCAGGGATTTGAAAACTGTTTCCCGTTTGGGTGCGCCCGATAAACGGTCGTTGATCCAGATCACCGGCTTTGTTAGCAACCATTGAAAAAACGTACGCATGGGGCTACTTGTTTTTTTCAAAATACCTGCCAATAACGGGCATCTTCGCCAATTCCTTCGCTTCAATTTTACTCACAAACCAAGTGAAGAAACCAAACAACAACAACCCGGTTGCAATAGAGAATAGTAAACTATCGGGCAGGAAAGAAACCATTCCAAGGTGTACCAGGTAAATCAGTACCACAAGTACCACATAAGCAGTTAGCTTCTTAACTGCGTAAGGAACGGGATAATGCTTTTGCCCGAGCTTATAACTGCTGATCATCATAAACAAATAGCAAAAGAAAGTGGCCAGTGCAGCGCCTGTGTAGTGCAGCCTGGGAATGAGCAACAGGTTGAGAACGATCGTGATCACAGCGCCGGCAATGGTAATAATAGCCCCGTAGTTATTTTTATTGGTAAGCTTATACCAAACACTGAGGTTATAATAAATGCCCAGGAAAATATTTCCCAACGCCAGCAGGGGAACAATTTCGAGCCCTTCTGCCCATTTGGGATTGGCCCAGTGCACAAAAATCCATTTAAATATGTCGAGGAACAACCCAATAAACAGGAACATGAAACAACAGGCAATCACAAAAAATTTCATCACCCTTGCGTAGGTCCTTTGTGCATTTTCCTGTTTGCTCTGGTTGAAGAAGAATGGTTCGGCAGCCATCCTGAAAGCCTGAATCATAATGGTGATGAGCAATGCCAATCTGAATATATTGGCAAAAATCCCCAGTTCATGATCGGCCTGTTGTGCTGGCAGGTCAACAGCATGCCGGTAGATCAGCCTGCTTAACACATCATTCACCATTCCTCCCAGGCCAACAATGATCAACGGGGCACTGTACCGCATCACTTCTTTCCAAAGCGTACCGTCGAATTGAAACCTTATTTGCCTGATTTCGCGGCTGAGCAACAATAACGTAAACAGGCTTCCGCATAAATTCCCGATGAGGTAGTACCCCAAACCAATTGTTGGATTGTAAAACTGTTTCAGAAAACTGTTGGGGTTGTCTTTCAAAACAGAAGGGATGATGCCAATGAACAGGATCACCACAGTGAGGTTGATCACAATCCCGGCTACCCTGGCAAATGCATACATTTTTGGCCGGTTCTCCTGGCGCAGCTTTGCAAACGGAAGGGTATTTAAATTGTCTACTGCGATAATGCCAATCATCCATAAAATATATTCTGGATGCTTGCTGAGGTCGGCAGCCTGGGTGAGCGAATCCCTGCAAAGCCACAACACCGCACTAAACAGCACCGTGCTGATAAAAAGCGAAACAGATAAAGTGCTGTATAGTTTTTGTCGGTCGTGTGTTTGAGAAAACCTAAAATAGGCCGTCTCCATACCATAGGAATACAACACATTCAAAAAGGGGATCAGTGTATACACTTGCACGAGGTCGGCGGTGTTACCCGGAAGTGTAACAAAAAATGGGAGCGCCATATTCATCAGGTATCCGAGGAACCTGCTGGCGATGGTGGGCACACCATACCATAATGTTTGTCCGGCTAATTTTTTTATCCCGCTCAATACCTGTTATTTGGCGTGTAATTTACTGGGTTAATTTCAATTTTAGCGGCTGTCTTTTATCTACAAAAACTATCTTTACAATAAAATACACACTATGAAAAAAATATGGCTTACAATGATCATGACTGGTTTAATGGCAACTGCATTTTCTCAGTCGCGTTTGGGCAGTGTAGAATACCAGAAAGTTAACCGCGATGCCGTGATTACGGAAGTGCCTTTCCCGGAGAAAATTATTCTTACTGCCATCGAAGACAGCATGCAAAAGCTGGGATACAAGGGAAAAGAAACCAAGGGCTTCCTGGTTTTTAAGGCGGTGAAACTGGCAGCATTGGGCGACACCCCCTATGATTTGTATTTTCAGGTAGAGCGCAAAAGCCGGAAGGAAAAAGAGCAGTCGTTGGTAACGCTGATGATCTCAAAGGATTTTGATAATTTCCTGAACACCGAATCTGATGCTGCCGCATTGGATAAGGCGAAAAACTACATGGATAATTTCCGCAATTGGGTGGCTGTATATGAACTGGAAGAGCAAATCAACAACCAGCAGGATGTGGTAAAGAAAAATGAAAAGAAAATGAATGACCTGCAGGAAGAGGCTGAAGACCTGCAGAAGAAAAAGAAGAAAATTGAATCACAGATCGAGGATAATATCAAAGACCAGGGTTCACTGAAATCGGAAATTGAAGTGCAAAAGCAGGTATTGGAAACGCTGAAGGCTAAACGAAAATCATAAACCGTTCACTCCGTGGTGTGGGTTCTTTACAACGGCCTTAACCTCAGGTGCAAACCTGGGGTTTTTTATAAAACTGCTATCGGTAAGGGTATACAGGAAGAAAACAAGTTCATTTCTTTCTTTGTTACTGAGAGGGATCCGGCTTTTTAAGAGCGGATCGAGTGTTGCCTGCGAGGTATCTATTCCGCTCCGGTAATGATCAATCACCTGGTACAGGGAAAAAACCCGTCCGTCGTGCATATATGGAAAAGTGAGTTGCACGTTGCGTAAACTCGGCACTTTAAATTTCAGGGAATCGCTGCTCAGGTTTGTGATGGTTTGCCGGCCGACATCTTTAAACCGGTTTAAAGAAAGCCCGTTGTTGCGAAAACTGTGATCGGTAAACAACGGCTCGGGATGGCAGGAGGCGCAATGTGTTTTGTACAATTGATAGCCCCTCATTTCATAGTCCCTGAAACTGGCTTCCCCCCTTTGTACTTTATCATATTTGCTGTTGGATGAAACCAGCAACCCGGTGAATTGGGCCAGTGCTTTCAGCATGCGCTGGCTGGTAATGGCCGGATCGCCAAAAGCCGCCTTGAACATTCTCCTGTAAGCTGTATCCTGTTTGAGTTTGAAAATGATGCTATCAATAGTTTCGCCCATTTCATTTTTCGCCGTGATGGGGGCGAGTGGCTGTACTTCTATATGATTGATACCGCCATCCCAGTGAAGTTCTTTCATCCAAGCTACATTCATCAATGCCGGTGAGTTTCTTGTGCTGAACTGGTCTTTTACACCATGGCTGAGGTCATGATCATAATTGGCAAATGCGGCAAAATGCTGGTGGCAACTGGCGCAACTGATTTCCCCGTCTTTACTCAGCCTGCCATCATAAAACAATTTCTTACCCAATTGAAACCCTTGTTCTGTAAGCTTGTTTTTGGCAAAAACACCCGGGGCTGGTTGGGGCCATCCTTCCGGTACTGGGAATGTAATTGGGTCGGGTTTGTATGGGCCCCATCCATCGTTGGAAACAGCCCCCGATAGCAACGCCACCAGTACAATGAGTGTCATAACGGTAATGGCTATCCTCGGTTTCACGGCACTGAATAAATTTCTTTGATAGAGAACATGGCAGGGAAATTGGCGGCTGCCTTCATGGCAAAAGCTCCCGGCGACATGCAAACAGCCATTTCATGGATGCGGATTTCCTCGTTTGATTTCCAGTAACGGTCGAGGTTTACTTCTATCACTACAACTGTACAGGTGTTGGTGCCAGGTTCTATATTGATGAATCCATTGGGAAAATCCGGCGCTTGCAGCCTGATGGCCGCAGTGGCATTATTGCCGGCTTTATATCCGCCGATATGGTGTTCTATTCTATGGAGGTCGGCCCTGGAAGTATCTGAAAACCCTTCGAGTTTAAAAAAAACATACCCGCTGTTCCAGGTCCAGAACATATCATTCATAGGATCCAATGCGCCATCCTGTGCGCCACTGCAGTTATCAATGCTATCCACTCCCAGCATAAAACCCAGGTAGGGGTATTTTCCTTCGGGTACTTTTACTTCCATTACATTGCCCTCATTCGCAGCATTCACAAGGAAATACGGATCGCCAAAATACAATGGCCCATTGTTGCCCGATGGCAGATAAAACCTGCCGGTATAGTACTTTAATTTATTGATTACATATTGCTCCCCAAAGGCATTGGTATATGTGCTATCCCTTAATTGGATCTGCTGGCCGCCGGCAGTATGTGTAAATAGGATGCGCAGCCTTCCCTGTGCACCCGCATTGAAGTTCATGCAAAAAAAGCACAAGCACATCAAAGCCAGCACTAACTGGTATGGGTACTGCTTAATCATGGCGGGTTATTTTTTGCCTCGATTGCTTTTTTTCACCGGTCTTTTTTTTCATGTCGAGCCTTTTTTCCTTGGCTTCTTTTCCCGGTTTGGTTGGCTTCCTTTTTTTGGGTACGGTCAATGCTTTTTTAACGAGTGCATTTATTTTGTTTATGACCAGTTCTTTGTTGGCCAGTTGCGTTCTTTCCTCCTGGCTTTTAACCAGTAAAAAACCGCTGGTATTGATCCTGCTTTGGAGTTTTTCTATCAGCCTTTTTTTTTCTTCTGCCGATACAAGGGCAGAGTTTTCTACATGCCAATACCCTTCTACCATGGTTTCTACCTTGTTAACGTTTTGGCCACCTTTTCCGCCGCTGCGGGCCGTTTTGAACTTTATTTCCGTAGATATATCGGGCATCTGCTCAAAATTACCAATAAAAGCACGGATTTTGCTGCGCTTACACCTATTGGTAAGGTTAATATTTCGGTAAGAACGAAAAATTGCACATTTTTGCACAAACGGATTATGGCTATGCTGAAAGGGATCTATCATTCACTTACTGAGCGCAAAAAGCAGCAGAAGAAATCTTTTGCCGTGCTGGTTGACCCTGATAAGGTGAATGATAACAGTATGGACCAGCTCATTGCACTGGCCACAGAAGCCACAGTAGATTATTTTCTCGTTGGTGGCAGCCTGGTGATTTCTAACTACCTGGATGATTGCGTGCAATTGATTAAAAATAATTGTGATATACCTGTAATACTTTTTCCCGGCAGCCCTTCACAGGTGAGTAAGTATGCCGATGCACTCCTTTACCTCTCACTGATCAGTGGCCGTAACCCCGAGTTGCTCATCGGCCAGCATGTGGTATCGGCCCCCGTTGTAAAACAAAGCGGCTTAGAGATCATGCCCACCGGTTATATGGTGATTGATGGTGGTGCGCCAACAACGGTTTCTTATATCAGCAATGCAAGCCCTTTGCCTTCTGATAAAAATGAAATTGCCATGTGTACAGCAATGGCAGGGGAAATGCTGGGCATGAAACTGATTTACATGGATGCCGGCAGCGGGGCACGCAGGCCTATCTCCGAATCAATGATAGAAAAAGTGGCTTCCTGTATTGATGTGCCGCTGATTGTTGGTGGTGGTATAACCCATGCAGAGAAAGCATACCTTAACTGTAAAGCTGGCGCCGATGTGATCGTAGTGGGTAATGCCATTGAAAAAGATGCTTCACTGATCAAAGAAATATCCGCTGCAGTACACAGTGTGGCGGTAACGGCAGGCTCCTGATTTTTCCGATAGATTTATTCCTGTTCAACCCTTGTAGGACTGTCTGTTCCTTTGATGATAGACTGGCTGCTGCGTGCAATGGCTTTTATAATAGCGGCCATATTTTTGAAATCAAGGGTAGTTATTTCATCTTCTACGGTATGGTAATGTGGCTCGGCATCCATTTTAGAGGTACTGATGGTATGAGCCGGCACGCCCAATGCTGCCAGTGTAGCATTGTCTGATCGGTAGAATAATTTTTGCTGCGGATAGGGGTCTGGTTCAAAATGAAAATCGCTGCCCTGAAGGTTTTGTTGCAAAATTTTCCCGAAATCAGATTTTTCGTAACCGGTAATGTATGCGCTGTTGGTGCCCCACTTGCTTTCGGTGCCAATCATTTCTATATTGAACATGGCTGCAACTTTATCGGGATTGATTTGTGTACTGAAATAAGTGCTGCCAAAACCGCCGCTTTCTTCTGCAGTGAATGCTACAAAAATAATGCTGCGCTCATTGTTGTTTTGCTCACTGAAATATTTGGCCAGCATGATCACGGCAGCAGTACCTGAAGCATCATCATTGGCGCCGTTGAAAACAGAATCCATGGCTTCATTTGGTTTTCCAATGCCAAGGTGATCGTAATGGGCCGAGAATATTACAAATTCTTCGGGTTTTGATTTTCCCAGTAACATGCCGGCTATATTGGAAAGGGTGTCCTCAGCAATTTCATGGGTGATACGAAACCTGAATGTGGTTGGCCGGGTATTGCCCAGCAGGAAAATGAAGTGGTTGTTCTTTTTAAATTGTTCCCTTTTGAGCCTGTTGAGCCGGGTGAAATTTTTTGTATGCGCCTCATTCACCAAAACAAGGTAATTGCGTTTGGATGCCAGCAGTTCCCTGGCTTCTTTGATGAGGTTGTCGGCGCTGTCGATGGAAACAACCTGGTAACCGCTGCGATGGTCTGCCTCCAGTATTTCTTTGGATGTAAAGGCAATGATCTTAGCTTCATTTACCACACTGTCATTTATCAAGCCTTCTGCAAATGTTTGTTTTGATTTGATGACGCTGAAAGATTGCCGGTATCCGGTAAGGTCGGGGAAGGGCTGCAATTTTGCTTTGCCGAATTCGGCCGCTATAAAATCGGCTGCTTTTTCTATTCCCGGTGAATATACTTTACGGCCCTGCATCTCATCCGATGCCAGCTTACTAACCAGTAGCTGTGCATCTTTTTCGCGGATGTTTTTCTGGGCTATTGCCGCAACAGAAGTAAACAGGGCGAGCAGGAATAATCCGGCGGTATATTTTTTGCGTTTATGCATTTTCGTTACAGGCTCATCATTTCTTTGAACTTAACAGCCTGCCTGCGGCTGACTTCAATTTTTTCACCTCCCTTGAGGTCGAGCAGCAAGCCGCCGTTGAAATAAGGCTCTACCTTGTCTATCATCCGCAGGTTTACAATGTGTTTCCTGTTGGCACGAAAAAAAGTTTTTTCATCGAGCCTGTCTTCGAGTGCATTCAGCGATTTAAGGATGAGGGGTTTGTTGCCTGCAAAATATACTTTGGCATAGTTACCCACGCTTTCGAATAAACGCACTTCCGATAATTTCACGAACCAGCAACGTTCGCCATCTTTCACAAAAACCTGGTCGTTCTCGGTAAGTAAACTCCGGTGGGCATTGGCCAGTGCTGCCATTTCTTTCTCTTCGGCCTGTTGCAATTTGTGCAATGCATCGGCCAGCCTTTTGGGTTCAACCGGCTTCATCAGGTAATCGAGTGCATTTACCTCAAATGCTTTCAGGGCAAATTCATCATATGCTGTAGTGAAGATCACATGCGGTGCTTTCTCCAGCTCTACCAGCATATCAAAACCGGTTTTCCCGGGCATTTGTATGTCCAGGAAAATAAGGTCGGGAGAAAGTTCTTCAATTTTTTCAATGCCTTCAGTTGCATTGGCAGCTTCGCCAATCACTTCTACTTCGGGAAACTCCTGCAATAATTTTTTCAACTCATTTCTGGCGAGCCTTTCGTCATCAATAATCAGTGCTTTGTGCATGTAACTAAAAATTTTATGTAGTGATAAAATGATCGGTCTATAGAATAATGGCTACCGGCATGATGATGCGGCATTCTACCATATTCACACCGGGCATATCATGTATATCAAAATTTGCTTTTCCCTGGTACAACAGGTTCAGCCGGTCCTGTGTGCTTTTTATGCCAAAACCGTCTTCCTGCCCCGACTGGTAACCGTTGAGCCTACCCGAATTTTGAACGATCAGTTCGTGGTGGTTATGCTTAAAGTCGGAAATGATCTTCACCAATCCGCCATTGATCTGTTTGCTGATGCCATGTTTAATGGCATTTTCCACCAGCGTTTGCAGCATCATGGGTGGGATGGGTTGTTGCAGGGTGTCTTCATCTATATCCAATTCTATTTTAAGCCGTTCCTCAAACCGCATGTGTTCCAAAGCCAGGTAATCTTTTACAATGTCGAGTTCCTGTTTGAGCGGAACCGTTTCCATTTTTTCGGCCTGCATACTGCTCCTGAGTATGTTGCTGAGTTCTGTGATGGCAGTTCTTGCACGTTGCGGGTTTTCGTCTACCAATGCCCTGATGCTATTGAGCGAGTTAAATATGAAATGGGGGTTGATATGCGATTTGATCGTTTTTAATTCAAGTGATTTTACCATTGCTTCGAGCCTGAAAGTATCCATCTGCTGCCGCCGGTTGCTTTCAACATAATGGTAGATATAGTAAATCAGGTTCCAGATCAGGATGAGCCAGAGCGCATTGAAACTACTGAGGAAAAGCCGTTCGGGCCTGCTGAATTTTTGCAAC
The DNA here is from genome assembly GCA_052035835.1 of Bacteroidota bacterium. Classification (GTDB taxonomy): domain Bacteria; phylum Bacteroidota; class Bacteroidia; order Chitinophagales; family Chitinophagaceae; genus Ferruginibacter. Next base: position 5,640 of record JBPOHG010000222.1, on the reverse strand, counting down.
CTTTCGGGGTTGTAACCAATAAGGTAATCCACCGATTCTGAAATAATACCGAAGATCACGGAGAATACCAGCGTGAGTATAATAAAAGAGAGGATCTGGCTCTTGATGGGTTTTTCGAGGATCTTAAAATAGAAAATGTTCAACCGCATGATATGCGTAATGAACAAACCCAATACACAGGTAAGCAACAGGCTTTTATAATAGGCAGCATCGGGTTGCCCGAAAGTGGATACAAAAAAACTGCTGATAGCAATATTTGTAGACCACCCGATTATCTGGCACCACCAATATCTCGATATCTTTTTGAGCATATACCTTGTAAAACTAGTTCCGTTTACAGGCAATTTACCCAATCATTTGATTAATGGCTAAATGACGTTGTAAAGGGTTATTGCACACATCGTAAGATACCGGTTTTGGGATATATGAAAGCTATTAATAAACCATAGCCATTGCCATCCTGCGGATATTGTTTGGATAATGCAGCCGATTAATTGATTAATCTTAGCTTTACAAAACAGGAGCGGTTCTTATGGCAAATCCCAATTTAAACAGCAACAAGGAGTCTTTACAGGCGGCAGACAAGGAGTTTGAGAACAATATCCGGCCAGGCTATATCAATGAATTCAGCGGCCAGGGCCAGATCATTGAGAACATCAGTGTGTTTATCAAGGCTTCAAAACTCAGGGGAGAAGCGCTCGATCATATCCTTTTTCATGGCCCGCCCGGATTGGGAAAGACCACCCTTTCGAGGATCGTTGCCAATGAAATGGGGGTGAACATCAAAGAAACCTCTGGCCCCGTGATTGAAAAGCCAGGCGACCTGGCGGGTTTGCTTACCAATCTCGAACCCAATGATGTTTTGTTTATAGATGAGATCCACCGGCTGAGTACCGTGGTGGAGGAATACCTGTATGCTGCCATGGAAGATTACCGCATCGATATTATGATCGACAGCGGCCCCAATGCCAGAAGTGTGCAACTCACCCTCAACCCATTCACCCTCATAGGCGCCACTACACGCAGCGGTTTGCTCACAGCACCGTTGTTGTCGCGTTTCGGGATCAAATCAAGGCTGGAGTATTACCATGCTGATACGCTCCAACGCATCCTGATGCGTAGCGCAAAAATCCTCCACACAAAAATCAATGCCGATGCCGCCGCAGAAATTGCTGGCCGCAGCAGGGGCACCCCAAGGATTGCCAACGGGTTGCTGAGGAGGGTGCGTGATTTTGCACAGGTATTAGGGAACGGCGTCATTGATATGGAAATTACCAAGCATTCCCTTCGGGCCCTGAATGTTGATGAGCATGGATTGGATGAAATGGACAACCGCATATTGAGTACCATCATCGATAAATTCAAAGGGGGGCCTGTAGGGATCACTACCATTGCTACTGCTGTAGGTGAAGAAACAGGTACGCTGGAGGAAGTGTATGAACCCTTTCTCATACAGGAGGGTTTTATCATGCGTACGCCCAGGGGAAGGGAAGCTACCGAGAAAGCATACCTGCACATAGGAAAAGTGCCGCACAAAGGCGGCACATCATCCAATTTATTCGGGGGTTGAACAGATTATTCTGTCACTACCAGCCTGAACCCGTTTCCGTGAATGTTCACGATCTCGAGTTTTGAATCTTCTTTGAGGTATTTGCGCAACTTAGCAATGTACACATCCATACTACGGCCATTGAAATAAGTATCGCTTCCCCAGATTTTCTTCAATGCGGCTTCTCTTGGCAGCAGGTCATTCTTGTATTCAGCCAGCATTTTCAGCAATTCATTTTCTTTGGGAGAAAGCGTTTGTACCTTGCCGTTAACAGCCAACTCACGAAGGCGTGGGTTGAAATGGTACTTGCCCAGGTCAAATTCGGCATTCACTTCTTCGCGGTGTATCTCTTCATTCCTCTTAAGAATGGCTTTGATCTTGTGTAACAACACTTCACTGTCGAATGGCTTGGTAATGTAATCATCTGCACCCAGTTTATATCCCTGGATGATGTCGTCTTTCATTGTTTTTGCACTCAGGAAAAACAGGGGTACATCGGGATTGATATCCCTGATTTCTTCTGCCACAGTGAAGCCATCCATATTAGGCATCATTACGTCCAGCAGGCAGATATCGAATTTCTCACGCTGAAAAGCTGCCAGGCCCAACCGGCCATCTCTTTCCAGGGTTACATCGTAATCATTGAGCTCGAGGTAATTCTTTAATACCATCCCAAGATTCGTATCATCTTCGCAAAGTAAAATTTTTGGTTTAGCTCCTTCCATGGTTAATCGTTTAATTGATTACAAATAAAATTAATTCATTTCTTGATTAGCGAATATAGTGCCTAATTTTTTGTTAAAGCACCGTCCGTTTTTTAAGTGGTAGAGGAGTGGCTGCCGGATTGTTATTTGGTTCGGGGCAGGTATTTCTTATCGGTAAGGGTTTTGAGGAAAAGTACCAGGTCCTTTTTTTCTTTCTCTGTAAGCTGGAGTGGCTGCTTCAATGCATCATCGATATTCACAGGGCTATTCACAAACCTGCCGGGATTGTCATAATACTCAATTACTTCTTCGAGGGTTGCAAACATGCCGTTGTGCATGTAAGGCGCTGTAACGGCTACATTGCGCAAGCCGGGCGTTTTAAATTTCCCCAAGTCCTTGATATCTCTTGTAATGAGGTAACGGCCACTGTCGTTTAGTTTTTTTCCATTAAATAAGCCAATGTTTTTAAAATCATCATCCGTAAAATCTTCCTGAAAATGGCAATCAAAACATTTTGCTTTTTCACTCAGGAATACCTGCCTTCCACGTTCCTCAGCCGGCGAAAGTTTGCGGATATTATTGCTCCAGTCATCAAATTTACTGTTTACAGTTTCGAGTGTATTTTCATAAGCCGCAAATGCTGCTGCCAGGTTTTTGGCAGTTGGGTTTTGCCTGAAAATTTTTTTGAAAAGCCCTTTGTATAGAGGGGATTTGTTGAGCCTTTGCACCGCTTCTTCAATTGGCAAACCCATTTCATCGGGGTTTTGTATGGGCATCAATGCCTGTTCTTCGAGAGAGGCAGCCCTACCGTCCCAGAAATAATAAGGCCTGTTTTTCATGTTCAAAACAGAAGGCGCATTGCGGGAACCTGCTTTGCCAAAAATACCGATGCTAACGGCAGCCGTATCTGCAAATGCATGCGATGCCTGATGGCAACTGCCACAACTTACCGAAGAATCTTTCGACAATATTTTTTCATTGAATAGCTTTTTGCCCAATGCCACACGGCTGTTGATTTCATCGGCATTGCTGCCCGGATGAAATGCAGCTGCACCCATCAACAGGGCGAGTGCAAAAATTGGGAGCAGAAAGTTTTTCATGGGTACAAAATTACAGAACCTGTAACAGAATAGCGTTTAAGGTTGTACCTTTCGCTTCAATTTTTTTCTATGGCAGATAAAAACCTATTTATCGAAAAAATCAGGAGCGGCTATACATTCAAGGGTGAATCTGTACAGATTGGCGCGGCTGTTCTTGATGGGGAAGTGGTACCCGAAGCGGGCATTTTTTTACCCTTGAAAACCATGAACCGCCACGGGCTGATTGCGGGTGCAACAGGAACGGGTAAAACGAAAACATTGCAAATGATCAGCGAATGCCTGAGCGATGCCAGTGTGCCGGTGTTGCTCATGGATATTAAGGGCGACCTCAGTGGTATTGCAGCACAAGGAACGGCCAACGAAAAAGTAAACGACCGGTACCAGAAACTTCAACTGGCCTATAAACCGGCAGCTTTTCCTGCCGAATTACTTTCTCTCACAGGCAACAACGGCGTGCGTTTGAGGGCTACCGTGAGTGAGTTTGGCCCCGTTTTGCTGAGTAAAATTCTCGGGTTAAATGATACGCAGGGCGGTGTGGTAGCTTTGATTTTTAAATACTGCGACGATCAACAATTGCCTTTGCTTGATTTGAAAGATTTTATCAAAGTGCTGCAGTATATCGGCGATGAGGGAAAAGAAGCGATTGAAAAAGAGTATGGAAAAATTTCAACCACATCTACCGGTACCATCCTTCGTAAAGTGATAGAATTGCAGCAACAGGGCGCCGATATCTTTTTTGGTGAAAAAAGTTTTGAAGTAGATGACCTTATGCGCATCAGCGATGATGGCAGGGGTATCATCAATATCCTTCGGGTGGCCGATATCCAGGACAAGCCCAAACTTTTTTCCACTTTCATGTTACAAATGCTGGCCGAACTCTATGCCAGTGCCCCAGAAGAAGGCGACCTCGATAAGCCAAAACTGGTGATGTTTATTGATGAAGCACATCTCATCTTCCAGGAAGCAAGCAATGATTTGGTTCAACAGATTGAAACCATTATCAAGCTCATCCGTTCTAAAGGGATTGGTATATTTTTTTGTACTCAAAACCCAATGGATGTACCCGCTTCGGTACTTGGTCAACTTGGTTTAAAAGTACAGCATGCCTTAAGGGCATTTACTGCCGCCGACCGAAAAGTAATCAAGCAAACAGCAGAAAACTACCCCGAAACTGAGTTTTATAAAACTGAAGACCTCATTACGCAGTTGGGAATAGGGGAGGCGCTTGTTACGATGCTGAATGAAAAAGGCATTCCTACTCCGCTTGTTCATGGCATGCTTTGTTCACCCAGGAGCAGGATGGATATCCTCACTGAGGATGAAATCAATGCTATCAATTCAAAATCTAAGCTGGTGGCCAAATACAAAGAAGAAATTGATAGCGAGAGTGCGTATGAAATATTACATGCCAAATTAAAAGAAGCGGCCGAACAAGCAAAAGAGGAAGAAGTGGCAGCTCCCAAAAAAACCTCCAAAGAGCCACCTTCCACGCTCGAAAAAGTAACCAATAACACTGTTGTAAAAAGCATGATGAGAACAGCCGGCAATACCATTGTGCGTTCCCTGCTTGGGGCACTTGGGTTGGGTGGAAGGACCACTCGCAAGAAAAAATCTTCCAGCTGGTTTTAATGATCGATTTGCATACAGCCAATTCCTGAAAGAATGAAAAGTTCCAACGCATTGTTCCGCCACCGCTTTGGCCCCCTGGCCATTGTTGTATTACTGGTGGTAAGCCTGAGTTTGATCACCAGGATGATTTTATTCATGCAATCCTGGCCCCAGCTCGAACTCACATTCATGCGTGTGTTAGGCATATTTTTAATTGGGCTGTTTTATGACCTGGTTGTTGCTGCTTTTTTCTGCATACCGGTTGCGTTGTATTGCTGGTGGATGAAAGACAGCTGGTACCGGAAAAAATGGAGCAGGATTTTTCTTTATTTTATTTTCTTCGTCATCACAGTTATCCTGGTACTTAATGTGGGTGCAGAAATCGCTTTTTGGGATGAATTTAATGTGCGATATAATTTTATTGCGGTTGATTACCTGGTGTATACCACCGAAGTTCTTGGGAATATCCGGGAGTCGTATAATATCCCATTGATTATTTCGGGGGTGATGGTATCGGTACTGGTTATTCTTTGGATGATCAGTAAAAAATTACATGCATCGCAGGAAACGAGCATGCGTTTTGGCCGGCGTAGCTTGTTCTTTCTTTTTTTTCTTTGCATACCTGCTGCCGGTTATTTCCTGGTAAACAATCATTATAAAAACATCAGCAACAACAATT
>JBPOHG010000243.1:0-9340 GCA_052035835.1 Bacteroidota bacterium | reverse complement strand
AAGAATATATCAGTGATAAAGAGTTTCACTCACTCACCAAAAGAAATAGCAGGCAATTTTTGTGGCTTTTGTATTTGGTACTGCGTAAAACGAAAAAAATCAGTGATGTAAAATACCTGTTGTCTAAATCGGGCGACCGGCTTTTATCCCTTATAAAAAAAAGTATTTAAATGATACCGGTAACCCGCCCCTTTTTGCCCCCAAGAGAAGAATACCAGGAGTATATCCAGGCGATTTGGGAAAGAAATTGGCTAACTAATAATGGTCCGCTTGTTAATGAGTTGGAATTGCAGTTAAAAAATTACCTGGGATTGCCACATGTACTCTTTATAAATAATGGTACCATTGCCTTGCAAATTGCTATAAAAGCACTGGAGCTCAAAGGGGAAATTATTACGACTCCATTTAGTTATGTTGCTACTACGAGCAGCATAGTTTGGGAAAATTGCAAAGCGGTATTCTCTGACATTGATCCCGGTTCGCTCAATATTGATCCATCAAAAATAGAAACAGCTATTACTCCAAACACAGTTGCAATCATGGCAACGCATGTGTATGGTAATCCTTGTGACATCGAACGGTTAAATGAAATTGCAGACAAACATAAACTAAAAATTATCTATGATGCGGCTCATTGCTTCGGGACAACATACAAAGGGCAGTCAGTTTTTTCTTATGGAGATATTGTAGCTACCAGTTTTCATGCTACCAAATTATTTCACAGCATAGAAGGCGGGGCTTTGTTTTCAAATGATCCCTTACTCGTTAAAAAGATGTCATATCTGCGTAATTTCGGACATAACGGACCGGAAGATTTTGTTGAAGTGGGTATCAATGGTAAAAACAGTGAATTTCATGCGGCTATGGGACTGGTCAATCTCCGGCATATCGCTTCAATTCTTGCTTCACGTAAACGGCAAAGCGAACAATATGATCAATGGCTACGTGGGCAGGAGGGAATAACACATCCCGTAATCAACCCTCTCGCAGGTTATAATTATTCTTATTATCCTATTATTTTGAATTCGGAGGCTACTACTCAGAAACTCATCAAGGAGCTGGAAGCCAATAAGATATTTCCCAGGCGCTATTTTTACCCATCACTGAATACTTTGCCAATTTATAAAGATGGTTCAATGCCAGTTAGTGAAAGTATTTCGCCTCGTATCTTATGCCTCCCTTTATACCATACCCTTACCAGTGAGGAAATTGATTTTGTATGCAGGATTATCCTTCGTTCAATACGATACAGCGCATGAGGATAGCAGTAATGCAGCCATATTTTTTCCCTTACCTCGGGTATTTTCAGCTAATAAATGCTGTAGATAAGTTTGTGTTGTATGACGATGTGAACTTTATTAACAGGGGGTGGATCAACCGTAACAATATTTTAATCGGCGGAAAAGCTTCGCTGATAACCATTCCTCTAAAAGCAGCCAGCCAAAACAAAAGAATTTGTGACATCGCAGTTACTGATGATAAGAAGCAATTAGATGCTTTGTTAAAGACCATTTACTTAAATTACAGGAAAGCCCCTTTTTTTGATCCGGTATATGCTTTGCTGAATACGCTTTTTAGTAACGCTGAGCGGTATGCATCGATTTCTTCATTGTGTTTTGAAAGCATCAGGCTGGTTTGTGATTACCTCCAAATAAAAACTGTCATTGAGCCAACTTCAGTAATTTATAACAATGGCCAACTAAAGGCTCAGGAAAGGATACTGGATATTTGCCAAAAGGAACATGCATCAGTTTATATCAATCCAATCGGAGGCATAGAACTTTATGATGACAGTTTTTTCAGAAGCCATGGGATAGAACTTTATTTTCTGAGAATGATTGCAGAACCTTATCCTCAAAATATCGACAATTTCGTTCCTTATCTTTCGATGTTGGATTGTCTTATGTTTAATGATAAACAATCTGTTTCAAATCTCCTCGGTATGTATACACTCCTTAAAGCTGATAAAGTAAATATTGAATAATCTGGAGTTGGCAGAATCATCATTCGATCCATTAGTAAGCGTCTTTATGATTACGTATAATCATGGGCCTTTCATTGCACAAGCACTGGATAGTATCCTTCAGCAAAAAGTACAATTTACTTTCGAAATTGTGATTGGAGAAGATAATAGTACCGATAATACCAGAGAAGTATTACAGCAGTATGCAAATCGCCATCCTGGTATTATCCGGCTCTTATTGCACCCCAGGAATATTGGTGCTATGAATAATCAAACTGAAACTTTAAAGAATTGCAGGGGTAAATATATTGCATACCTCGAAGGGGATGATTATTGGTCAGATATAAATAAATTACAAAAGCAGGTAGATTTTCTTGAAACACACGCAGCATTCAATGCTTGTTTTCACAATGTTGCTATCATTGATGAAACAACCCATACAGGTGAACTGGTTTATGAACAGGGGCGGAAAAATGAGATTGGATTGGCTGATCTTGCAGAAGGAGATTATATGAAAACCTGCTCGCTCCTTAGCCGGAATATGCAGCAGGCATTCACGCCTATGTATGATGGAAGTATACCATCGAAAGATACCTCTATTGGGTATTGTTTGTTGTTTAATGGTGGAAAGGCAAAATACTTTGAGGATACAATGGCTGTATATCGTAAACATGCAGGAGGCATTGTGGGCAAAGCAACACATGAAAAAAAGATTCTTTATTCACTTTCTTGCCTTAAAAAGTACAGGGGCTATTATCATGATGAAGTATTAAAACCTGCGTTAGATCATTTGTATAGATTTCAATGCAAGCAATTGCTTCGCATTTCTGTTAGGCATATGAAGCCGGTACAGGCAATGCAATCCTTTTGGGGAATGTTGTTTGGTTAAATCCCAATTGTGGATATTAGTGGAGCTTAAAAGAATTAAGATACTATTTGTTGCATTCGAATTCCCTCCATTGGCAAGCGGAGGCGTTCAACGTTCATTGAAATTCGTAAAGTATCTTCCACAATATGGGATAGACCCGGTAGTAGTTACTGTGCTGGAAGAAGATTATCCATTGGTGATCAGAAATTGCCAGTTAGACCGCAGCCAAATCGAAGATCTGCCAGCTGGGATTTCTATTGAAAGGATTCATTGTGCAGCAGCCCCACCTCCGCACAATGCCATTGCGAAATGGTTTAGCATGTATTTTTCAATCAGCGAAAATTATAAGAAATATTGGCGGGAAGGATTAGAAATGTCCTTACCAGGCATTATTAAAAAGTATGACCCTCAGTTGATATATTTAACCATACCTCCTTTTGCCCTGGCTACACTATGGCGGAAATTGTTGCAAAAACACAACATTCCACTGCTTGTAGATTTTCGTGACGCATGGTCGCAATGGAGTTTGGCACCCAACGGTAGTTACTTTCATTATGTAAAAAAACTGGCAGAAGAAAATAAGATTCTCAATAAAGCTGCTGCCGTAATAACAACAACTGCTCAAACAAGAAATGACCTTTTATTGCAGCATAAAAATGTAGCTGCCCATAAAGTCAGGGTGATACCTAACGGTTACGATGAACTGTTAAATATTGGAAGTGAAATCAAGGTGGGCAATAACAAAAAGATCCGTATCGGGTATGTGGGCAGTTTTTACTACAGCCCCGGGGCAAGAGAAGCCATCATGAAGCCCTGGTGGAAAAAAAAGCCACATCGGATGCTCAATTATACGCCACGAAAGGAAGATTGGCTTTATCGTTCCCCTTTTTTCTTTTTTCAGTCGATACAGGAATTGTTCAAACAAAAACCCGAATGGAAAGAGCGGATAGAAATTAGTTTCGCCGGCAGAACCCCGGATTGGTTAAGTGAACAAATTGCAGCATTCGGACTTACCGAAAATTGCAGCCATACAGGCTTTTTGAACAGGAGGGAAGTAGAATCATTTCAGGAGTCTTGCGATGTACTTTTGAGCACATCTGCAAAAGTCATCAATGGTGAGGATTATAGCATAGCAGGTAAAACATTTGAGTATTTTACCGCGGGCAAGCCTATATTGGCATTTGTATGCAATGGTGCTCAAAAAGATATTCTGGAAGAGAGTGGGATGGCTATTCTTTGTGACCCTGATGCACCAGAAAAGAATACAGTTGCTTTGGATCAGTTATTTAGTGGTAAAACGATCCTACGGCCTTCCATTGAAAAATTAAAGCAATACCACAGAAAAGAACTAACAGGATTGCTTGCGGAAGTTGTGAAGTCAACAATTGAAACATCTTCGGGCACTCATAAGTAGTAAGCGCATATGTGCGGAATAGCTGGCATAATAGGAATACAACCATCGGGAACCAATATACGCAGCATGTTGCAACGTATGGCTCACCGGGGGCCAAACGGATTGTATTATTACGAAAGAGAACAGATAGCCCTTGGGCATGCCCGGCTCAGCATCATAGATTTAAGCACCAGTGCCAATCAGCCAATGGAAGATCCTGCAACTGGTAATGTGATTGTTTTTAACGGAGAGATATATAATTATATCGAGATTAAAAAGGAGATTGGCAACAGGTATCATTTTCGTACAGACTCAGATACAGAAACTATTCTGGCAGCCTATGCGGTGTATGGCAATAGCTTCCTTTCAAAATTGAGAGGGATGTTTGCATTGGCATTGCTAAATAAGAAAACCGGTGAACTGTTGATGGCAAGGGACAGGTTCGGAATTAAGCCATTGTACTATCGTTCACTTCCCGGAACGCTTTTATTCGCTTCTGAAATTAAGTCGCTTGTAAATATTGCGGGGCTCCCCGATGCGGTTAATGAGCAGAAGGCATACGAATTTGTTGCCAATATGCAAATGGATACCGACGCTTCTACTTTATTCAAGGATATTCATCAGCTCCCTCCGGCGTGTAGTTGTAAGATTCATGCAGATGGAAGGATGGGGCCTATAGAAGCATACTGGAATTTCCCTCAACCCGGCAGTAAACGATTTAATCAACAGGCAGCCGATGAATTGGTTCATATATTTGATGATACGATAAGGGTGCATTTGCGTTCAGACGTGCAGGTTGGTAGTTTTTTATCGGGCGGAATTGATTCTTCATCCGTAACTGCATTCGCACTTCGAAATCTGCAACAACCTGTTTTACACACATTCTCCGCCGTACTTCCTTATTTTCATCCTGAAAATGCGTTGATAGGTGATGTTACAGAAAATCAGGAAGCGATCCGTGAACACAAATTTATGTTGAGTGGCGAGCGGTTCTTTGATGATGTGCCAGATCTATTATACCACCATGATGAACCAACTTTGGATGGATCGATGTATGCACATTATAAGCTATGCGAACTCGCAGGCGCAAGTAAAGTAAAAGTACTCTTATCTGGTTCGGGCGGAGATGAGTTGTTTGGCGGGTATGCTTCACATATTCATGCACACCATGCCAAATTGCTATCTGCTGTTAAGCTTTCCAGGTATTTGAACGAGGTCAGGCAGGTGAAAGCTGCTACGTCAATGACGTATAAAAGCCTGCTTATAAAAAGTATATACGATAATGTACCGGTGAGCATTAGACGAAAAATAAAGAACAGGCAAATCAGGAATAAAGTAAGCCATTTGGCAGTTGAGCCATTTTTTCTACATTATTACCATGCACACAAAGACCCTTATTTTGCGAACCTGGTGAATAATTACCGCAGTTGGACAGCACCACCGTTCCTTCACTATGAAGACCGGAATTCTATGGCTTTTGGGGTAGAAACCAGGGTTCCTTTTTTTGACCACCTCCTCATTGAACATGTGTTACAATATACTTCGGAAGATGTGATAAAAGGGCAGAGTAAAAGCCTTTTGCGTACATCATTCAAAGGTATTGTGCCCGATACCATCTTGCAACAAAAAGGAAAGTATGGTTTCCCTTCTCCCATAGATCATGCATTGAAAGAAGATGTCACTGGGAGGGAATTGTTTTATGATTTATATAAGAATGTCCCACTGCTGAAGCAGAAAGAAACCGCACAACTTGCCGATCAGTTTTACCAGGGAAAAGCAGATGTATCATTGTTTTGGAGAACTTTCAGTTTTATACTCTGGTACCATATTTACTTTAAAAACTGGAAGCAATACTTTCACGTAGCATGATGAAAAAAGTCATTGATTTTATTGCAGGAAGAAAACTACTGCAACCTTTATTTGAAACCATGTTCAGGGCAGGCATGTACGGGATGAATTATGGGCGTGGTGGCAATTTCAGGGATAGTGGAGAAATGCATGCCGCAGAATATATCAAGAGCAGGCTTTCCAAAAATATCCGGCCGCTGGTATTATTCGATGTTGGTGCAAACAGGGGGAATTATGCGAAAGATTTAAATAAAGTTTTTTCCGGTTCCCAACACTGCATCTATTCCTTCGAGCCATCCAGGGTGATATATGATGAGTTGCTGAAAGTAGCCGCCAATTGTAAGAACATAGTTGCTGTAAATACAGCTTTAGGAGAAGGGAATGAGGAAAAAACGCTTTACAAAAGATCGGCGCTTTCGGGTCTTGCTTCATTACATAAAAGGCGGCTCGAGCATTTTGGTATTGATATGGGGATTGAAGAAAAAATCAGGATTCAAAGACTTGATGACTACTGTGCCGAACATTCGATACAGCATATTCATTTCCTGAAATTGGATATAGAAGGTTATGAAACCAAATGCCTCGAAGGAGCAAATAATATGATCAATAAAAAGAGTATCGACTTCATTCAGTTTGAATTTGGGGGATGCAATATTGATTCCAGGACCTTTTTTCAGGATTTCTGGTATATGCTCAAAGATCAATACCGCATTTACCGTATTGTTTCCGATGGGTTGGTAGAGATCACAGCATACAATGAAAGGCTCGAAGTGTTTAAAAATATCAATTACCTGGCCGAAAGGAAAGATTTAAGTTAAGATACTTACATGCAAAGATTGAAGATTGTTTATGTTGGGAGCCTTGATAATACCAGTAATTCATACAGGCGGTTTAAAACTTTGTCAGAGTTGGGCCATACCATGCATGGGGTTGATATTGAAGGGCCGATCTACCAATCTGTTTTCTCGAAATTCCATTACCGTTTGAATATTGGCCCAGGCATTTATTTTTTGAATAAAAAAATCAGTCAGGCTGTGAAAGAGGTAAAGCCCGATTTATTATTAATTGACAATAAATCTTTTGTTCAACCACGTACGTTGAAGAATATACGCAAATTTCAGCCCAGAATAAAAATTGTCAACCTCATCACCGATGACCCAACAGGGCATGCAAGGGTGGCCTGGCGATTATGCTTGTCTACAGCAAGTTTATTTGATTGCCATTTTGTACAGCGCAAAGTGAATGTAAACGAATTAAAGGCAGTTGGGGCTAGAAGGGTTGAATTGTGTTACCGCTCATATGATCCGGCATTTCACCGGCCTGTACAACTCCAGGGGGGTGATATAGAAACGTATACTTGTGAAGTGGGTTTTGTAGGGACCTATGAACATGTTAGGGAGTCTTTTGTGGCACATCTCATTCAAAATGGCATACCCGTATCCGTTACCGGGGATGGTTGGCCGGGTGGAAAATTGTGGGATATTATAAAGCCTTATTACCGCGGTGTTTCAGTATATGGAGATGCTTATATTAAAACGCTCAACGGAATGAAAATCGCATTGCACTTCCTGCGGCATGGGAACAGGGATGAACAGGATAGCCGCACTTTTGAGATTCCCGCTTGTGGCACATTTATGCTGGCTGAGGCTAGCGAATTGCATCTTTCCCTCTTCGAAAATGGTAAGGATGCTGTTTTTTTCGAAAGCAAAGAGGAGTTGTTACAATTAACCAAATACTATCTGCAGCACGATGAGGAAAGGGCCCGCATTGCAGCTTGTGGGCGGGAAAGAGGCATTAGAAGTGGTTACGATCATGCTTCCCGTTTGAAGGTTGTTCTTAATACAGTTTTTGATAATTCAAATTAATGCTTCCAGGAAAAAGGAAACTTGTAATCATTCATTTTCTTCCGCTAGAACTCTACCCGCCTATCATGAACCTGGTAGACTACATTGGTAAAAGTGATGAAATTGAATTGTCGGTTATTTCAAACAGGAAAGGGGCACACAAACAGGTTTCTGTGTATGGCCCCTCATCTACCCATGTAAAAATATTCAGGCCATCACAGGATCATAAAAGTTCCCTTATACGCTATATTAACTACTTTTTATTTTATTCATCTGCTTTCATCTTTTTACTTTTTAAAAGACCCACCCATATTCTTTATGTTGAAACTTTGTCGTCGTGGCCTGCCTTGCTTTATAAAAAACTTAGAGGGAAAAAAGTAGCATTGATGGCACATTATCACGAGTATACTACACCGGAGGAATATTCGAAACGAATGTTATTATCTAAGTGGATGTACAAGATGGAGTTGAAAATGTATCATTTGTATTCCTGGATTTCACAAACAAATCCTGTGAGGCTTGCAAAGTTTATAGCAGACGCCAAACTGGAAGCCATGCCGAAGCATGTATTCCATGATATGCCCAACTATCCTCCACTTTCATGGAATAAAAAGCAGGTTGGCCGATCTGAGGCAAAGGCCCCGGTCAAATTGGTGTATGCGGGATCCCTGGGGTATAAGAATATGTATTTAAAAGAAGTAGCCGAATGGTTGAAAAAACACCAGGAAGCGTTTACACTGGATATCTATTCTCATAACCTGAATGAAGAGGCGAGGGATTTTATAGAGAATCAGTCTCCGCCCAATATTCAATATTGCGGGGCTTGTGACTACCAGCGTTTGCCGGATGTATTTAAAAAGTATAATGTAGGCATTGTTATTTACAGGCCCTTTTCGCAAAATACCATCCATGCTGTTTCAAATAAAGTATTTGAATATGCAGCTTGCGGACTCGATGTTTGGTTTTCAACTGATATGACATTTACATTTGAGTTTGTGAAAGATCAATCCTATCCCAAAATATTGCCAGTAGATTTCGGTGACCTCGATTCGTTTGATTATGAAAAAGCGTTGTCGAGAGAAGGCCTTCCTTTTGAAGCTTCTCCTTACTATTGTGAGCATGTATACAACGAATTAACATCGCATATTCTTACATGAGTTCTGGTAAAAGGAAATTAGCTGTCATAACTTCTCATCCTGTGCAGTACAATGCACCGATGTTTGAGGAACTTTCAAGAAGGGGGAATATTCTGGTAAAGGTGTTTTATACATGGGGCGAGACTGTTCTGAAGAATAAGTTCGATCCGGGTTTTGGAAAAGTGATTGAATGGGATATTCCGCTGTTAAATGGATACTCCTATGAATTTGTAGATAATGTGGCAACCGACAAAGGTTCACATGGGAATTCGGTCTTTCTGCAAATGC
>JBPOHG010000314.1:0-19846 GCA_052035835.1 Bacteroidota bacterium | reverse complement strand
TATAGTTCTGACTGTTCCAAGCATAAGGCAATTGATTGGAGCAAAGAGAAATAGTGGTTGTACTCGTTACGTTAGGATTAACGTTTAGCACAAGTGTTACAATGGAATCACAACCGGCCGAAGAAGTAAGCGTTACATTGTAAGACCCAGCAGAAGAATAACTATTACCATTCCATGAGTAAGGAAGCTGGTTATCACAGATTGTAATATTCGAAGTACTTGTAAGCACATTATTCACTGACAAGATTAATGTTGCAATGGAATCACAGCCAGCCGAAGAAGTGAGTGTTACATTGTATGTTCCGGCACTGTTGTAGTTCTGACTGTTCCAAGCATAAGGCAATTGATTAGAGCAAAGAGAAATATTGGTTGTACTCGTTACGTTAGGGTTAACGTTTAGCACAAGCGTTGCAATAGAATCGCAACCTGCAGAGGAAGTAAGTGTTACATTGTATGTTCCGGCACTGTTGTAGTTCTGACTGTTCCAAGCATAAGGCAATTGATTAGAGCAAAGAGAAATATTGGTTGTACTCGTTACGTTAGGATTAACGTTTAGCACAAGCGTTGCAATAGAATCACAGCCGGCAGAAGAAGTAAGTGTTACATTGTATGTTCCGGCACTGTTGTAAGATTGGCTATTCCAAACATAAGGTAGTTGATTGGAGCAAAGAGAAATATTGGTTGTACTCGTTACAGTTGGATTTACTACTATTGAAATTACAAATGAAGTAGCACATTGACCTGCAGTTGGCGTAAAAGTATAATTTGTAACACCTGCAGTAGCAGTACTAATTGTAGCTGGCAACCATGTTCCGGAAATACCATTGGTTGATGTACTTGGTAATACTGCAGGAGCGGATAATTGGCAATACTGTCCAGGTAAATTAAATGCAGGAACTACTGGCGGCGGGCCAGTTATTGCAACTTGCGAAGTTTGTATGGTATATGGAATCACACATCCATAATTAAGATAACTGGCTACACCTCCAGCAGAATAATTTACATACGCCCCATTGTTAATTGCTGCATTTCCTCCTGTAGTTCCATTTTGATTTATCAGCAAGGAAGGATCATATTGTGTAGTATCGCTACAGCCGGCTCCAAAACTAATGCTCAATGTGCGGATACCCGGTAGCCCGGTATTATTAGAAAAATGTCCTTGCGAATTACCTGGGCACTGAAACATGGCATACAATGTATCAGAGAGATTTGCAAAACTACTGGCACTTGTAGGGGGAGTGCTTGTTATTAATACCACATTTGCATTCGCTGGCAATAAACCGGAAACAGGTAGGGGCAGAACTATTCCACCATTAGTAATAGTTGCATTAACACTGGCAATAAATGCAGCATTATTACAAAGCCCATTCCATGAATTGGCAGCAGTAGGCCAACTTACAGATAAAGCTGCCGTATTCAAGGGGATTTGCCCTACCTGGAAGAACACCATTTCTTGATCATATTCTGTAGGAGAACAAGCATCTACCATTGTGCTTTGTATCTGAAAACAACTACCTGTAACGGGAGAAATAGCAGCAGCTACGCATCCATGCGAATCAGTAACACTTACGGTGTAAGTACCGGCACACAAGTTGTTAATTGATTGCGTACCAGCGCTATTGCTCCAATTATACGTATATGGCCCGGTTCCGCCAACAACATCAACAGTTGCAGATCCATCACAATTATTATTACAACTCGGGTTAGTTCCATGCGTATACAATACAGGTAGTTCCCACACAGTAATTGTGACAGATACCGGATTGGCACACTGCCCGTTTGCAGGAGTGAATGTATAACTACTGGTTGTTGTATTATTGATAATGGCAGGCGACCAAGTACCACTAATGCCATTCGTAGAAATTGTTGGTAAAGCCGGGGCTGAAGCACCAGCACACAACCCTGCAGGAATGGCAAAAGTTGGCGTTGTACTGTTAGTGACACTAATATTTAAACTTGCAGAAGTGGCACATTGGCCGGGATTGGGCGTAAATGTATATGTGCCTGAAGCAGTATTGCTTACAATTGCAGGCGACCAGGTGCCTGAAATTCCATTGTTGGAAATAGAAGGTAAAGCCGGTACCGTACTGCCACTGCAAAAAGCTGGAATTGCTGTAAATGTGGGAATTGTATTGCTGGTAACCGTAACAGTTATGGTTACCAGAGAGGCGCATTGACCTGCATTTGGAATAAATGTATACGACGATGAAGCCATGTTGTTCACAGTCCCAGGTGACCATGAACCTGTAATGCCATTGGTGGAAGTTGTAGGCAAAACAGGCGCCACTGTGCCTTGGCAAAATGCAGGTACAGGGTTAAAAGTTGGTGTGATTCCTGCAGAAGTTACCGTTATTGTGAGTGTGGCAGTTGTTGCGCAAAGTCCCGCTGTAGGCGTAAATGTATAAGTACCAGAACTGGTGTTGCTAACTGTTGCAGGCGACCAAGTTCCTGTTACACCATTATTGGAAGTAGTAGGTAACACTGGTGCAGTTGACCCACTGCAAATTGGAGCTACTGGTGTAAATGCGGGTACCGTTGTTGCAATGGTAAAATTCAAACAACCACTAGGCGCTACATTTCCGCAAAGGTCGGTAACAGAACCGGCTGCAGTGGTTAAACAAACCTGGTAATTACCGGTTATACTTAGTGCAGGGCTTACTGTTAGTACTACATTGTTTGCATAAGTTGCTCCAGATGTACAAGTGAGTGAAGACCAACCCGTAACTGTGTATGGGCCGCCAGGGCCCAAAATTGAAAAGTCAGCATTTTGTATGGTACTACATAGAATGTTTTCAGAAAAATTAACTGTTACCTGGTTACCTCCGCAGGAAGTAGCCGCACCCATTGATTGAAGTTGTGGTGGTACATTGTCAAAAATAGATGCTGTAGAAGCACTGAAATCTATGGTATAGCCATTGTTAGAGAGGGAGTAATTGCTTACGTTGATGACATAAGTTTGACCTGCTACAACCGGTATTTGTGCATTAAATGGTGTTCCCAAAGCATCCTGGTTAGTGAGCGCCGATCCGCCGGTTGGGCCGGTTGCACCAGCTGTTGAAGAAAAATTACAACTTACATTGAGTGCAGGGTTTGAATATATGTCTGAGCAAGTTGCATTCGTAAGATTGTAAACTGCCCAGTCATAATCTTCTGTAAGATCAACAGGGGTAATAGTGAAATTAAGATTACCCGAAGATTGTACAGTAAATGTATACCAAACGTCTGCTCTTTCTCCGTCTTCAAGGCAACTGGTGTTTTCATTTATCTCATTTGGAAGGCTGCCGGTTCCGCTGTAAGCGACCGGATTGTGGTAAACATTCTGGCAAATCGCTAATGCAGCTGGACAGTCCTGCACTGTAGGCGGCGGGGGTATGGTTGCACATAATTGAAACGTCCCTGTGTTACCAGAACCATAACCCCATATTCGTATCCATAAAGTTGAACCAGGTGTTTGGCCACTTAAAGTGATTGATGGCATCAAGCCATTCAAACTTGAAAGATCATCGCATGCAAGTAAAGTAAGTGAGTTACAGGCACCACTGTAAACAGCCATATCTGCATCTGTCATTGTACCTGTGTTGGCATCAAGAATTACGGCACCTGAAGGGGGGACTGTGATGCTAAACCATACATCTGCCCCCTGGTAGTCTCCACACCCCGGATCGGGAACTGGTGAGGATGTAGCGCCCGCATTTGTATAATAAGAAAAATTGCAGGTGTTGTTAACCGGTAGTGAGAATGCTGTACACGGCTCATTGTTAAGGGGTGGCGGTGGCGGAGTTGTTACACAAATTCCAAAAGTGCCGGGATTGTCGTTGCTGTATTCCCAAACCCGTATCCAGATCGTACTTCCTGGAGTAAGCCCAGCAGCTGAAATCATTGGCATCAGGCCATTGCTGCTTCCATCATCGTTACAGCTTATTAAAGTGAGGGAGTTGCAGTTGCCACTATAAATAGCCATTCCTCCATCTGTCATAACACCTGTCTGTGTATCAAAAATAAGTGCGCCCCCAGCCGGTACCGTTACCGAAAACCATACGTCACCCCCTGCATAACTGGCACATCCCGGAGCGGGCACACCGGGAGAGTTTCCGGCATTGGCAGTGGTAGCTGTTATGTATGCACAACTCGCCGATACAGTTAAAGCGGTTGCATTACATGGATTGTCATTCGCAGGAGGAACGGGAGGCAATGCGGGTGTGTTATTGAAAGTAATATTCCAATTGACCAATGAGCCCGCATCTGGTGTACTTATATCCTCAATGCAAAGGCTCCATGTACCATTGGCATTTTGGCCATTATTGATAAGCCCGAGATTGCCTTCTGGAAGAAAAGTACCAGTGAAAGGGGCAGTCCCCAGTGTAATAGATGTTGCTGCAGTTGAGGTGAAACATGTATTGGTATAGTTATCGCCACTCCCGCCATTACCTATGGAGAGTGGGATAGATGTTCCGTCGGGCGCCTGCAGGTAAATATCAAGGTCAGAATCCCAGGCATGCATAATGTTGATACAAACCGAAGCAAGCCCATAAGACCCATTAATATTTCCTACACCCGAAACCGTTAGGTTAAAGCAGGATTGTGGCCCACCATCAGGAATAGTGCCACCGGTCCCATTAAATGTTTGCGCTTTTACAGAATGAAAGAAAAAGAATATGCCAATCGAAAATAGGATTTTTGACATATGGGCAGTTATCAGGAATAATACCTGATAGGTTTTTAATAAGATAATAAGAAAGGGGCAGGAGTCGTTGTTTTCTGTGTGCGGATAAATCGCTTATATACCCTGGATTAAGAGTATCTTATTGCTGTGCTTGTAAGGTAAAGTTTTCCTTTCTATTTACCTAACAATCAGTAATAAAATAGGTGAATATTTGAGTCACTCTTTTAAGCAGAAAATTTTCTTGGAAATTAAGCCTGAGTAATAGCAGCAATTCCTATTTTTCTTTCAAAAAGCCGGCTCAGAATTTCGCTAAGTATAGCTGGGTCATCAATGGTGGAAGGAATTGTATATGCGACCCCATCTGCCAATTGACGAATCGTTTTGCGTAAAATTTTTCCACTTCTTGTTTTCGGCAAACGTTTTACAATCATTGCATTACGGAAATAGGCTACGGCACCAATCTTTTCCCTGATCAGTTTCACCAGTTCTTCTTCAAGTTTGTTTTCATCCGGTACCCTGCCGTCTTTAATAACAACCAATGCAACTGGCCGTTGCCCTCTTAGATCATCAGCAATGCCAACAACCGCACATTCGGCTACATCGGGGTGGGTGGCAACCAATTCTTCCATTTCCCCGGTACTCAATCTATGCCCACTTACATTAATCACATCGTCTACCCGTCCCATGATGTAGAAAAAACCTTCTTCGTCTTTATAGCCCCCATCTCCCGTTTGATAGTAACCTGGGAAATGATTGAGATAGCCCGCAATGAAACGCTCATCGTTGTTCCATAATGTAGGTAAACAGCCAGGAGGCATAGGCAGTTTCACGGTAATAAACCCTTCTTTTCCTGCAGGCAAAACTTCGCCATCTTCAGACAAAACCTGGATGTCGTATCCGCAAACTGGCAAACCAGCTGCACCTGGTTTGGGTGTGCGAGGTGTTACCCCCATCATGATCCCGAGCATAGGCCAGCCACTCTCTGTTTGCCACCAATGGTCAATCACAGGAATTTGCAACAGGCCGCTGATCCAGTGATAAGTTGCGGGGTCGCATCTTTCCCCGGCCAGAAACAAATGCCTGAGTGAACTAAGATTGTATGTTCGTATCAATAACCCTTCGTGATCTTCCTTTCTGATTGCCCTTATTGCTGTTGGAGCAGTAAACATGACATTTACTTTATGTGATTCGATCACCCTCCAAAATGCACCTGCATCTGGGGTCTTTATAGGTTTCCCTTCATATAATACTGTTGTACAACCATGTAACAGAGGGCCATACACGATATAACTATGGCCCACCACCCAGCCAACATCACTGGCAGCCCAATAAACATCCCCGGGGTTTGCATTGTATATATGTTGCATACTAAACTTGAGCGCTGTGGCATACCCCCCATGGTCCCTCACAATCCCTTTGGGTTTTCCGGTTGTGCCCGACGTATATAGAATGTACAGCGGATGGGTAGAAGGCACTGCAACAGGGCCAACTTCTTCAAATTCATATAAGCCCTCAAAATCTCGTTCATTCATTCCTGTTAGTTGATCATAACCTGGCTCCCTTTGATAAAAAATAATATGTTCGGGTTTGTGGATAGATTCTTCGACGGCTTTATCTACCATCGGTTTATATGGGATTCGTTTATCAAACTCGATCCCATAACTGGCAGAAATAATGGCTTTTGGACATGCATCATCAATCCTCATCGCCAGTTCGTGCGGGGCAAAACCACCGAATACAACCGAATGAATGGCGCCAATCCTGGCACATGCAAGCATCGCTATGACTGCTTGTGGGATCATTGGCATATAAATTACAACGGTGTCAGACTGTTGAATACCGATAGCCCTCAGGCCGCCGGCAAACCGGGCTACTTTTTCTTTTAGTTCATTATAAGTAAAATTTTTGATGGTCCCTGTTACCGGCGAGTCATAGATAAGTGCTGTTTGTAAACCCCTCCCTTCAGCAATTTGTTGGTCGAGGCAAACATGGGATATGTTGAGTTCGCCATCACTAAACCAGCGATAAAACCCACGGCTGTCTTGATTGAGTATTTCGGTTGGTTTAACAAACCATTCGATAGCTGCAGATTGATTTTTCCAGAAAGAAATTTTATCCTGAATACTTTGCTTGTATAAAGTCTGGTAAGGCATATGGCAAGATTGAAAGGTTGTTCCGAAAGTTACCAAATGTGTAGGTGAGGCAACCGTAAACTATACCTATTTACCAGAAAAAAGTGCCAAAGCATGCTAAGGGGCCACAAGAAGTTCTTTTACCTTTTTCATAAGGTCGCGTGTGCTGAAAGGCTTGGTTATATAAAGACTGGCACCCAGGTCGTATCCTTTCTGAATGTCTGATTCTTTACTCTTGGCACTGAGAAAAACAATCCTGATATCTTTTAATTTCTTGGAACCCTTCACTTCTTTACAAATCGCATATCCGTCAACGTCAGGCATCATGATATCGAGCAGGATCAATGAAGGTATTTCCCGGTGAATGATTTCCAGGGCTTCCGTTCCGTTTCTTGCCACTTTTACTTCATATCCTTCTTTTTTCATCAGGAATTCGAGCGACATCAAAATATACGGATCATCATCTACGACTAGTATCTTATTCATGGTTGTAATCTAACTGAAAGGCAATGTAAATATAAACTTCGATCCTTTATCTTCTTCACTTTCCACCCATATTTTACCCTGGTGCATCTCAACAATTTTTTTACAAATGGCCAGCCCAAGCCCGGTCCCCTCAGGTTTTTTAAGCGTTTGATTCCTTGCCTGAAAAAACTTGTCGAATATGAGAGTATGCAGGTCGGCAGGAATGCCTTTGCCATTGTCTTCTATCCACACCTGAAGTTCATCATGGTTGGCGTGTACAGAAATTTTAATGATCCCCTTTTCTTCTGGTGCAAACTTGATGGCATTCGATAGCAGGTTGTAAATCACCTGTTGTATCAATGGGGCATCACATTGAACTATGAACATTGAGTTTGGTATCCTTGTGCTGATCTGTACTTTTTTTTCCTTTGCCAGTGCGCTTACGGATACAATGGTATCATCAATCAATGTATTCAATACGGTGGCCGCACTGTTTAATTTCTGCCGCCCGCTTTCATATTTCTCGAGGTTTAATACTTGTGTAATCAGGTGGCTCAATCTTTCCGTTTCCCTGATGATACCCGACAGGAAAAATTGTTTTTCATCTTCAGGCATTTCCGGGTTATCATGTACGATTTCAGCCATGGCCCGAACGGATGTAAGCGGGGTTCTCAATTCATGTGTTACAGTATATAGAAACTCATCTTTAACCTGGTCTAAATCTTTTAACTGTACATTGGCAAGTGTGAGTTGTTCAGTAGCTTTTTGCAGGTCGGCCGATTTTCTTCTCAACTCACGGTTCAACCCAATAATTTGTTGCGATTCCCTGAGGATATTGATGACTTCGTCAATTTTTAGTTCCTCTTCTTTGGTTACAGTGCTTACCATTATGCGTGCCGATGCCGATCCAATAACGCCGCTTAGTACCTTTTCGGCAAAGCTCACAAGCCTGGGGTCTGCTTTTACAGTATCTGTTGGGATTTTATGCCTTTGTGCATAAGCTGATATTATTTTTTCAGCTCTATCGGCTCCGAGAAAATTAGATAGCAGGGTGGTAAGATCATTGAGATACG
Organism: Bacteroidota bacterium; assembly: GCA_052035835.1. Classification (GTDB taxonomy): domain Bacteria; phylum Bacteroidota; class Bacteroidia; order Chitinophagales; family Chitinophagaceae; genus Ferruginibacter. The sequence goes on along the minus strand of JBPOHG010000314.1, from coordinate 11,513 downwards.
CTGTTCCTTTCCAAATTACATTGTTTTCACTACTTGCTGAATGCCTGAATATATCAACGAAGATTTCAGCCTGGTAGGTTTCCTGTGCCGATTTTTGGCTATTAAGCGATACCGTTATGAACAATGTAATGTTCAACAACATGCTCCAGAAAAATGAATGCGTGATAGAATCCATTCCCTGAATACCAAATAGCGACAACGGTTTCAACCAGCTGATTCCAAAAAGGCCGTTGTGAATAATTTGTTCGCTGATCATTCCGGCGCTGGCCATAGATGGAATAACAGCCGTAAGGAACCAAATGGCAAAACCAACGCATATACCAGCCATGGCCCCTTTTTGGGATGCATGCTTCCAATAAATACCTCCAATTAAGGCAGGTGCAAACTGCGCTACTGCTGCAAATGAAACCAGCCCAATAGACACCAGGTTAAAATGCTGGGCTACCAGTTTGTCGTATAAGAATGCCAAAGCTATGATAAGAAGTATGCTCACCCGCCTGATATTCAAAATAGGCTTAGTAAGTTTCCCATCTCCACCCGCCCTGAATTTTTTTGTGCTCAGCAAAACGGGAGTAGCAATGTTGTTGCTCATCATAGTGCTGAGGGCAATCGTTTCTACAATGATCATACTGGTTGCTGCCGAAAAACCACCAATAAAAGTTAAGATGCTTAAGAAGCCGGCTCCATATTCGAGCGGTAATGAAAGAACATAAGTATCAGCATTGGTTGCGGTGCCTGCAAAAATGAGTTTGCCCCCAAATGCAATGGGTATTACAAATATGTTAATAATGAGGAGGTATAAGGGGAAAAGCCAGATTGCCTTTTTGAGATGCGACTCCTGTACATTTTCTACAACGCCCAGTTGAAACTGCCTTGGTAAAAATACAATCGCCAGCATGGAAAGCAACGTGAGGCCAAGCCAGGAAATATAACTTGTATTGGGCTCGAGCTGAAATAATTTTTTCATAGAAGGATCTGCAGCTGCTTTGGAAAATATATCGCTAAAGCCGTTAAATATCCCAAAAGTGACAAAAATACCCACTGCTATAAATGCAATGAGTTTGATCAGCGATTCAAAGGCCACTGCTGCCACTAACCCTTCGTGTTTTTCAGAAGCGTCAATTGACCGGGTTCCAAATAGGATGATAAAAATGGCCAGAACAACGGCAATATAAAATGTATTATCACTCAAAAATTCTGTAAGTCCGGCCTTGGTAGCAGATGATCCTGCCAGTACATGTATGCTGCTGGAAATGGCTTTGAGCTGAAGGGAAATGTATGGAATGATGCCCAACACACACAGGATGGTTACGACCACTGCCAGGGAAAAGTTCTTGCCATACCTTGTAGAAATAAAATCTGCAATACTGTTGATGCGCTGTGTTTTAGAGATACGAATGATCTTCCGAAGAAGGGGCCAAAAAAGAGCCGCCATAATGGTTGGCCCAATATAAACAGTAATAAATTCAATGCCCCTGCCTGCAGCCTGGCCAACACTGCCGTAATATGTCCATGCGGTGCAATATACCCCAAGAGATAGCGAGTATACATATCCGTTATTAATAATGCTTTTCCCTTTTTTTAGCCGGTATTCAGCATAGTAAGCTACTCCAAAAAGGATACACAGGTACAATAAGGCGCTTACTATCGCAATCCAGTTGCTCATGCGTCGGAAGATTTTTTACGGTCTTTTTTTTCAGACGTCCTAAAAAGAAGCACAATGCTAATCAGCCAGGAAATAAAAATATAAACGTATAGCACAGGGATTCCTCCAACCAATTTAGCTGAATTTGCAATCGAAATCAGCGGGTAGCTGAATACGACGAGCATGAGAATGGCAAGAAAAGCGAACTTTTGTTTTTTGACGCGATCGGGCATGGGCTGAAGATAAAAAAAGAATAACATTCTTTAGCTATCTGAATGTAGCAAAGAATGTTATTCTGTAAAATAACTGTCATTATAAGATGCGGAAGTTATTATTCCTTCCGGAGGTTGGCTTAGTAGTCTGTGATTTCTGCAGAGCTTTCGGGCAAATGGTCATAATAGCCTTTAACAGAGTAGTAGCCAAAAATGAGCAACCCGATGCAAATGGGAATAAAAATAAACAGGATGATCACCCATTGCAAAGTAACATTGGATTTGGTTGCTTCGCTAGCTTTGCTGATTTTATCAGAAGCTTGCCACATCATAAACCCAACCAGTGCAGGGGCGAGTATCATCCAAACGATACCCAGGAATCTTTTAAGTGCGTTCATATCATTAATTTTTTAGTTGATTAATCCATTACATTTTCGTCGATCTTATTGCGTAAGTAAATGGCTCCAATAATAAAGCAAAGTGCAGCAATACCAATTGGGTACCAAAGTCCGGCCAGTGGGTCACCTCCTGGATTGGTTTCTGTTTTGGTAAATTCTACAATGAGCGTCCCAAGAAAAGGCACCAGTCCGCCAAAAACACCGTTCCCAATGTGATAAGGAAGCGACATGGAGGTATAACGGATTTTAGTTGGGAATAGTTCTACAAGGAATGCGGCGATAGGCCCATATACCATCGTTACAAATACAATTTGTACAAATACGAGGAATACCATCCACCAGAAAGTAGATTTGTCAAGTGACTTTTCTATAACAACGCCCGGTTTGGCAGATTTTTTTTCTGCCATTACATAACTCAACCCTTCCGGTAATGTAGTGCCTGTGGCAACTTTTGCTTTCGTGAAAACCGTATCTAGTATAGCAGGATTGTCTTTTGATGGGATGATATATGCAATCGAAGCGGTTTTGCCTGTATAATTTTCTGTAAGCTTAAGGGTATCGGTTTTCGTGAAAGTAAATTTAGCGCCATCTGTATATGCAGTATCATATTTAGTAGATACAAGCATTTTAGATTTATCTTTCGCATCAATGGCGGCGATGGGTGTTGCTTTTGTTGTATTAGCTGCATCCACCATTTCACGTTTTTTAGCAGGGTTGGTCCAGTCGAGAAAGTTTTTATAAATAGGGCGATAAGAAAAGATACCGAGTAACATCCCCAATAACATAATCCATTTTCTGCCAATCCTGTCGCTCAGGGATCCAAAGACCACAAAGAATGGAGTTGCAAATAAAATGGCAATCAACAAGATATTCCTCGATTCAACGAAGTTGATTTTACATACATTTTCTATAAATGACTGAGCGTAAAACTGGCCGGTATACCATACAACACCCTGTCCCATCACTGCGCCAAACAATGCCAGTAAAACCATTTTAAAATTGGAGCGGTGACCAAAACTTTCTTTCAATGGATTTTTAGACGTTTTTCCCTCAGCTTTCACTTTTGCAAACAATGGCGATTCGCTCATTCGCATGCGAATAACAATAGATACTATCACGAGCAGGAGTGAAATCCAGAAAGGGTACCGCCATCCACCCCATTCGCTGGTGAATTTTTCTACACCCTGGCTCTGGCGGATCAAAATGATGATCCCCAATGCAAGGAACAATCCAAGGGTTGCTGTGGTTTGAATCCAACTGGTCCAGTATCCTCTTCTGTGTGCCGGCGCATGTTCGGCAACGTAAGTAGCAGCACCACCATATTCGCCTCCCAGTGCAAGCCCTTGCACGAGGCGAAGGATCAATACAAGAATAGGCGCAGCCCATCCAATGCTTTGGAAGCCGGGCACAAGGCCAATCGCAAATGTAGAACCACCCATCAGTACCAGGGTAAGCAGGAATGTATATTTACGTCCGATGAGGTCGCCCAGCCGCCCAAATACAAGTGCGCCAAAAGGCCGAACAATAAAGCCGGCTGCAAAAATGGCCAATGTGCTTAGTAAGGCGGAAGTGCCCGAGTCTTCGGGAAAAAACTGTTTAGAGATAGTTGTGGCCAGCATCCCAAAAATGTAGAAGTCGTACCATTCTATCAATGTTCCAACGGAAGAGGCGCCAATGATGAAGCCCATCCCTTTTTCTGATTGAATTTTATTACTCATAGTTATTTTTTTATCAATGAAGTCGAATAGATTATAGGAAAATATGTGATTGGAGGATGAGTTCACCCTTGCTTCCATTTCTTTCGGGCGCACCATTAACGGTTTTATAAACAGGCCTTGAGCTATATTGTAAAGTAAGCTTGGCATTGTGGCCGCCAATGAAATAATTCATTCCCATGTCATATTGCCCTGATGATTTCCCAATGCGGTCGAAGTCTTTATATGTGTACGTAACGTAAGGCATAAACGCAGTTCCGTTTTTTAATTTTGGAAGCAGGTAGCCAACATGTGTGTACCAGATATTCCCGGTTCCGATGGTGGGCTGAAGGTTTCCGCCGCCAGCCCAGCTTGCGTCTGCATTGGCTGAAACGGGTTGTGTGGCACCGTGAAGGTTTAGAATGCCAACATTGCGTAAGTAGTTGTTCCCAAAATCGAAATTGTAGAACACACTGTACAAGCTAAGTGCTGTCCCTGTTTTTTTGTTGATCGGCATATCAAGATACACATCCACGCCAAGGTTACGTTGGTTGTGTTCTTTGACAGAATCGGTGGCCGATGCCCTGCTGGCAGTTGCACCTTTGTGCGTATACCATCCGGCACCAATGTTGAATACTTTTTTTCCGCCCAGGTATGTTCCTACGAAGTAAGGCAGTACATTGCTTTCTTTATCCCAGAACATATAATTCAGGTATCCTCCGGTACTCCAGTTTTCATTGAGTACATTGGTTGCATTCGCAGATGAAATGGATGACAAAGCAGCGCCAAATGCAAATGGTTTGTTGAGGTGAACCCGATAATCGAGCTTACCCAACTGGCCTTTTGCATAAATACCCATCTGGCGGGCAAACTGGTCGGTTGCTTCTATATTAAACCAGTTGAAAATTGGGGCATCCAGCGTCATAAAATTGAGCGTGCTGTGGCTGCTCATGCGGGATACACCATTCCAATAATGAAGCCCTGCGCCTATATGTAGTTTTCCGGGTTTGAGTGCATATTCTGTCCAGGCATCATGAATATAGATCTGCGGCCTTTTTCCGCCCTGACCTGTAGCACTGGCGCCAGTGCCCAGTGTACCTGCGCCCCCACCATTAATGAAACTTTGGTTATTGATACCCCAGTGGCTAACGATCATAAAACGGGGGGATACCTGGGCTTGAATCAAAAACCTTGAACGGCGTATAGCCATATCTGTTGTAGACTTCTGTTCTTTTCCGTTAATGTCGAGGGTGCCGGGATTGTTGGATGTATGTGTAACCCACATCTGGTGCCAGGTAATGAGGCGGATAAATTTCTGGCCTTTCTCATCCAGTTTTAATGTCATTGGTTTGTAGCTGTGATCAATTCCGGGGCCTCCGTTACCCTGTGCATACAGCTGTTTTACAGAGATGCAAATAACAACTGTAATGGCGAGCAATCGTTTAAGCATAAGCATTGGTTTGTGTGTTTTGTAATAAATTTCACAACCAATTTCAGGTAATATTACCGCTGTATGCAAAAAGGCGCTATATCAGTGCAAATGGTATAGTTATTACAGGCTGTTCCGCCGGAAGCGTTCCCATTTTATTAGCATGAACTTATCACCCAATTCTGTGATCATGCAGCCTGCTCCTTTCAAAGCTTCCTTGGCGCTAAAAAAATCCTGCAACTCTTCATGGTTCAATACTTTATAGGTAGGGCGGTATTCATGGTTTTCGGGCGCTGTTATATGGTATTTTTTCACCCAGTTCATGACCGATACGTGGCTGATTCCAAGGATACGTTCAATTTCGCGGTAAGTGACCCCTTCGATATACAATTGAAGTGCTTTGATTACGTAATAGGGGTCTATGTTTTTACCATCTTTCATGACGGTAAAAAAATAATTGCATTCCTTGCAACGGAAACGCTGGCGCCCTTTAACGACGCCACTTTTCACCAGGTCCTGGCTTTTGCATTTGGGGCAGGCAATTTCTTTCATGTATGAAAGTTACATCAGAAGATATACTATTTTAGCATAAATATACCATTTTAGCAAAATTAATCCGGTTTCGCTTTCATGTGTTTTATACTTTTATATACCTAAACGAATTGCTATGTCATATCCTTTTCAGATTAAATCATTAGAGCAGTATCAAGAAGCGTATCAAAAAAGCATACAAGAGCCCGATGCATTTTGGGCTAACGTAGCCGAACATTTTCATTGGCGTAAAAAGTGGGATAAAGTATCTGAATGGAATTTTAAAGAACCAAAAGTGGAGTGGTTCAAAGGAGCCCGGTTAAATATTACCGAAAACTGTATCGACAGGCACCTTGAAAAAATGGGGGATAAGCCGGCGATCATCTGGGAGCCCAACAACCCAGATGAAAGAACAAGGATTGTTACCTACAACCGGTTGCATAAAAGGGTTTGCCAGGTAGCACAAATGCTGCGTAACAATGGAGTGAAAAAAGGCGACCGGGTTTGTATTTACATGGGCATGATCCCCGAGCTAACGTATGCAGTACTTGGTTGTGCCCGTATTGGCGCCATCCACAGTGTGATATTTGGCGGTTTTAGTGCGCAAAGCATTGCAGACAGGCTGGATGATGCCAAAGCAGATTTTATTATTACCTGCGATGGTGCTTTTCGCGGAAATAAAGATATCCCTCTGAAAAGTGTGATTGATGATGCATTGGTTGGTAATAAGACTATCAAAAGAGTAATTGTTTATACCCGTACACGTACCCCGGTTTCGATGTTGAAAGGAAGGGATGTGTGGTGGGAAGATGAAATGGAGCATGCAGAAACTCAAATTGAAAAAGACGGAGTGGTTTCATTTCCTGCTGAAGAAATGGAAGCCGAAGACCCATTGTTCATTTTATATACATCAGGATCAACCGGCAAACCGAAGGGTGTTGTGCATAGTTGCGCTGGTTATATGCTTTGGACGACTTACACTTTTGTAAATGTTTTTCAGTACCAGCCGGGCGACATACATTTTTGCACCGCAGATATTGGTTGGATAACTGGCCACAGCTATATCGTTTATGGCCCTTTGAGCGCAGGCGCCACTTCATTGATGTTTGAAGGCATACCTACATGGCCCGATGCAGGAAGGTTCTGGGATATTGTAGATAAGCACCAGGTAAATATTTTGTACACAGCGCCAACGGCTATACGAAGTTTAATGGGCTACGGACTTGATCCTTTGAAAGGAAAAAACCTTTCTTCGTTAAAAGTACTGGGTACAGTAGGAGAGCCTATCAATGAAGAAGCCTGGCATTGGTATGAAGAAAATATTGGTAAGAAACGCTGCCCCATTGTAGATACCTGGTGGCAAACTGAAACGGGTGGCATCCTCATTTCGAATATGGCGGGTATCACTCCTTCAAAACCCGGTTGGGCTACCTTGCCATTACCTGGCGTACAACCCTTACTGGTAGACGAACGTGGAGATAAAGTAACGCAAACTGATGAACATGGATTACTCAAAGGGAACCTATGTATCAGCGCACCATGGCCTTCTACGCTCCGAACGACTTACGGCGACCATGAGCGTTGCCGTACCAATTATTTTGCTACATATGAAAACCTATACTTTACCGGAGATGGGGCACTAAAGGATCAGGATGGTAATTTCAGGATAACAGGCAGGGTAGATGATGTGCTGAATGTTAGTGGCCATCGCATAGGAACTGCAGAAGTGGAGAATGCAATCAATATGCATGCGGGCGTTGTTGAAAGCGCAGTGGTGGGTTACCCGCATGATATCAAAGGCCAGGGGATTTATGCATATGTGATTTACAATCATATTCATAAAGATGAAAACCTTACACGCCAGGATATTTTACAAACCGTTACACGGATCATTGGCCCGATCGCAAAACCTGATAAAATTCAGTTTGTATCAGGGCTTCCTAAAACTAGAAGCGGCAAGATTATGCGACGGATCCTTCGCAAAATTGCGGAAGGGGATATGGCGAACATGGGAGATACAACCACGTTGCTCGATCCTGGCGTGGTAGATGAGATTAAATCGAACAGGCTCTGATGAATTTTCATTGGCATAAAAAATCAAAGGACTGCATAGGGCATGCAGTCCTTTTTAATTCACACTATTGATTTGATACTCGGGTACGAATGGTATATCCAACTAAAATTAAATATGCCAGGTTTTGTGCAAATAGTACAAGGAAAATTTCCTGTAATCATTATCACACATGTAAAATAATGTCATTGGCATTGACTGTTAAACAGAAATCTAGCTGAAGGAATGGAAAGTGAGTAAACGGAATGATTAACGAAGGTCTAATTTTTGAAGGATACTCTGTATATCTGTTTTCTTTCTTTTTGATACTTCAAAACATGCATTATTTTTTAGCTGAATAAAAAGGACTCCACCGGAGTTTTTTGAAGATTCAATTTGTTCAGTGTTAATGAGAACAGATTTATGTATGCGGATAAACTGATGGCTTTCATCGCATAGAAGTTCATCTATCTCTTTCAATGGCCTGGAAACGGTAATTTGTTTACCGCTGGTGCTATGTATAACTGAATAATTGGAGTCGGCAGTCACACAACAGATATCACGAAAGGGGATGCTCTCCTGAGTATACTTATTGATCACCATGACCCGGTTGCTGTTTTGTGTATTGGTATTATACAGCACCGCAGCATAGTTAACCGGGTTTTCCTGCCGGAATTGATACAACTGCATGCTCTTTTCAATGGCCAGGCTGATGTCATTTTTATTCACAGGTTTCAGCAGGTAATCGGTGGCGCTTAATCGAAGCGCTTTAATGGCATATTGGTTATAAGCAGTTACAAACACAACCGGGAATGAAATTGTACCAATCCTTTCAAGTAATGCAAACCCGTTTCCACCGGGCATTTCTATATCCAGGAAAAGGATATGTGGCTGTTTTTTGCGTATGGCTTTCTCAGCATCATCTATATTATGGCAGATGGCCGTTATCTCAATTTCGGGGAAATACGTTTGCAGCAATGATTGCAGTACGTTTACACCGCTCATTTCATCATCTACAATGATGGCACTTGTCATTAGTATTCAGTTAATAATGGTAAAATAATTTGTACAGCCACACCTGGGCCATCGGCTCTGTTTTGCAAACTAAAAAATTCAAATGTAGGGTCTTTTTGAAAACTCAACCTGATCCTTTCTTTTACAATGTCGAGGCCAACCGACTGGTGCATCCGTTGTGCATCATGCAATCCCTGGCCATTGTCGCGGATGCTGATGTGCAATAGATCATTGTTGGCAGTAAAACGGATGGCAATAATTTTTTCACCGGTATTTTTTTTCAAACCATGCCAAATGGCATTTTCAATCAATGGTTGCAAAAGCATGGATGGAATCAGGATGTTATCGGTGTCTATTTCATTTTCAAAATCTATTTGCAAAGATATCTTATCATTGAGCCTGTGTTCTTCAATTGAAACATATAACCTGATCAGCGAAATCTCTTCATCTATACTCACGTTTTTCTTTCGGTTGTGTTCGAGTACCATCCTGATCAGTTTTGCAAAAGTTGACAGGAACATATGGGCCTCATCTGTTCGCCGGCTAAGTATAAAGTCCTGAACAGAATTTACAGCATTAAAAATGAAATGCGGGTTCATTTGCCCTTGTAATGCTTTAGCTTCAAGGTCGGCCATTTTTAAAACCAGGTTTCTTTTTTGCAATTCCCTTTTTTTGATTCTCCGGATACTAAGGGTTGTAATAAGTGCAAAAAGGATTACAAGCGATGTAAACAACAGCATTATAAACCACCATTTTTTATAAACGGGCTTATCAATGACGATCGGGATGGAGATTTTGTTGGAAACCACATGTAGCATATCGTCCTTCGCTATCATTTCAAGCATATAATTCCCTGGTTCCAGGCTGAATTTCCCTACAGGCGATACAGATGTGTCCTCAAATACAATTTCATCTTTGTTACGTACCGTAAAATAATATTGTGTATTTGGCGCAGACCGGTATGAGTAATTGTTGATTTCTACTGAGAAGCTGTTGAATTGATATGGAAGCTCAGAGAGTTGTGGTGCTGTATACCTGTTGTTGTTTACCATAATATCTCCAACGCCTATACGAAGTAAACTTTTGTGCTGGTGGATTTCTTGTAAGGGGATTTTTATTACTGTTTTCGGCCCGGCAATGACAAGGTCATTTTCATGAATTAGCATGCTATTCACTTCGTCGGCTGATAACAAATTGCTGTTGTTTAAACCTGTGACAGTATGCGTTAGTGGATGAATCAGGTAAATGCCTTCCTTTGTACCCGCATATAAATAGGGGGCATGATACAAAAGCGATTGTATCCGCCCCGGGAGTGAATGGTATTTGTGTTTAATTTTACCGGAACTGTCTATCAGCCAGATCCCGTTTTCATTGGTGCCAACTGCAATACTGTTAGGCGTGATCGTTACTATACAATTGATCCTTCCGGTTATTAATATGTTCTTGGTTTGAATACTGTCGCCCAGCATTATTTTCCATAGCCCGGTAGATAAACCACCTGCCAGTAGTACATTGTCATTGTAACGTGCCATGCCAAAAATCCTGTCGGGCATGAGCACCCTTCTTACTGCACCTTTGTTGGTATGTAAAAAAATATTCCTCGACCCCCAGCACACAATGGAGTCGGGGCTTAATTGTAAGTGGCCTGAAAAATATTTTTTTTCTATCAGTTTTACCACACCGTTCCGGTTTTCATATAAGCCATTCAACGACATGTAAAGCGTCTGATTGGTTGAAAAGGCAATATCATTGAGCATTGAGGAACTGTTCCATTGCGTTGGCAACTCCTTTCCGGTAAAACTTAATAGGCGCATATCCGACAATAAAATGCCAAATGAATCTTTCAAAGGTAATACCCGAATAACGCTCACGTCTTTTTCGTATCCGGTGAGCAGGGATGTGTTGCGGCAAACATAAAGCCCGTTATCAATTGACGTTGCCCAAAAATTCCCTTCTTTATCATATAAAAAGGAGGTAATGGAACTTTGGGAAGCTTTGTTTACTACAGGCAATATGCTGCCCTTTTCTAAATAACTTATGCCATTGTTTACAAGGCTTACCAGCATCTGGTTTTTTATTTCTGTAATAGACAAAGCATCAGCCGGTATATCATAAATATGTTGAAGCTTGTAATTGTTGAATTGAAGTATTCTTTTCCTGAAACTCAGGTATAGCATATTATCAGATGAAATGTACATGCAACTACTTGCTAAGAGGCATTTTAATATGCTGGCATTGGAAAATATTTTTGAATTCCATAAGGCTGTATCGGATTTTCTTAAATCTTCAATAAACCCTGCTCTACGGATTTGTGAAGCATTGAATGTAGGGAAAATGACCGGTAGGTATGCATCCTGTTCTGATGCATCGATGGTTTTGATATTTTTTAAGTCTTTGCTAATTTTAAAAATGCTCATATCGCCCTGGTGGAAAATCCCCTCAAGGCCACTGTCGGTTCCGGGCATTACCTGCCGTGTGCCATTTGCCGTTTCGCTAAATGAGTGTATTTGGCGGTTGCAGGGGAAGGCCCTCAGCCTGGC
>JBPOHG010000082.1:0-2321 GCA_052035835.1 Bacteroidota bacterium | reverse complement strand
ACCCTTATGAACATGGGGAGTGTTATGTTACCGATGATGGCGCCGAAACAGATCTTGATCTCGGGCATTATGAGCGGTTCCTCAATACGCCTACTTCACAGGCGAACAATGTAACAACCGGGCGTATATACCAAACCGTTATCAATAAAGAAAGGGAAGGAGAGTACCTGGGAAAAACAGTTCAGGTTGTTCCGCATATAACAGACGAGATTAAACGCCGCATGATGCTCCTGGGTGAAACCGGGGGATATGATATCGTGATCACCGAATTGGGCGGCACAGTGGGCGATATAGAGAGCCTGCCATTTGTGGAAGCTGTTCGCCAGTTGCAATGGGAAATGCCCGAAGAAGATTGCCTGGTGGTGCACCTTACACTCATCCCATACCTGAAAGCCGCAAAGGAATTAAAAACAAAACCAACACAACACAGTGTGCGCCTGCTGAGCCAGGAAGGGGTACGGCCCGATGTGATCGTTTGCCGTACAGAGCATCCACTCACGGAAGACATTAAACGAAAAATAGCGCTTTTCTGCAATGTAAAGCCAAATGCAGTGATAGAGGCGATGGATGCAGGTACCATTTATGAAGTGCCACTTAAAATGTTGCAGGAGGGGTTGGATGTGATCGTCCTAAAAAAACTGCACATCAATGGCTACGCAGCACCTGAATTGTCGCGCTGGCGGGAATTTTTAGACAAGCTGAACAAGCCTAAAACAAAAGTTACTGTTGGGCTCATTGGTAAATATATAGAACTGCAGGATGCTTATAAGTCGATACTCGAAGCTTTCATCCATGCAGGCGCAATGAACCAGTGTAAAGTACAGGTGGTAAATATCCACAGCGAATACATCACTGAGGCCAATGTACAGGAGAAATTAAAAGACCTGGATGCTATGTTGGTAGCCCCGGGATTTGGGTCGAGGGGCGTGGAAGGGAAAATTGAAGCAGTTCGATATGCCCGGGAACAAAATATGCCTTTCTTTGGTATATGCCTGGGTATGCAAATGGCAGTCATTGAGTTTGCACGCAATGTGCTTGGCTGGAAAGAAGCACATTCCACCGAAATGAACCCTGCTACTCCTGTTCCTGTGATCGCCCTGATGGAGGAGCAGAAAAAAATTAAAAAGAAAGGCGGCACCATGCGGTTGGGCGCTTACCCCTGCCGGTTAGACGATGGCAGCCTGGCAGCCAAAATTTACAATAGCCAGGAAATCAGTGAACGCCACCGGCACCGTTGGGAGTTCAATAACAATTACCTGAATGATTTTATGAATGCCGGACTGGTGCCCAGTGGTAAAAACCCGGTGAATGGGCTGGTTGAAATTGTAGAATTAAAGAACCATCCTTTCTTTATTGGAGTTCAATACCATCCCGAGCTTAAGAGTACGGTGGAAAACCCACATCCATTGTTTGTGAACTTCATACAAGCTGCTAAATATTACGCCGAATTAAAAGCCAATAGTAAATCGGGTCAGATGCAAAAGCAAACTGCCTGATCTTTTCCTGCATAACCATCAATGCAGTAACTTTGCAGGATGCAGAAACTCAGTATGTCAGATCTGAACCGTAAATCGGTGGAGGAATTCAGGCGTTCCCAAAAAACGCCTGTCATTGCTGTACTGGAGAATGTACGAAGCGCATACAATGTAGGTAGTGTTTTCAGGACGGCAGATGCGTTTTTACTGGAAGCCATTTACCTCACAGGTTATACAGCCCAACCCCCTCATAAAGAAATCAGGAAAACAGCACTGGGTGCAGAGGACACTGTTCATTGGGAACATTTTAGCCATGCAACCGATGCCATTGAACAATTGCGCCGCAATGGTTTCCGCATTTTTGGGGTAGAACAGGTAACCAATAGTTTGTCACTCGAACAAGTTAGTTTTCACCAACACGAAAAAATTGCCCTTGTATTTGGCAACGAGGTGAGCGGCGTAGAACAGGATACGATCCTGCAATGCGATGGTTGTATAGAAATTCCACAACTTGGAATGAAACATTCCCTCAACATTGCCACGGCAGCAGGTGTTGTATTGTGGGAAGTGATCCGAAACAGGATGGTTCAACCACAACCCATAACCCTTCAGCATGAGTAGTGTAAAAAAATACCTGTCCCTGATAAAATTCTCGCATACAATTTTTGCGATGCCTTTTGCATTGATTGGTTTTTCACTGGGTGTCATCAGGGTGTTATATTCCAGTAAACCTATTGCGGGAGCACCCGGGTTTGCTTTGCCTGCTTTCGTTTCTATCAATGATTATTTGATAAAATTGTTATTGGTGGTACTATGTATGGTGTTTGCCCGAAGCGCAGCCATGGC
>JBPOHG010000203.1:0-13366 GCA_052035835.1 Bacteroidota bacterium | reverse complement strand
CCGGGACGCTCAACAGGCTCAGCCCATGGCGTTTGTGCATGCATATATTGCGACATGCAAAATAGGGTAAGTAAGATAGGTATCAGCTTTTTCATCGGCTTATTAGTATAAGGCCATTCGATGAATGGTATATTGGACGAATTGCTAACGTTCCCTATCCTTGTATTATTTTAACAAATTGCTAATTAGAGGGAATACACTTGTATGCCTACGAACAAATACTAAGTAGTTTTACGATACTTACAGGCATAAAAAAAGGCCCGCATGACGGGCCTTGATTATAATTTGAAATTGCTTAATTCCTGCGTTGTTGTGCCAATAACTGTGTGTATTTAGTGGCAACCGCCTCACCGAGAATTTGCTGCCTACCTTTATCAAGCCTTTTATTTAATTCCACCAATTTTGTTTTGCGCTGGGCATCAGTAAGTGTGGCATTGTTACTGATGGTAGTTTTTTTCTGTGATACAGCTTGTTCCAATTCCTGCAATTGCCTGGCTTGCTCATCTGTAATACCTAATTGCTGAAATATATTATTGGCAGATTTTGCATCATCTGCTTGTTCAACAGGAACACGAGCGACTACTTTATCCTCCTTCACTTCCCGTTGGTTCATGGCTTCTGAACGTGTAACCGGGCGATCCTGTGCTGCAACCGGGGTAGCTTTAGCGGCATTATCCTGGGCAACTGCTGTTCCGGTAATCACCATATTCAACAATGCAATACATGCAATTCTTTTCATAATCAAATTATTTTGTCCCTAAAATTACAGATATCAGCGTAATTTCAAACAAGTTGTCAATGAAAATCTTAAATTGATCTTAAATTAATGAATTTCAACTTGTTAGACAAGTTGAAGTAGGGCTTTTCTGGTATTATAATATAAATGCCTACCAAATTTTCTCCCTATAGAATTCGATGATTGAATAAGGGATATGAGTAAGGAAGAAATCAACCGGGTAATAAGTAATCAATTCCCTATCCAATATTCTTTTGAACAAAGGGGTTTGCAGTGGCCTTGTTTCGGGCAACAGATTAAAACCAGCTATGGCGAGCATTCGAGCACAAAATTCTGAGCAATACAAGCTGTCGTCATGACGGATGTTAAAGCCCATATCAAACACGATGTTTCTTTTCGTGTAATCCTCTGCGGTAGTTATCAGGTTTTTCCGTTGGCCTGCTGTCAATGGAATTTTCCAAATCCCCAGGTAATTAACTTCATCAACCTCCAGGAATTTACATAGGTTCTCTTTCCTGATAGCAGTTGAACCAGTTTCGTAATGGTCTGTAACATGAACGATTTTTTCCTCCCCATGCTCAAAATACAGTATGCCGATATGGGTTAACATGTTATGATTGCAATTAAACGATTGCACCATGGCACCGGCTTTGGTTGCAGTTCCCCTGCCTACCATGTAAACAGATTGAGTATCTGTGAGCAGTATTTTCCTGGAACTATCTATCCATTTTTGTAATTGGGAATAGGTATCAGACGAGCACATACAAAACAACAATGCAAGTGCCTTCATCGAGTCATTTTTTTCACTAAAGATATCCCTACTATGGCCCTGTTTGAACGAAAACCTTTCCCAACTGGCTGAGCAATATTCAATACATCTGAAAATTGCTGAGCATAAAATTCAAAGCCCAGTCCTTTCGCAAATATTTTTCTATAGCCAATAGACCCACCAATGCCCAGGTTGTATACTTTCCCTTTGTCTTGTAATTTTTGTTGAATGGCTCTTATCGTAACTTTTTCATTGTAATAGCATACGGGATACAAACCAAACTGCAAAAAAGCGCCCGACTCCCCTTTCATGAGATAGTACTTCCGGATATTCACACCCAGTTGTATTAAATAACGTTCGTGGAATCTGGCATTGCCATTTTGATCATATCCATTAAAACTGCATTTGCCCCTTAGCATCCCAATATTTGCATATAACCTTTTGTGTGACTCAAATTCCCAGGTTATTCCCGATCCTGTGTATAACATTAGTTTTTTATACTGTGGAGTGATTCCCGTAACAAAACCTACAGCCGTGTTTAGTTGAAGTTCCTGGGATTTACCTTGCAAAGAGGTAAGTAACAATAAAAGGATCTTTATTTTTTTCATGTTGATAATAATAACCGGCTACAGTATTTCATATAGCCGGCGGTGAAAAAATCAGTTAACTAACAGCAGCCAAAACTCCACCTACAACAGCACCTCCCAGTCCACACCAGAACCCACAAACCTGAAACCCAATATAAAATCCTGCCGCTGCAGCGCCAATTATACAAACAGAATTGTCTACCGGGCCCGAATAGCCATTTGTTTGTATAAAGCATTCATTCCTTGTGCGGCCGGTTTGTGCAGTTCCCGAATGATAAGAAATGGCAATCAATGTAAGTAATATCTCTTTTTCTGTATCTGAGATCTTGGCCAGTTTCACTTCATCAGTTTTTTCAGTGAGCAATCGTTTCCAGGTAACCTGGTCGGTTTTTTTCACATTCAGCAATTGTGGCAGCGTGGCTTTCACATAAGCTGATGCAGGCAGCTTATCTACGAACCCTGCAAATGTATAACCGGGCGCTTTTAATGTTTTTGTTACAGCAGCGGCCAGTTCACTGTTAGCCTGGTTTTGCAAAGGAATAAGCTTCGAATACCGGCTGATGGATTCATCGCTGAAATCCTTCACCTTTCCGGCTGCAACATCTGCCGTAATTAGGTTGAGCGAATTGTAGTAATCAATCCCCCGTTTATTGAATGGGTTGTTGTCCTGCGCAAATAAAAAACAACATTGTAAAATAGCAATGGCCGATAAGAAGATAGTTTTCATTGTTTAAAGTTTAAATTTCAATCGCATTACAGATAGGGCGCTGTGTACGAATGCAGCAAAATGGTATCGCTGCCAACCGCCAGCAGTTATGTTTCCAACCGGATATCTAGAATCTGCCATGGATTGTAACAAAACCTAACTGCTGTTGCAAAGATGTATTGTTGTTAATGTATAATCCAGGTGTTTGTAACGCTCTGTGAAGTGTTTTTTCCGGTAACTTTATTGCAGTGAATAAAGCAAACGATACAGTTGAATTTCCCATCCGTGGATTACATGCAGTAATACTCTGTGGAGGGAAAAGTATGCGGATGGGTACCGATAAAAGCCTGCTTTGTTATCATGGCGGATTGACTCAACGTGTATGGATGGGAAACATCCTGAAAGAATGCTGCGAACATGTTTTTCTTTCTGTAAATGAAGCCCAATCGGTGTCTGAACCTTTTGCTGCCATCGTTGACCATCCATCCTGTAAAGGAATCGGGCCTATGGCCGGGCTCATCAGTTTTTACCACCGCTTTGGGCCACAGGATGTATTGCTGGCTGGTTGTGATTATCCTATGCTTACGCAATCGGATATACGAAATTTTCTACAATTTGCAGTCCGGTCACAACAATCATGTGCTTTTTTTCATGAATCAACTGGCTTGTATGAGCCAACACTTGCATGGTATAAAAAGGAAGACGCAGATAAAATTGAGGCACAATACAGGGCTGGGAATTACGCTTTGCAGTTTGTACTACAAACCATTCAGGCTGGTAAGTATGTTCCCGTTCACGGTAATATCATTGAGAGTGCAAATACGCCAGATCAGTTTACATTGAACAAAGAAAAAATGAATGCGCATGCAACTCAGCACCAATAACCATATATCACCAATGTTGCATACCACAGTTACAAAGATCCAGGAAGGGATAAGCGAGGTATGTATGGATAATATCATTGTGGAAGAGCCGTTGGGCATCCGCATTGTTTACAGCAGCGCTACCGGTAGAATGAAAAAAAATATTGCGGTGCTCATGCGTACACCGGGCCAGGATGAGAAACTAGTGGCCGGATTTTTATTTACAGAAGGCATCCTGGTTCATTCGCAGGATATCATTGCTATACGTTCACAGCCTTCTGATGAAAATGCTGTAGTGGTGACACTCAAAGAAGGGGTTGTTCCAAAGATTCATACCGTTGAAAGAAATTTCTATAGCAGCTCGGGATGTGGAATTTGTGGAAAAGCGAGTGTAGATGCCATCAGGACTGTAGTGCCTTTTCATCCTGCTAACAACAACTTTCAACTCCCTTCATCTTTATTTTTTACATTGCCATCAAAGTTACAAGTGGCACAGGAGCTGTTTCAGCATACCGGGGGCATCCATGCATGTGCATTGTTAGATGCAACTGGGAAAATGCTTTCTGTAATGGAGGATGTTGGCAGGCACAACGCATTGGATAAACTTATTGGTGAAGCCTGGTTGCAGCAGCTTTTGCCTTTGCAGGAACATGTGCTCATGCTCAGCGGAAGGGCAGGATTCGAGCTCATTCAAAAAGCAGCGATGGCTGGGATACCGGTTATTGCATCTGTGGGAGCCCCTTCCTCTCTGGCTATTGAAACAGCATCAGAATTTGGTATCACCCTTATCGGCTTTTTAAAAAACGACCGTTTCAATATCTATACTCATCCCGAAAGAGTAATTTTATAAAATATTTCAGCAAAATGAAAATTCGCATTCGTGGAAATAAAGTGAGGTACCGGCTTACCCGGTCGGAAGTAGCCCGGCTGGCTGATATTGGTTTTCTGGAAGAGAAAACAGATTTTGGAAATGCCTTTTTAACCTATGCCATTCGAAAGGATGACAAGGTTACCGAATTAAATGCCACTTTTGAACATAATACCATTACATTGATTGTGCCATCTTCATTTGCAAATGCATGGCCTTTGAATGACACTATTGGGATAGAAAACAGCCGGCAGCTATCCGGAACCGGTAGGTTGAATTTACTGCTTGAAAAAGATTTTGTGTGCCTCGACCACAGCGACGAAGACCAGACTGATAATTATGCCAATCCCAACAAAACCTGCTGAAATGAGTGAACAGAAAATAGCAACAGCAGAGTCGCCTGCAAAATTCACCGGTATCATAAAAACACCGGTGCCGCATGTGGCTGCTGGTATCCCCGCTGTTGTATCTGCATTGAAACATGTTTTTGGTGAAGCTGGAATGGTTCGTGGGTTAAAAGCATTGAACAATATCAACCAGTTCAAAGGGTTTGATTGCCCCAGTTGTGCATGGCCCGATCCGGATGACGACCGTAGCGGTATGGCAGAATATTGTGAAAACGGTGCCAAAGCTATCGCTGATGAAGCAACACAAAAAAGATTGGATGCAACATTCTTTCGTACTCATTCTGTTAGTGAACTTGCCGCCTTATCAGATTTTGAAATTGGCAAAAAAGGACGGATTGCCGAGCCCATGTACCTGCCCCCGGGTGCCACCCATTACCAACCCATTCTTTGGGAACAGGCTTTTCAAAAAATTTCGGAGCATTTACACAGCCTTTCCTCCCCTAACGAAGCCATATTTTATACATCGGGGCGAACCAGTAACGAAGCAGCCTTTCTTTACCAGTTATTTGTACGTGCATATGGTACCAATAACCTGCCCGATTGCAGCAATATGTGCCATGAAAGCAGTGGTGTAGCATTAGGAGAAGCATTGGGCATTGGAAAAGGATCGGTTAAACTGGAAGATTTTTATGAGGCTGAAGTTATCATGATCCTGGGCCAAAATCCGGGCACTAACCACCCAAGGATGTTAACTGCCTTACAGAAGGCGAAAGAAAATGGGGCGATCCTTATTTCCATTAACCCCCTTCCGGAAGCAGGGCTCATGGGATTTGCCAATCCGCAGCAGTGGGGAGGATGGACAGGCAAGTACACAACGCTTACCGATCTCTTCCTTCAGGTGAAAATCAATGCAGACCTGCCTTTGCTGCAGGCCATTGAGTACTGCATGCTCCAACAGGAACTCAAGAACCCGGGATCGGTATTCGATCATTTATTTATTGAAGAACATACCCAGGGATACCATGCATTTGTTCAACACTTACAGTCGCTTCAATATCAACACCTCGTACAACAATCAGGGGTAGACGCAGCAGATATTGAACAGGCAGCTTCTATTCTGTGTGGCAAAAGTAAAATTATTGCCTGCTGGGCCATGGGGCTAACGCAGCATACCAATGCCGTTGATACCATCCGTGAAATTGTCAATCTTCTTCTCTTGAAAGGAAGTATCGGCAAACCTGGGGCTGGCACATGCCCGGTTCGTGGTCATAGCAATGTTCAGGGCGACAGAACGATGGGCATTTACGAAAAACCTCCTGCTACCCTGTTAACTGCCATTCAAAAAAACTTTGGCTTCCATCCACCACATGAACACGGTTTTGATGTGGTGGAATCGATCCATGCCATGCATCAGGGAAAAGCAAAAGTGTTTATAGCAATGGGGGGTAATTTTTTATCCGCTACCCCAGATACGCTTTTTACGGCTGAAGCCCTGCGTAAATGCAGCCTCACGGTTCAGGTTTCAACCAAACTCAACAGAAGCCATCTCGTGCATGGTAAGGAAGCGCTTATCCTCCCCTGCCTGGGAAGAAGCGACCGTGATATTAGGAACGGTGAAGCCCAGTTTGTAAGCTGCGAGAATTCGATGGGTGTGGTTCAGTCGTCGAAGGGAATGTTAACACCTGTTTCAGACAAATTGATGAGTGAGCCGGCCATCGTATGCGGTATGGCAAAAGCAGTCTTAGGGGAAGCGCCTGCAGTGAACTGGGACAAATACATGGCGCATTACGATCATATCAGGGAGGATATTGAAAAAACAATACCCGGGTTTTCTCAATACAATCAGCGGGTACGCCTTCCCGGTGGTTTTTACCTTCCCAATTGCAACCGTGACCAAACTTTTAATACGTCAATTGGTAAAGCCCTGTTTCATATTTCTACAAATACTCCCCTGCATTTGAAGAAAGAAGAATTACTGATGATGACCATCAGGAGCCATGACCAGTTTAATACCACTATTTACGGACTCAACGACCGCTACCGCGGAATCAAAAATGAACGCAGGGTTATTTTTATGAACCGGGCAGATATGGATGCCCATTCCCTTAAAGAAGGCGATGTTGTAGATATCCAAAGCAAGGCGGATGGCCGGCTTCGCGTTGCCCATCGTTTCATTGTTGTACCTTATGCCATTCCCAAAGGCAATACGGCCACTTATTTTCCCGAAACCAATGTACTGGTTCCTATAGGCAATGTTGCAGCCAAAAGCAATACCCCCGTTTCTAAGGCCGTTGTCGTAGAACTCGTAAAATCTATTTAGTATTTCTGCTACGTGTATTGCATATGGCAACCCTGGCACGAAATTTTCCGTATTTATAGTGCCTAACCTGGAGGCACTGGCATATATAAGTGACATATGGTAAATAAACTTTCTATTTTGCCAGAAAGAATTTACTTTTATATAGTGATATCCAATCCTTTGAGTAGCCGCTTAAACAATTAAAAGCTCACGCTATGCACACAAGTCTACTCAAAAAGAAGACAGCAACCCGTATGGGGAAAAAACTGCTCTTCATCGCTACCTCTTTTTTCTTATCTCAACAATTAGTAGCTGCCGACTGGTATGTAAATGATGCATCCACAACCGGGGACGTATTTACAACGGCTATTGGAAATAATGCTAACCCCGGAACAGCAGCAGCGCCTTTTGCTACTGTGGCTGCTGCCATTGCTGTGGCGGGGTCTGGTGATTTTATTTATGTAGATGCCGGAACCTATACCGAGGGAGACATATTTGTTACGAAACCGCTTACCCTCAGAGGGGCCAAATTCGGCGTTGCTGCAGGGCCCATGGCTGTTCCTCCGGGAAGAGGCACAAACGAATCAATCATTTCGGGCGGTGGTATTTATTATGGACAGAGTATCGATAACATTACAGTTGATGGTTTTACCATTGATTTGGGAACCGGTATTCGTGGAATTGAGGCAAGGGGTTTAAACAGCACCGTGATCAATAATATTGTAACCGGTATTGTAAACCCACTCATTCAACAGGCTGGCATTTCTACAAGGGCCAATGCACCTTTGCGCCTGCATAGTTTTCTCGTTCAGTTTAATAATGTAACCAACTGCCGCAACGGTTATTTCATTGATGGTAACCTGGAGAACCCATCTGAAGTTAGCTTTAATTATGCATCTGGTTGTTTTACAGCAGGCTTTCAAATGGTAGCAAGCAATAACCATACGGTGAGGGCGAATGTGTCTGAAAACAATGCACAGGGGTTGCTGGTTACCAGAGGGAATACCATTATTGAGCAAAACACATTCCGCAATAATACTATTGCAGGTATCAGGTTGGCAGGAACTGCAGCACTATCTGGAAACAATATCCAGTTTAATTATTTTCAAAATAATGCGGTAGGGATAGCACTTACCGACCCCAACGCCGGTGCCGTTAACAACCAGGCGCATTTCAATTCTTTTACCGGCAACACCGCCAATATCGGAAGTTTACATGCAGCAGATTTTAATGCCACTTGTAACTGGTATGGCACTACAGACCTGCCCACTATCACAGCCAGTATCACCGGGCCGGTTACATTTGTGCCTTATCTCAATGATGGTACAGATACCGATCCGGTTGCACCGGGCTTTCAACCAACCACTACCTGCATTGTTCCTGTTATTCTCACTTATTTCAATGCCGCCGTTAAAAACTATGATGTTCAATTAAGTTGGCAAACAGCCACTGAAGTAAACAGTAGCCATTTTATCATTGAAAAAAGTGCCGATCAGCAGTCATTTTCAGAAGCAGGCAGGGTTGCAGCGAATGGGTTCAGTGATACCAGGGTCAATTACAATTTCACAGATAATAAACCTACCGTTTTCGACAGGCCGGTATTTTACCGTTTGAAAATGGTAGATCGTGATGGTTCATACAAGTATTCAAAAATTATTAGTGTAGTATTGAAAACCAGCGGAAGCTTCGTTCAAAATGTATATCCTAACCCTGTACATCCCGGCAGGACTGTAAAGGCCAATTTTATATCAGAGGCTCCGCAGTTGATTTCCGTTTGGATGTACAACAGTACAGGTGCTGCAATTTTACAAAAGCAAATGGCTGTAGCAAAAGGAGTAACTGTTTTATCATTGGATATCCCTTCTACAGTAGCGAAAGGTTCCTACTACCTTTTGTTCCGTTCGGGAAGCCAACTGCACAAAGTGCCAGTTACCATTCAGTAATTCGATGTAATTATTTGATAAAGGAGCCCGGGTTTTTCAGGCTCCTTTTTTTTATGCCTGTTACCATACGAATCCTTATCTTTAAAAAGACAGATGTTTAACCTGGCTGCTATGAACCCTCTCCTGATTCGCACCTTTTTCCTGGTAGTGCATATTGTTGCCAATATTGCCCTGGTGAGTTACCTGGTAAATTTTGACCTTGGAGAGAGTTCCCTCCGGTTTGTGTTATTCATCCTGATCATGGCCATCCTGGTATTGTTATTTGCAAAACACCTTATTTCATTTATTCAATTCATTAAATCTCATTAATATGATTGCTGCCATCTTTTTTATCTTTTCCCTGATGATTACTTCCCTGTTGCTGGGTGTTTTTAAAAAAAGTACTTATTACGATGTAAGCGGTAAATTCAAAGGCACGGGACTTGTACGGTTATTGGCTGCCCTGTTCATATCGATGCTTATTGTAATTGTAAACCCCATCGATGTGGAAAGGATCGACGCCGGGCATGTAGGCATTAAGGTGAGCAATGTGGGCGACAACCGCGGGGTTGGAAAAACAGAGTATGTAACCGGATGGGTATTTTTCAATTCCTGGATTTCGAGGATATATGAATTTCCAATACACCAGCAGCATATCGATTATGAAGCAGCCGATATTGTAACCAAAGGTGGCTTCAGGGCTACCATCAAACCTTCCTTCAATTATTCTATAAACCCCGGGAATGTGGCCGATATGTTTCAAAACCTTCGGGTAGGCGTAAAGGAAATGGAACAGGGATGGCTGAAGAATGCAATCGTAGGTTCGGTGAACGATGTAGCGAACCGCTATACCGTTGATTCAATTTTCAACCACCGGGAAGAGTTTGAAGCCGATATTGTAAAAGAATGTAATAAGCGTGTATCTAAATGGTTCAATGTTTCCCAGCTACGAACCAATATTGTTCCACCTACCGAAATATCTGAATCAATTATCGCTAAAACCAGGGCTATACAGGAAGCACAGGTGGCCGAAAACAGGCGGCAAGTGGCTGTAGCAGATGCCGAAAGAAAGATTGCAGAAGCCCGGGGCGATTCTGCCCAGGCTGTGATACAGGCAGCCGGCCGTGCCGAAGCCATCAAAAGGGAACAGCTTTCTCTCACTCCCTTGTACATCGATTATATTAAAATTCAGAAATGGAGCGGACAGGTTCCCACTACAGTAGCCGGAGGAAATTCGGGGTTCATGATTCAGCTACCAAAAGATGTGAAAGATAATTAATAAGCAGCCCAAATAAAAAAGCGGAGTTTGATGCTCCGCATTTTTATTTTAATCATTTGATTTAAAATAATTTGTATAATCTATATTCAATTATAAATTATCTACTCTTGCTTCAACGATATTCTGAATCTGGGTAGGCAGTGCAGATAAAATATCATACCCCGTTTCCTGTTCAATGAAATCTACCGAAGTGCGGTATGTACGCCAATCTGAATTAACGGTATTAATGTTTGGAATCAATACACTGATCACCCTTGTATTCGCAGTAACACGGTTAAGGTCATTGGATCCATTAGGGATCACCACCATTACCTTCCATAACATAGCAGGAACAGTAACACGGCTATTGTCAATAGAGGTGGTTAAACCACTTACAGCTGCAACGCCACCTTCACCGTAATTCCCGGCAATGATATACAACTCATTTCCCTGGTTAACCAGCGTACGGGTGTAATCCTCCAATTGCGCCCAGGTTACCTGGTTGTTATAAGGTGCCTGAGGGATAATGTTTGTCATCAGGAATGTAGAAGAATTGGCTGCTATAGATGAAGTACGGTCAGAAGATGGGCACATATGGCCCCTGTCGAACCCGGTTGTGCTATAGCTGAGGTTACTAACATGGTACCAGCTAGCTGGCAAATTGGGGTTTGCCCTAAAGTCGTCCTGGCGTGGAGTGGTACCAAAATCGGAGGAAACCACATGCCAGCTCACCCAATTAGGGATTCCACGATCACGGTTGTACGAAACGGTATAATAGCCTTCTTTCATCAGGTAATTGCCATAGTTGGCTTCATTCGCTGTAGCAGTGCTGGGATTTCCCATAACAAGATTGCTGTCACTGGCTGTTACAGGCGGATCCAATGGTGATACAAGAACTGGAGGGTCGACTGGGGCTGTAGTAGTTACAGAATCTTTTTCACAAGCGCTGAAAGCAAACCCGGTTGCCAACAGCAGTAAATACATTTTATTTCTCATATGAAGCAATTATGGGGTATTTCACCCGGTGCTGTCCCCGATTTTTAGGGTTGTCAAAGCTACACTTTTGTTTTGATTTACCCTATAGAAAGCCCCGAAACTATTGCGTCCTGTGGATAATATTGGAATAAGGTAGTTTCCCGAAAAACAGGTTGACAATGCACTTATCAATTAGTAACTTTAATATGTTTCACCAATAACTGGAAGCCATGCGGGCCAGTATCATTTACCTGGCATTCATGTTTTTCCCGGAAATGTGCGTAGTAGCGCAGGCTCACTTGCGTATCAGGGATTTCGGGAAGGTTGACAGTTTTGCCCTCTCTATACAATATCATGATGATTACGTACGACTTGCCAAAGACCTGGGTTCACCCTGGAAAAGTGATGTAATGAAGGCGAGGAGTATTTTCAGGTGGATAACCGCCAACATCAGCTACGATTACCGCTTTGCAAATACAGGGGAAGAAATTACCGAACCTGAGTGTGAATCCCAGATAGATTGCCAATTGATGAAACAGGAATGGGAACATCGTTATATCCGTCGGATTCTCAAATCAAAGAAAGCGGTTGCAGATGGATATGCCCGGCTGTTTCAAAAACTCTGTGAGATCAACCGGATACAAACTGAAATAATCAAAGGGTATGCCCGTACCAAACCCTACCAGGTTGGCAATAATATGAGTGTGAACCATAGTTGGAATGCCATTATGCTAGACACCTCTTGGTATTATGCAGATCCAACATGGTCCGCAGGTTTTTGTAACGAGCATGAGGAAACAGGGTTACTCACCCGGTTCATCCGCAGTTATACAGATTATTATTGGATAAAGGATTTTGCAACTTTTTCGCGAAACCATTATCCCAAAAAAGGGATGATGATTGAAGCTTCCCCACTTACCCGTGAGCAATTCTTCAACAAGCCGTTTTACTATAGTGCCGAAATACTGGAGAACCTGGAGGAGGTTAGTCCGGCTACAGGTGTTTTAAAATTGAAAAAAGGGGAAAAGCTTTGCTTTGTTTTCAGGTATGCGAAAGACATTAAACTGATACAGGTCAATTCAAATATTTTCAGGAACCCAGCTTTGTGGACTACCGTGAAGGTATCTAGAAAGAAAACAAAACTTGTAAAAGATACCTGGGCCGAAAAAAAACAACAATATATCCCTTTTACCAGGGATGGGAATATCTATAGTTTTGAGTTTACCGTGAAAGAAGAATCGCTTTATTACCTCGAATTGGTATTTGATTTCAAGCCAGCTATACGGTACCGGGTAAGGGTTGAAAATTAAATTTTTTGTAACAATTTGATCCATGCCATTAAATTGCAGCACTGAATTAAGTTGTAACTTGAACCTGTTATGGCCCGTGTAAAACGATATTTGCTGCTTCTCGCCTTTTATTTTGTAACCTCCGAACTGATTGCTCAAAACATTACAGGAACCTGGGAAGGAGAAATGAATGATGAATTTCTGCAGATCAACGTAGAGCAGAAAGGGAAACAATTGTGCGGTTATACGTACGATGTAGTCCTGGAAAACAGGCGCAGTTATTGTAAAGCGTATTTCACGGGAAGTTATGATGAAGAAACAGGTATTTGGACCATCAATGGGGTTTCTTTTATCGATAACAGCGGCAGCCATGTGCTGATGACCCTGCGATTATGGCAACCGAATAAAAAGGAGAACAAGGTTTTGAGAGGGATCGTTACAACACGTTCATCTTTTTCAGATATTTTAAATTTAGATGACGGTGACCGTTTTACAGTTAGGAAAGTATCGGCAAAGCCTACCCGCATTCCCGGGAAACGAAGCCCTTGTGAAGAAGAAGTGAGTGCGCCCCGAAGGGCAACCATAAAAAAGGCGCCGCCTAAAAAAAGTACCAGTACACCGCCCCCACCTGTTGTACAAAAGGCCCCTACTCCAAAGCCGGTTGTGAAAGCGCCTGTAGCAAAGCCGCCAGTAAAGAAAGCTCCTGTAACAGTAAAGCGTAACCCATCACCGGCACCTGCAAAAGAT
>JBPOHG010000069.1:0-19550 GCA_052035835.1 Bacteroidota bacterium | reverse complement strand
CCGCCCCTGGTGATCAGGTTCTTACCTTCACCGGCTTCAGTGATATATCCAATAACAGATATGGAAGGGTTGGCTTTTATTTTTTCATAATCGCCCTGAGATACAGTAAATAGCAATTCATAGTCTTCCCCGCCACTCAATGCACATGCCGTAGGGTCTAATTGGAGTTTATATGCAAACTCCTTTGCTTCCTCATTAAACGGGAGTTTGTCTTCATATAATACGCAACCGGTTTCACTTTGTTTGCAGATGTGCAGGATATCACTGCTCAGCCCATCACTGATATCAATCATACTTGTTGGTATGATTTCCGCTTCAGCAAAAAAATCGATAATGTCTTTCCTCGCTTCGGGCTTCAGCAACCGGCCAATAATATAGGTTTGCCCTTCCAGATCGGGTTGTGAACCTGTTTCTTCAAAAATCTTTTTTTCTCTCTCCAGGAGTGTTAGCCCCAGAAATGAAGCACCTAATTCCCCGCTTACACAAATGAGGTCATTCACCCTTGCACCGTTTCGTTTTACATAACTGTCGGGGGCTACTTCCCCAACTGCTGTAACGCTGATGATGAATCCTTTTTGAGAGCTACTGGTGTCGCCACCAACCAGGTCAACATTGTAGGCTTCACAAGCAGCATATACGCCCGCATAAAAATCATCGAGGGCTTCAACGCTAAAGCGGTTGCTAAAACCGATGCTCATAACAATATGCGTGGGCGTTGCATTCATCGCATATATATCGCTCAGGTTTACAATGACAGATTTATAACCAAGGTGTTTGAGCGGAGTATAAGAAAGGTCGAAATGGATCCCTTCTATGAGTAGGTCGGTAGAGATGACAGTTTGCCTTCCGAAATGGTCTATTACTGCTCCGTCATCTCCCACACCCACAAGTGTAGACGCATTTTTAATGTCTATATTTCTGGTAAGGTGTTCTATCAAACCAAATTCCCCGAGAGATGCAATTTCTGTACGCTGCTGATCCATAAATTAATTTTTAGTATCCTTTTTAGTTTGAATGAGGGATCAAATTTCCCCTTTTACGTATTGAAGTAACTCAGCATGGATTTTTCCATTGGTAGCTACAATATGCGGTTGGTAAGGCGAGTAATAATTTCCCTTGAAATCGGTTACGGTTCCTCCTGCTTCTTCTACAATGAGGAATCCGGCTGCACTATCCCATGCCTGCAGGTTGTGTTCATAAAATCCATCGAAACGGCCGGCCGCCACCCAGCAAAGATCTATGGCAGCACTGCCTAATCTGCGTACAGGGATCCCCTGCCTGATTAATTTTTCGAATACCTGTATGGGCCCATTGGCGCTATCCAGGTATGTATATGGGAATCCGGTTACCAGGCAACTCTTAATGACGGCGGTTTTGTTGCTTACGTTTATTTTTTTGCCATTCAATGATGCACCCAGTCCCTTTTGCGCAAAAAACAATTCATCCATAAATGGATTGTACACAGCGCCGAGTATCATGTTGCCTTCTCTCTCCAATCCAATACTTACACAACAGATGGGGATACCGTTGGCAAAATTGACCGTGCCATCAATCGGGTCGATGATCCATTTGAACTCACTGTTTGATTTGATCTCACCGGTTTCTTCACTTAAAATAAAATGATCGGGGCAGTCGTGTTGAATGACTTCTATGATAGCTTTTTCAGCAGCATGGTCGGCTTCAGTAACCAGGTTGTTGATCCCTTCTTTATTGCTGATCTTAAAATCACTGTTGAAATAATGCCTCAGTTGGGCAGCCCCTGCCTGAACGGCATTCAAAAGCGTGTTTTTATACATTTGGCAAAGATACTATCCCTTACTTTAATATCCCTTCAGATAGAAGAATGCCGCACGATTTTGATGAATGGCCGAAATCAGTTTAATTCGTGCCAAATTCGTTTGGTTGAAACTATCGGTTGTTATAGTAAACTACAATGTAAAATGTTACCTCGAGCAATGCCTTTGTTCTGTAGTAAAAGCATGTGCCCGTATCGATGCTGAAGTTTTTGTAGTGGATAACCATTCAACAGATGGTTCACGAGATTATTTTAGCCATCGGTTTCCCGATGTTCATTTCAGGTGGAGCGAATCGAATCTGGGCTTTGCAAAAGCAAATAACAGTGTATTGAAAGAATTGTCGGGCGACCTGGTTTTATTTCTCAACCCCGATACCATTGTGCCGGAGGATTGTTTCGAAAAATGTTTTCATTTTTTTGATACACATCCGCATTGTGGCGCATTGGGGGTACGTATGATTGATGGTGCAGGCAAATTCCTGAAGGAAAGCAAACGCGGATTTCCTTCCCCTGCTACTTCACTTTATAAAATGATCGGTTTAAGCACCCTGCTCCCAAGATCGCCTGTTTTTTCAAGATATTATGCCACCCATATACCCGAGCACGAGAGTGATAAAGTAGAAGTGCTGGCTGGTGCTTTCATGATGTTATCAAGAGAAGCAATAGAAAAAACCGGTGGGTTCGATGAAGCATTTTTTATGTATGCGGAGGATATAGACCTGAGCTACCGTATACAACAGGCGGGTTTTAAGAACTATTATTTTCCGGGTACTACCATTATCCATTTCAAAGGCGAGAGCACACAAAAGAAGTCTGTATTTTACGTAAAGCATTTTTATGGTGCCATGCAATTGTTCATACGCAAACATTACAAGGAAAGAAAGCTGGCCTATTGGCTGATGACGTTTGCTATTTTTTGTAGCCGGCAACTGGCATCGTTGCGTTTGTTTTTTGCAACAAAGAAAACCCCTCCAATTGAAGGGCCGGGCGACGCCCAAAGTCTTTTGGTTGTATCCACTCAGTTGGTTTTTAACCAGGTATTGCATTTGATAAAATTTGCTACCAACCCTTTTGTTATTCATGGAAGGGTTGCCATAGATAACAATGACCATTATCCAGCTATCGGTAAAGTGGATGAGTTAGAACGATTGCTTCAAAAAAATCCGGTTCAATTTGTTTTGTATTGTGAAGGGGAACTTTCTTTCAAAAAAATAATCACCGATCTGCAGCAATTTGGTAAGCAAACAGGTTTCCTGGTCCATGCCAATGGCAGCAAGAGTATAGTGGGCAGTAACAATAAAAACAGGCAGGGGATTGCTATTGCCGATAAACGGGATTAACGGCAGGTAAACTGTATAGCCATTCTTCCACTATTTTTTCATTCAGTTCACCAAATTTGTTTTGTACATAAGGAAAAGTGCTCGCTGCTGCACAGGCTTCTTCCATTGAAAAATTATCCTGAGCTGCACACATCGCTATCTTTCTTTGATGAAGGTAAGCTGCCAGGTATTCCTGCTCTGTTTGTCCGGGCGTAGGAACGAGTATTGCTTTTCTTCCGAGTGAAACCAGGTCCATAATGCTCGAATAACCCGATCGGGCAATGACCAGTTTAGATTGTAGCAAAATGGAACACAGCTCTTTTGCAGGAAGGTGGTTATACACAGTAACACCTGGTAAATCAGGCAATTCATTTTTATTGTGCATGGGCAACCCTCTCACGAGTACAACCGATTTGTTTTTAGCAGGTAATTGAGCCAGTATTTTTTTTTCAAGTATAGTTCGTTGAGGCTCGGGGCCCGAAAGCAATATGCAGGTGTCGTATATTTCTACTGTCTCTTTAAAATGAAACCTCGACAATTTACCAATGAATTGCACGTTTGAGCCAGTTACTTTGCCGGGATGCGACAACTCACCCGATAGATTATCCGAACCTGGGCAATCGGGTACCCAGCAATGATTAAATTGTCGGATGTACCGGTGGTTGACCAGGTTTACCAGCCAATCAGTCATTGCGTAGCCGGTTTTGATATGCAACTGGTGGGTGATGAATACAGAAGAAAGGCCATTTATTGATAAACCATACCTGTTGTCGGATATCACAGCGACCAGGTTGTATTTGTGGGCGGTATCTTTCAGCCATTTTCTTTCGCTTCGGATACGCTGCGAAATTCCCGGCGCCTGTAAAAACATTTTGAGAAAAAAACTGTTTTTATACTGGCTGTAGCGGATCCTGTACCCCTGAAGCGGCAAAACTTCCGCATGTGGGAACTCGGTCGAAAGCAGGCTGGCAACTGCCCCTTCGGCTGCAATCAATACCCGGAAATTGTTCTTTAAAATCAGGTGGATCAAAGGGATACATCGGGTAGCATGGCCCAATCCCCAATCGAGCGGAGCAATTAAAATGCAGGGTGCATCAGGTTTTTTGTTAATATTTTCAACAAAGCTCAACGCCAGACAATATTTATTTGTGAAAATAGTTTAAATTGTAACCTGAAAATTATGAACAAGACAGCTAAATTTTTTGCCATTATTTTAATTGCAGTTGCAATGATTGCCACTGGTTGTTCCTCCACAAGGAAAGGAGGTTGCCCTTGCCAGGGTATGGTTGGCTATAAATAATGAAGAGAACCTGATTTCAATCATATGAACAAATCAAACCGGGATCTACTGGTGTTATTCAAGCAGGAGTTGATGACGCCTCAGGCTATAGAGCAGGAGGTGGGCTGGTTGCATGAATTACTTTTCAATGTAGAAAGGCTTGATAATTTTGTTACTGCACATGAGATCATCGACCTCAATAAATATAAAATCACCAACAGCAGTGTAGAAATTAAGAAACTGATCCGCCGTAAGCGTGAGCAGTCATTTGTATTTCTCAATAACAAGAATTAAACTCACTGCAATTGCTGCAATGCTCCCTTCAGTTTACTAATTACGGTTTCTATATCTTCCTTCCGGCAGCAACCTACGCTTAACCTGTACCAGTTGTTTTCCTTTCCTGCCCCAAATATGCCAAAAGGCACCAAGGCCAGTTTGGCTTCGTTTAAAATGTATTCGGTTACAGCGGCCTGGTTTTCGAGGAGTTTGCCTTCAGCCGTTTTTCTTCCCGCCAAATTGATTTGTACTGTTAAGTAAATAGCCGCTTGTGGAACTATGGCATCCACACTAAAGCCTTCATTTTTCAATTGTATAAAGCCGTTGTATATGCCCGTTAACCTGAGTTCAATCTCTTTTTTGAAATGAACCAGGTAATCTTCAACGGCCTGCTGGTCGGTTAAAAACCTTGCAACCGCTTTCTGTTCGGCCATCGGAGCCCAAGACCCGATATGGCTATTGAGCGATCGCATTTTCACCATCAGTTCCTGTGGCCCCATCGACCAGCCCACACGTACCCCAGTTGCTGCAAAAGCTTTACTGATGCCATCCACAAAAACTGTATAATCTTTCATTTTGGGGCGAAGCGAAACAGGGTTATAATGTACAGTGTTGCCAAAAGTGAGTGTCCAGTAAATCTGGTCATACATCACGTATAATTTTTTTGCGCCAGGGGCCCGGCTTTCATTTTCCGCAATCACGAGGTCACAAATCGCTTCTAATTCTTCTTTGCTGAATACTGTTCCGGTTGGATTCAACGGCGAGCACAATGCAAGCAGTGTAGCACCTTTCAGGTGTGGGGCTATTTGAGCCGCTGTTGGCATGAAGTTATTTTCACGGGTAGCTTCAATGACCACATGTTCTGCATCTGTAAAATGGGTATAATGGTTATTGTTCCAGCTCGGCACTGGATAAATAACCCGGTCGCCTTTGTCAACAATACTCCTGAAAATTGAATAGATCAATGGGCGGCCACCGCAGGAAACCAGGATTTCCTGGATACTGTAATGCAACCCCTCTTTTTGCTCTATAAAATGAGCAATGGCTTTTCTCAGGTCAGCTTCACCTTCGGCGGCAGGGTAAGTGGTATACCCCTCTCCGTATGCATCAACAATTTCTTTTAGTAACCCCTCCGGAATAGGGAACTGTGAAGAATCGAAATCCCCGATGGTATAATTATAAATATGGTCCCCTGCATGAATTTTTTCCTTGATGGCGGCTCCCAGTCGAACAATTTCGGAGGCAATCAGGGTTTCTGCAAGGTGGCTAAAAGTGTGAATACTCATAGAAAACTAATAAAAAGTGATGCTTACAGCAAAGCGCAAAAGTAGAGTTTTGAACTGTTGAAATCAAAAACTGAAGGGGAAACGGCGGTTTTTTACAGAATCGGCGTATTCGATGTTAATTGAACAGTAAGTTAATTAATTAAATGATATCTAAATAAACCCCGCTTTTGTTTTTAAAAAAATAGTTTATATAATTTAATCCCTAAAAATAGTCAATTTCGTTGCTGAATATTATATTTACTCTACCAAAACCAGGTGTTCGGGGAAGAAAGGGATTGTTTTTCCACTTGGCAAAACCAAATGACCTTAGTTACCTTTGCAACTGTTCAGGCACACCCATACATGTCACAAGAAGGTTAGTTACCAATATGTTCAATTTAATACTCTTTGGCCCTCCGGGCAGCGGAAAAGGTACGCAAAGCGAAAAGTTAATTGCCAGGTACGGATTAAAACACCTGAGTACGGGGGATTTATTGCGTTCCGAAATTGCCAGGAATTCGGCATTGGGCCAGGAAGCTAAAAAGGTAATGGATAAAGGCCAATTGGTACCCGACGAAGTAGTGATTGGTATGATCAGCTCTGCGCTCGACCAGCACCCGGGCGCTAAAGGTTTTCTCTTTGATGGCTTTCCACGTACTTCTGCCCAGGCAGAAGCCCTCGATAAATTACTGGAATTAAAAAAAGCGCCCATTGCCGTGATGCTTGCATTGGAAGTAAGTGAAGAGGAACTGGTTAAAAGGCTCATGAAAAGAGGAGAGACCAGTGGCCGAAGCGATGATACCAATGAAAATGTTATCCGGGCCAGGATTAATGAATACCATAATAAAACTGCTGCAGTTGCAGATTATTACCACCAGTTCGATAAAGTTCGAATGGTGAAAGGTGAAGGCGGAATTGAAGAAATATTCAAAGGTATTTGTAAGGAAATAGACAGCCGCCTTGTAACTGGTTGATATCTTTTGTAGATCTACCCCACATGCAACAGGACTCAAAAGCAATATTTATCCGCGAGAATTTTTTGCAGGCAATTCAGCATGTTTCTGCCACAACCCCAGCTTTATGGGGTAAAATGGATGCTCAGCAAATGGCCGAACACGTTGCAGATTTTTTTGATGTTGCTGTAAAACGGATCGAATTTACCCTGGTAACACCCGCTGAACATTTACCCAAATACCGCGAGTTTTTATATTCTGATAAAGTTTTCAGGGAAAATACCAA
Source organism: Bacteroidota bacterium (assembly GCA_052035835.1). Lineage (GTDB taxonomy): Bacteria > Bacteroidota > Bacteroidia > Chitinophagales > Chitinophagaceae > Ferruginibacter. The sequence goes on along the minus strand of JBPOHG010000069.1, from coordinate 12,377 downwards.
AGCACCTGCTGATATTTTGGGTGAAGAGCCTTTGCCACACCGCTCCGACTCACTGGCAGATGCTTTGCTTCGGCTAAAAGAATCGGTACACGCTTTTTTTCAATATTTTGAAGCAAACCCCCAGGTTAAGACCATTCACCCTGTATTTGGTGAACTTGATTTTAATGAATGGGTGATGTTGCATTACAAACATGTAACCCATCACCTGAAGCAGTTTGGTTTACTACCTGTGGAATGATTATTTACATTCACCTTTGGTCCAGCTTTTTACTCCTTCACAAGCAGCAGTACAAGCATTGCCATACACTTTTCCATCGCAACCACAAACAGGGTCGTATTGCATGGTGCACATACAATCTGGTTTTGCCGGCCCCTTACAATCAGAACTTGTTTTGCAGGTAGCCTGGCATAAGAGCATGACAAAAACCGAAAAAATTAGTCGCTTCATTTGCATTTCTGACTTTGTTTTGAGTTACAAATATACCTTTGTAACAAATCGCAATTATGGTCAAATTAGGAAATTTCGTAACGGGGAGTTGGGTCAACGGGGATGGGGATGGTCAGTTATTATACAATGCAGTGAATGGAGAAGCTATTGCAGCAGCTACTACAAAGGGGATTGATTTTGCCGCCGTTTTACAATATGCCAGGGAAAAAGGGAATCCGGCACTGCGCAAGATGACATTCCAGGAAAGGGGAAGGATGTTACGTGCCCTGGCATTGCACCTGCTCGAAAAAAAGGAACAATTTTATACCATCAGTTATCAAACGGGTGCAACAAGGATTGATAGCTGGATCGATATTGAAGGCGGTATTGGCAACCTTTTTTCCAATGCTTCGCTGCGAAGGAAACTCCCCGATGAACCATTTTGCCTCGATGGCGACGCTATTCCGCTGAGCAAACAAAATAGTTTTATGGGCCACCATATATTGGTGCCAAAGGAAGGTGTGGCTGTTCATATCAACGCATACAATTTCCCGGTATGGGGCATGCTGGAAAAAATTGCGGTAAACTTACTGGCAGGCGTACCTGCAGTTGTGAAGCCTGCTACTGTTACTTCTTTTTTAACCGAAGCAGTAGTAAAAGAAATCATTGCATCCAGGATTTTACCAGATGGTGCCTTGCAATTGCTTTGCGGAAGTGCCGGAGATATGCTCGATCATGTGACCAGCCAGGATGTAGTCACTTTTACAGGATCAGCTTCTACAGGGTTACTGCTCAAATCACATCATAAAATATTGTCGGAAAGTGTTCCATTTAATATGGAAGCCGATTCCTTGAACTGTATCGTATTGGGTGAAGACATTGCGCCGGAAGATGCTGAGTGGGATATTTTCATCAAAGAAGTAAAGAAGGAAATGACGGTTAAAGCCGGGCAAAAATGCACCGCTATCCGCCGTATTTTTATACCGGAAAATAAAATGGAAGAAGCCTGGAAGGCGCTTTCTGCTGAACTGTCAAAAACGCTGATAGGAAATCCGGCCAATGAGAAAGTACGCATGGGTGCGCTGGCAGGACACGGCCAACGGGAAGAAGTGAAAGGGCAGGTACAAAAATTATTGGCTTCATCTGAATTAATTTACGGCTCACTTGATAGTGTGGCAGTTGTTGATGCAGACGATAAGAAAGGATCATTCATGAGCCCATTATTGCTGTTGAATAAACAACCGCTTAATGCCGAAGAACCACATAATATTGAAGCATTTGGCCCCGTGAGTACCCTTATGCCGTATAAAAATATAGACGAGGCCATTGCGTTGAGTAAAAAAGGAAAAGGGAGTTTGTGTTCTTCGATTGTAACCAATAGCCACTCACTTGCAAAGCAATATGTATTGGGGGCTGCAACATACCATGGCAGGATACTGGTTTTGAATAGCGAATGTGCAAAGGAAAGTACAGGCCATGGGTCTCCACTGCCATTGCTGGTACATGGTGGCCCGGGAAGGGCCGGTGGCGGCGAAGAAATGGGCGGCTTGCGTGGTGTTAAACATTATCTCCAGCGTACCGCTATTCAGGGTTCTCCAACGATGATCACAGCTATCAGTAATGTATACCAGCCAAATGCCAAAGGGAATACAGGTGGTGTCCACCCTTTCAAAAAGTATTTTGAAGAATTGAAAATAGGAGACCAGATCGTAACGGAGAAACGATTGGTTACTTCAGCGGATATTGATCGTTTTGCTGATCTGAGCGGCGACCATTTTTATGCGCATCTCATTAAAACTGATTTTACAGGTACTATGTTCGAACAACAGGTAGCACATGGTTATTTTATCATGAGTGCCGCAGCCGGCTTGTTTGTAGATAGTTACGATAAAAACCCGGTGTTATTAAATTACGGAATTGATGAATTGCGCTTTACCAAACCTGTGTATGCAGGAACCTCTATATATATCAGGTTTACGTGTAAGGAAAAAACAGCACAGGAGTTAAAAGAAAGCAATCCCGACGTGCCCATTACCAGGGGTGCCGATATCCCCAAAGGAATTGTAAAATGGCTTGTGGAAATGTTTGATGACAGCAATGAAACAGTTGGTGTAGCTACCATACTTACAATGGTGGAAATGAAAAATAAAATTTAAAATACCAGGATATGATCACGCAAATAAAAGAAGGTTACGTACAGGCAGAAACGCATAATGGAATAACCATTATCGAATTTTTTCATCCACAAAGCAACTCGCTTCCCGGAAAGATTCTCGATGAACTTGCTAAAGAGATTCATTTTGCAGGTACGCATGAAGAATCCAAAGTAATTGTGCTCAAAAGTGCTGGTGAAAAATCTTTTTGTGCAGGGGCTTCATTCGATGAACTTATGCAAATTAAAACCGAAGCAGAGGGTTTGCAGTTTTTCAGTGGGTTTGCAAAAGTGATCAATGCCATCAGGCGTTGCCCCAAATTCGTCATTGCCCGTATACAGGGTAGATGTGTTGGGGGAGGGGTTGGGCTTGCAGCCGCAGCCGATTATGCAATTGCTGTAGAAGCTGCTGATGTTAAACTTAGCGAATTGGCCGTAGGAATCGGTCCTTTTGTAGTAGGCCCTGCCGTGGAAAGAAAGATTGGCGTTTCTGCATTCAGTGCATTGGCAATTGATGCTTCTATGTGGCGCAACAGCGAATGGGCTAAAAAGAAAGGGCTGTTTGCAGAGGTACATACCAGTATCGCAAATATGGATGAAGCTGTTGAAAGATTAGCACATTCACTTTCTCATTCTAGCCCGGCCGCAATGGCAGCGTTGAAAAAAATCACCTGGCAGGGAACAGAACATTGGGATTCCTTACTGGCCGAACGTGCTGCCATCAGCGGAAAGTTGATCCTAAGCGATTTTTCACGCAATGCAATGGCAAAGTTCAAAGCAAAGTAACGGTAAGGAATAATTGCAAATCCCTGGATCATTACCCTAATTGAGAAAAAGGGGTAAGATATTATTCCACAGGCCTGGTTGCTTTTTTAAGATGTATTGATTAAAATCAATTATCAACGTTCCGGGAAAAGGGATCATTCAGGCTTCAAAAGTTCATGCGTCCCGTTACTTTCAGATTTCCCCCTGGGATTTTTTTTGAATAAATTATTATAAACAGCAGTACCGTATGCTTTGATGGTATCGGTATTGTCAACTGCTTTTTTTGTAAGGAATAAGTCCAATGCTGTGCCAGCAAGTTTGGTAGCAATAGAAGAATGCTTACCAAAGAAAAACTTCTTGGTAAGCATTCCTATTCCAATACCAGCGGCCGTTTTTACAGCTCCCGAAGTTACGGCTCCGGAGTTCTGTAATAACTTATCAAACCCCTCTTTCAGTAAATTGGTTGGTTTTAATCCCTGGTACGTAACATGCAATTGCTGAATCAACATTTCCTGTTGTTGCAATTTTTTTTGTTCAAGTGCAGCAATGGCTTGTTTTAAATCCTTATGGTTGTTTATCTTCATCTGTGCTGAGGATTTTTTTAATCATCATATTTCCAACCGGTTGTTTGAGCCACCGGCTTCGCATCGAATAAAAGATAAGCCCGGCAATAAGATAAAAGCCCGCTACAATAAAGAATCCATAATACAATTTCCCCAACGCTTCGCCTATGAAAATTGCCAGCCCGATGTTCAATAAAGTGAAAAAAAGGGCCGCAAAAAATGTAACGACTATGCCCGATGCAAATGAAGATATCATATCTGCTGATTTGCCAGCCGTTTTCAGTTTGAGCAAATCAATGCTTGTTTCCAGGTAGCCGCTTGCTTTTTCAACAAGCAATTCAACATTATCAATTGTTTGATTCATTGTAGGCTTCAATTTAATCGCCGGAGCTTATCAGATATTTTTAGCAATCAGGAAAAACTTTTTCTCGCTTCCTCTTTCATTTGCTGTGCCCTGTCTTTTCCTTTTTCGAGGATATCATTTGCTTCACTGCGGATGTTTTCATATTTATCTGCAATGGCTTCCTCCAATTCACTAAACCTTGATTTGAGATTATCACTCAGGTCGCGGCCCTTCTGTGCAATTTTTTTTCTGGTTTCTGAACCTTTGTCTGGCGCAAATAAAATTCCCAATACAGCACCTGCGGCCGCTCCAAGCAGTACGCCGGTTAATAAATTTTTTGAACTCATACTATTCGATTTTTAGATGGTGAATATTGTTTATTGTATTGTATCTAAAATGTTGCCAAAATGCCGGAAGGGCATCTTTCATAGGGAACAGTTTGAGATTTCAATGTAGCCTGAGAATATTGCGCAAATAATTCCACACATTTTGCAAAATACCTCCCAAAAGGAGGGAAAGTGGAACTCGTTTACTTTATAAAAGGTACGAATGGTACCGGCTATTTTCAAATAGAATTATGCACATCTCAACGGTGTTTAAACATTTGGATGTAGATGTTAAATAGTTTCGAATTGAAAAGTAGCTTAAACAGGGATGCGGCAGAGATTTTGAATATAAAGGGAAAAAGCGGTATAGAAAATTTCACATAAAATCAACGTATGAAAAAATCATTTATCCCTACTTTACTATTATTGTTAACGCTCATGATCTCTTTGAGCAGTTGCGAAGCAATCGCTGGAATTTTTAAGGCAGGATTCTGGACGGCCATCATTATGGTTGTTTTAGTTGTAGGGCTTGTTTTATTCTTCATTGGCCGTTCAAGGAAATAAGGTTGATGCCAGGCGCTGGTATCGCCGTCCTTTTGTATTTTTAGGACTAAGCAAAAGCTGCTTCACAACTTTTTTATGATCATCAATAAACTTAATATCGGGCTCGACAAAAGAAAGGTAATTGGGTTTATCAGTGCTTTTGTATTGTTACTCATTTCATATTTATTATTGATATACAATACTCAAAGAATGTTCGACCAGTCGAAATTGGTTGAGCACACCAATAAAGTGATCATAACACTTGAGTCTACTGTTTCCAATATCAAGGAAGTAGGGTATAGCTACAGAGGGTTTATTATTACAAAGGAAGAAAAATTTGCCAGTGAATTTTTCAGGTACCTTCATATGAATGATTCTTTGTACCACCAGCTGGTAGAACTTACGAAAGACAACCCTTTGCAACAGGCCCGGCTTGACACTATTCGCAAAGCTGTAGATGAAAGAATGAAAGAAGCAAGGGCCGGCATGTTGCTTTTCCGCCAGCGCCCTGAGCTAAAAGATTCTTTACTCCAGTTTGGGTATGTTGGAAAAAATACTGGCAGGTTAACGGCACTTGTTCGCAAAATGCAACACTATGAACTTGACTTATTAAAAGGAAGGGCAGACGAACTGGATTCATTCTCAAAAGCCATACAGGCAATCAATTTTACTTCATTGGCCATTGCCTGCCTTCTGGCCATTTATTCGTTTATCACGTATCTTTTTGAAAATAAAGAACGCCGTAAGGCCGATCAAAAAGCCCAGCAATACCGCCTCGAACTCGAACAAAGGGTAGAAGAACTTAGTAAAGCCAATAAGGAGCTCACGGCGCTCAGGAGTATAGAGAAATTTGCATCAAGCGGCAGGATTGCACGTACCATTGCGCATGAAGTGAGAAACCCGCTCACCAATATCCACCTCGCTACCGAACAATTAAAAGACGGTGTACAACTCAATGATGAGCAGGAGATGCTGCTTGAAATGATCAACAGGAACGGAAACCGCATCAATCAGTTAATAGCAGACCTGCTCAATGCTACCAAATTTTCGGAACTACATTTCAAGAATCTGCCTTTGAGGGATATGATGGAAGGGGCACTTGACCTGGCAAAAGACCGTATTGAGCTCAACCAGGTGAAAGTGCAAAAGGAATATGCCGGGCCGGGCTGTATTGTAAAAGTTGACGAGGATAAAATAAAAATAGCCTTCCTCAATATTATTGTAAATGCGATTGAAGCCATGAAGCCTGGGCATGCTGTACTTGATATCAGCACAAAACCCGAGAACGATACTTGTAAAATAATAATTTCCGATAATGGCGAAGGGATGAACGATGAAACCATCTCCAGGCTATTTGAACCTTTTTTTACCAACAAACAAAAGGGCAACGGCCTCGGGCTCACCAATACTCAAAACATCATCCTCAACCATAAGGGTAGTATAGAAGTAAAAAGCGAACCCGGAAAAGGAACCAGTTTTATTATTACACTGCAAACCATTTCCGGGTAGTCGTTGACGTTATAGGTGCCTGATGCTTCTAGCCAATATACCTCCTCAGCATCCAGGCCATTGTTTCATGGCCTGCTGCAAGGTTTGTTAGGAAGTCTGCAGTCACTTTGTCTTCGAATTCGTCTTCACAATGATCAATATGTTCTCTCAGTCGGGTTACAATACCCTCATGGTCACCCAGCAATTCTTTGATCATTCCAATGGCATTCGGATTTTTCCCGGGGTTTTCTTTGATTGTAGAGAGGGAGGCGAATTCAGATGTCGTTCCAATTGTGGGGTATCCCAGTTTATTGATCCTTTCTGCTATTTCGTCGATGGCTTCTTCTAATTGTGTGTATTGTTTTTCAAAAAGCTTATGCAGCTCCATGAAACTTTCCCCTGAAACATTCCAGTGGAACTTTCTTGTTTTCAGGTAAAGAATTACACTGTCTGCTAATACAGAAGATAGCACCGCTGTAATACCTTTGAGATTTTTGGCACTTAGCCCTATAGATGGTTTAATCATGACGCTTTTTATTAATTGGTTTTTTTTAATGATAGAAATTGGGATCAGGTTGCAGATCCACCACGTATGATCCTCAGTAAAATGGCAATTACCGCAATTACAAGCAGGATATGAATAAGGCCCCCTGCATTAAAGCCAATAAATCCAATAGCCCATCCTATTACCAGGATTACTGCTATTAAGTAAAGTAAATTTCCCATATCTGAATTTTTATGTGTTAAATAAATGGTCTATTCACTACATTGAAAAAATTTTGCCAGATATGTTTTTGCTTGTAATGGGGTGGTTTTAATAAACAATGCCCTCAGAAGGAGGGCAGGTTGGGGATATTTTTCCTCAATGTATACGCTTTTCCTTAATGCATCACTTTGTCTACAGCTTTATAAATAACATCTCTCGTAAAAGGCTTTCCTATAAAATAATCAACACCTTCACTAAATGCACGCTGACGGTCATCGGATGTGTCGTGGGCAGTAATCATAATGATTTTGGTTTCGGGATGGTGCTGCTTGATATATTCCACAAAGTTCATTCCCAAGCCATCGGGCAAATGATTGTCGAGGAAAATTAGTTGAGGATCATCCTTTTGTAAAGCAAGGGCGGCATCCGATAAACTGTTGACAAAGTTTGTATCCAGATTTTTCTGCTTGAGGAGCGTGCTAAGTAGATAGCAAATGTCGGATTCGTCATCTATAATCAGAACTTTCAAATCCCGGCTGGTTAAAATTTTATTGAATTCCATCTCTACTTAGGTAAGTGATCAAATACTACCGATGAGGTATAACTTATCAATTGTCTTATAAAACAACAAATTTTATACCTTTTTATATGCCGGTGATAAATCGTTACAGATGAAGGAAATGTGTTTTAAAAGAGCCTGTGACAGTTTCAAAGATGGTAATAACGTAGAGAAAATGCACAAAAAATCGTGGAATTTATTGCATGGTATAATTATAGCTAAACAATAGTGAGTAAGTTGCGGTTTCATGATAAAAACGCGGATTGTTCATTTTTTCAGGTTTATTGGCCAGGTATTGGGGGAATACATTGCCGACAATGTGATTAAGTACAGTGCATCATTGGCTTATTATACAACATTGTCACTTGCTCCAATGCTGGTGATTATAATATCCATCAGCAGTTTTTTATTTGGCACCGATGCAATGGAAGGAGGGGTTTACAGGCAATTGAACGGGCTGTTGGGAAATGAAGCAGCAACACAGGTACAGGCAACGATCAGGAACGTGCATTTAAACAAAGATTCACCGGTAGCTACAATCGTTAGTGTGATCGTGCTGCTGGTAGGCGCCACCGGTATATTTGGTGAAATCCAGGATTCACTGAATAAAATCTGGGGGCTTAAAACCACCAACAAAAGGGTATGGTGGAAAATTATCCTTAACAGGCTGATTTCATTTTCACTGATCATTTCGCTTGGTTTTGTTATGATGGTCTCATTGGTAGTGTATGCCATTGTTGCCGCAGTAAGTTTGCGGTTTAATGATTTTATTATTGGGGCGGGCGATACATTGTTGCCGATAGTAAATTATATACTGTCGGTAAGTATCTCAACATTGATGTTTGCCACTATTTTTAAAATTCTACCAGATGCCCGCATCAAATGGAGAGACGTTTTAATTGGAGCCTTTATAACAGCAGTTCTATTCACCCTCGGGAAATCATTGATTGGGTATTACCTGGGCGCCAGTAATATGTCATCTATTTTTGGAGCAGCCGGATCAGTTGTGGTAGTGATGATTTGGGTGTATTACAGTTCTGCTATTTTATACCTGGGCGCAGTTTTTACCAAAGTATATGCTATTCATTATGGTGGTAAAATTTACCCGAATGAATATGCAACATGGATCGTTGAACAAAAAGTAGTGGTTGCGGAAGCTTCCTTGAATCTACCCGAAGAACCGCCAATAACACAATAAGATGTTAACATGAATAAAAAAATTCTCATCATAGACGACGACCTGGATATGTGCCTCTTGCTTTCCCGGTTCCTGATTAAGAAAGGGTACGAAGTAGATATAGCCCACTCAGGTGTAAAAGGCGTGGCTAAGTTTAAAGAAGGGAAATATGATATTGTGCTGTGCGATTTCAGGCTTGGCGATAAGGATGGCAAAGAAGTATTAACTGAAATTAAATCCATCGCACCTCAAACCATTGTTTTGATTATCACCGGCTATTCTGATATCAAAACTGCTGTAGATGTTATAAAACTTGGCGCATATGATTACATAACTAAGCCGCTGATACCCGACGAAGTCCTGAATGTCTTAAAAACTGCTTTAGATCAACCAGTTCATGAAACACCTGCTGATACTGAAAGTGTACAGGAAGCTGGTAAAAAATCCGGAAACAGTTTTAAGGTTATGAACAATGAGTTTCTCGTTGGAGAAGCCGGCACTACCAGGGATTTGTACAAACAAATTGAAATTGTAGCTCCTACCAATTATAGCATCATTTTGTACGGTGAAAGTGGTACCGGAAAAGAAGTGATAGCGAAAACAATCCATAGTTTAAGCAACAGGGCCGATCAGCCATTTATTGCGATGGACTGTGGCACATTATCTAAAGAACTGGCTGGAAGTGAATTGTTCGGCCACGTAAAAGGTGCGTTTACTGGTGCTTTAACAGATAAAGAAGGGCATTTTGAATTGGCAAATGGCGGCACATTATTCCTGGATGAAGTGGCCAATCTTTCTTACGATGTGCAGGCATCCTTGCTTCGCGTAATCCAGGAAAGATTGTTTAAACGGGTTGGAGGAAACAAGGAGATGCCAGTGGATGTACGCATCATTGTAGCTTCCAATGAGAACCTGCAGGATGCATACCGGAAAGGAAAATTCAGGGAGGATTTGTATCATCGTTTCAATGAATTTTCAATTAACCTTCCACCCCTGCGAAACCGCAAAAAAGATATTCCGCTTTTTGCCGAATTTTTTCTTGAAAAAGCAAAGTCAGAACTGGGCAGGAAGATTGATGGTTTTGATGAGGAGGTAATGTCTATGTTTATGAATTATTCATGGCCTGGAAACCTGCGGGAATTCAGGAATGTTGTTCGCAGGGCCGTATTGCTTACGATGGAAGGGAGCATATCTTCGTCTACACTACCCTGGGAGATTACCAACCCTTCGGCACATCCGGCTTCTCCGGCCGTTCCTGTACATGCAGCCGAATTGCTTAGTCCAAAAGTTGTAGGCTTGAAAAGCGCATCTACGAAAGCCGAGTATGACGCTATCATGGAAGTGCTTCGCAAAGTGAATTTTAATAAAACCAAAGCAGCAGAAATTTTAAATATAGACCGAAAGACATTGTACAATAAAATCAAACAATATGAGGATATGAATAAAATGTGAAGCTGAGATTGTTAAAAAATGATTGCCATTGTACCAATCAAAGATTTCAATCGTTAAATATTCTTCTCTCCTTTATAATCTGGTACAACTTTGGTAAACATATAAGTATTGTTCATCAAAATTATATGTTATGGCTACCAGATCAAATGAAATGACTACCCTGAGCGGCGTATTGGAAAAATTAAGAATTAAAAAGCAGGATAATGAATTCAGGCTTACGGAGAAAGGTTTCGGAACTGATACTTTTAAAGTTTACCAGCCCGAAGACCTGAAGATTATCCGTACCTACCGTTTTGAAGGTAATTCTGATCCTTCCGATTCATCTATTCTCTACCTCCTGGAAGCGAGTGATGGTAAAGTTGGGTATAGCATAGATGCTTACGGCGCATATAGCAACCATGAGGACGAATTGTATGATGATTTCATCAGGAGGATCCCCATGGAAGAAAGAGAGGAGCAGGTTATTTTCGGGTAAGCAGAATCCATCATACAAAAGCCCGCTGAATATTCAAATGCAGCGGGTTTTTGTTTATTGGTGTAGAATTTTTTTCGAATTAGGAAGCCGGTAGCGTTTTTACAATTTCGTACAATATAAATGGGTCAAATTGAAATACCCTTTGTTGTGAAGTGCCTACAATATACCATTCTTCATTTTCCATTTCAGCCAATGTGAAAAGGTATTTGCGGTTACTTCCATATATTTCAAACATCCTGAATTCATTCTTCATGAACTGAAAATAACCAATACGCCTGCTTTTGTTGCCAACCCCCAGTTTTCTCCAGGAAAGAATTTTAGGAACATGAATTTTATTGAGCAATAAATGCTGGAGCTGTGAACCGGCCGTAGCTGCCAGGTCTGTAAAGCCCAGGTCTTCTTCTACCCATTTTCCGGTTTCTACATCGGTAAAGAAAATATTTTCATATCCATCCTCAGTCCTTACGTGGAATGCATTGTGTTTAGTATTGGGAACCCTGATTGCAGCGGCAGCCACCTGCCGGCCCTCACTCATAAATTCTATTCGATGCCTCATAAGTAAAACATTATAAAGTAGGGATTGCATAATGTTTGCCAGATTTTCACCTGGCAAATTCCTGGCTTATCTACGAAAAATATTAAAAGTTGGCGCATTTTCTAGCAAAATGATGAGCCCAATGGGGAAATTCTTGCTTTTGTTTTAATGGCACTGTGGAAAATATTACACAGTATGCTTTCTGATTTATTACTGAAAGCCCGCTGCTGCTGAATTTTACTCTTGGCATAATTAATGAAGCTACTTATGCATAGGTTTTTCATAGAATATTGGATTTAAAAAACGGGACCGGATTTCTATCCAGTCCCTTTTTTTTAAAGAAAGAAGAGTTTATGAGTGCGAAACCATTTTCAAACCGGCGATAGAAGCAATAAGTGTAGTGATGAAGAACAATCTCCAAAAACCAGCGGGTTCTTTAAAGAATACAATTCCCACAATTACAGTACCTACAGCACCAATGCCTGTCCAAACTGCATACGCAGTTCCTATAGGAAGTACCTTGGTTACCCTGTACAACAGGAACATACTTATGAACAAGGAAACAAAAAAACCAGTCATCCAAAACAGCCTTGTATTACCTGTATGCTCGTTTGCTTTACCCAGGCAGGCTGCAAAAATGGTTTCAAAGACTCCGGCAATGATCAGCATAATCCAGTTCATATCAACGGTTCTTTTTTAAAGGGATAGACAAACTATTCCATTCTGTTTGTTTGAGTTCTTTTGCAGCGAATACGATTTGCCCAACATGATATGCATAATGAGCAAGTTGTCGGTTGATGGCACTCATGGCGCTCATCGGCTCCTGCCTGATATGGATGGTATTCATTAACTCGGCCGGCGTTAAT
>JBPOHG010000005.1:0-24393 GCA_052035835.1 Bacteroidota bacterium | reverse complement strand
GAATATGCGTGATGTGGAGCTTGAAAAAATTAAAGAGTATGCTACAGAAGACGCAGATATTACTCTTCAGTTAAAGTATGTTTTTTTGCCCCTGCTGAAGAAGAATGAAGTAGAAAAAGTGTTTTACGAAGTTGAGAATCCCCTTGTGAAAGTACTTACTGCCATGGAATTTGAAGGGATTAAAGTGGACGTGGATTTTTTGAAGTTGTATTCTAAACAACTCGAAACGGATGCAAAACAGGCCGAGGACCTGGTATACGAACAGGCCGGTGTGAAATTCAACCTGGCATCTCCCAAACAATTGGGCGAAGTATTATTTGATAAACTGCAACTGGATCCCAAAGCTAAGAAAACTAAAACCGGCCAGTATGCTACAGGTGAAGATGTACTGGCGAAGCTCGCCGGACAACATAAAATCTGTAATGATATTCTTGCGTTCAGGGAACTCACAAAATTAAAATCTACTTATGTAGATGCATTGCCCGAATTAATCAATCCCAAGACAGGCAGAGTGCATACAAGCTATGCACAAGCTGTAGCAGTAACGGGAAGGCTTAGCAGCAATAATCCCAATTTGCAGAACATACCCATACGAACCGACCGTGGACGTGAAATCAGGAAAGCGTTTGTGCCCAGGGACCATGACCATGTATTGGTATCGGCAGATTATTCTCAGATTGAATTGCGGATCGTTGCTGCAATTAGCGGCGATGAAAATATGTGCCACGCTTTTAAAACCGGGAAGGATATCCATACCGCTACAGCGGCAAAAGTATTTGGGGTAGAAGAGTCGGCGGTAACCAAGGAAATGCGGTATAAAGCTAAGAGTGTTAATTTCGGAATTATATATGGCCAGGGCGCTTTCGGACTTGCTGAGAACCTGGGTATTTCACGTTCTGAAGCAAAAGAGATCATAGACAATTACAAGAAGCAGTTCCCCAATATACAGCGCTATATGGACGATACGATCAACTTTGCTAAAGAAAACGGTTATGTGCAAACGCTGATGGGCCGAAAGCGATGGCTAAGGGACATTACTTCTGCTAATTTCACCGTGAGGGGCTTTGCAGAACGCAATGCAATCAATTCGCCTATACAAGGAACGGCCGCCGATATGATTAAATTGGCAATGATCCGAATTCAGGATGAATTGATGAAGCAACAATTTAAATCTAAGATGTTGCTGCAGGTGCACGATGAATTGGTTTTTGATGTACGTAAAGATGAATTGGAAGCGATTCGTCCCGTCATTCTCAACGCCATGCAACAAGCACTGGCCTTGCCCAATGATGTACCAACGGATGCTGAACTGGGCTCCGGAGAAAACTGGCTGCTGGCACATTAGAAGCGGAGAAATATCAACAATACCTTATATGAATAAACCACTGCTCATTTATTGTTACGATGCCTATTGTGGCTGGTGTTATGGGTTTAGCCCTGTGATAAAAAAGCTTGCATCAGATTTTGCAGAATCGCTTGATGTTGAAGTGTTGAGCGGGGGCATGATCCTCCCCGAAAAACCTGTACATATCGGTGCGAGCGCAGCATATATCTCCCAGGCATACAAAACGGTAGAGGACCTCACAGGGATCCGTTTCGGTGGGGACTATTTATGGCATATCCTCAATCCGGAAGACAGCGACTGGTACCCCAATTCTGAAAAACCAGCCATCGCTTTGTGTATTTTAAAGGAGTATTATCCCGATAAGGCAGTTGAGTTTGCCACTGCTTTGCAGTTTGCCCTCCATTATGAAGGCCGAGACCTTACAGATGATGAAGCATACCGGCACCTCCTCGAACAATACAGTATACACCCTGAAGCTTTCTTTGAAAAATTACATAGCGAAGAATACCGTGATATTGCTTACTACGAATTCGCATTGGTGAAACAACTGCAGGTTAACGGTTACCCAACAGTATTCATTCGAACCAATGATACCACCTTTCATATGGTGGCAAGAGGATATACAGAAGAAGATATCGTACGGCAACGGATACGTGCTGTACTTACTGAAGTAACCGGCCAGCTTGCCAACTAAATGAGATTAAGGAGCCGCCTCCACATCCTTCCAGTTTTCGCCACGCATGATACGTTTGATCTGTGTATCTGTCACTTTAAAGCTCTTGGAAAGGTTTTTGATAGATTTCCCTTCCCGCAACAACTTCTTCAACATCTTAACTTTCGTAACGGTAAGTTTCACACTCCCGTTATTGGCTTCACGGCTGTTAATAACGGCAGGGCTTGAACGCTGATGCTCGAGGTTTTCTTCTAAGGTCATCCAGCGAAGGTTCCGATAATCATTGTTTAATTTATCGTAGTCAATGTGCCCAACGATGGTATGAAGTTCCGACTTCTTTCTGCAGAAATATTTTGCAACAAGGATATGTGTGAGCGAATGAAAGTTGATGGTCCTGGAAAGATCATATTTACGTATATTTTCCCGAAGGGTTTTTTCTTCCAACGCAAGCTGTTTACGTAAGCCTTCCAGTTCGTTCGTATCACCCTTTTCTAATGTTAGGATACGTTCTTTTAAAGTATCCAGCTCTTCTTTCCTGGTTTTGAAGGCAGCGGTTATTTCCGGGTCGGCTGGCTTAAAAAGTTTGATCCTGATAATACTATATCCATTGATCAGCGAGCCTTTCAATATTTTTCTGGTATATAGCTTATTGGTTGTGCGCAGCCTTCCGAAATTTGAAATTTCCAGCCTTGGTTTAATAACGTTTGTATATGGAATGTCTACATCTTTCCAGATCTCTCCGGGAAATTCCTGAACCATGTGATTTTCAAGGTTTTTAGTTTACCAATATATTGTTGCTTTCAGCGAACACGGGCCATGAAGTACGGTAGGTAGGATAATCATCCAATGTATTGAATGCAAATAAACGATTTTTTATTCAAAATTGTTTACTGGGAATGAATGTATTAATGTGGCGCAACATATCTGTTTAAATTTTAAACAGCTTCCACTAATTTTTTTTAATATGAATGGCTTATTTTGTACAAAAATCATCATCATGAAAAAAATATTGTTATCATTGACTGTATGCCTTGCAGTAACTTGTTTTCAACAAGTAAAGGCACAAACTCCTGAAGAGCAAAAAAGATGGATGGATTACATGACGCCGTCTGAAGTTCACAAAATGATTGCTTCCTGGAATGGGGAATGGAAAGAAGAAATTACCATGTGGATGGCGCCAGGCGACCCCGGCCAAAAAATGGATGCATCTTGTGTCAACAACATGGTCCTGGATGGCAGGTACCAGGAATCAAAACACACGGGCGATTTTGGCGGAATGCCATTTCATGGAATTAGCATACTTGCTTATGATAATGTCACCAAGAATTTTGTGAATACCTGGATCGACAATTTTGGAACAGGTATGATGATCCTTAAAGGGACATGGGATGCAGCCACCAAAACAATCAATCTGAAAGGTGAAATGACCGACCCTATGAGTGGTACCATTACAGCGGTTAGGCAAACTTTACAGGTCATAGACGATAATACCCAGTTGATGATTCAGTATGGTACAAAAGACGGAAAAGAATTTAAGAATATGGAAATTAAGCTTACGAGGAAAAAGTAATTTCAATATCTTGTTAAGGGTAAACCCGCAGCCAATACTGCGGGTTTTATTTTTTCTTTTTTCGGGAAGATGTTGCCCTTTTATTAAAGTCGAGAGCCAATCTTATCCAGTAAGAAAGCTGGCTCGAAGTTTTTATCACTTCATTGTTTACAAAAACATAGCCTTTCATCACTTTGCCGTTGAAGTCCATCGGCCTTACTCCTTTTTTCTTTAACACTTCATCATACATTGCTGGGTCCAGCCTAACCATTAACCGGTCTTTATCAACTGCAACGCACATTTTGTCGTCAACCATAAAACACAAACCACTGAACATCTTTTTTTCATCCGTGATACGATGTGTTTTGCTGATTTCGTTCCTGATACGAAGTGCCAGTTTTTCATCAAAGGGCATACTTATGAACGTTGAAGGTTTTTTTCATATAACTGTATCCAGTCATTTACTGTCATTTTTGTACACAATTCCCCAATAAGTTGGTAAGGGATTTGATCCGGCTTTTTAAACCTTACGCAGCTTTTGCCCATATCCAGTTTTGTAGTTACTGCCTTTGCATATGATTTGGTAAACCAATCCAGCAATGTTGGGTCGGCATAGATCCCCATATGATAAAATGAAATATTGTTTTTTTGTGAGGCCAGCCCTAAAAATGGCAAAGGTAATGTTGGGTCACAATGATAGCCATTAGGATAAATCGAATGTGGTACTACATAGCCAATCATCCCATAATTCATGATTTCTTTGTATCCTTTGGGAAGGTTTTTTATAATCACTTTGCGTAGTTTATTGATGGCTTCCTGCCTGTCGGCCGGTAAGGATTGTACGTATTCATCAACTGTAATTGCTTTTGATTGCATTGTGTTAATTGATTGACTGATTGATAAAAGGGGGTTTTTATTTCATCTTAATCAGGAATTCAACATTTCGGTTAGTTGTTCATTTTTATTCCTGAGGTCTATCCCTCCTTCCAGGAAGGATTTCAGGTTGGCAAGGTAAAAAGTCCAACCGGTTTTACACCCAAGGTGCCATATTCTTTTTCCATCTTCCGTATCCGGGATATTTTCCTGCATCAGCTCAACAATGGTCTCACCCAATTCCTGCCTGATGGTAACCGTGCAGTTACCGGCTTTTCCAAAACTGAATTGATGCGTGTCTTTTCCATTGCAATGAAGGATAGTCCCGGTTTCTGTAGTGTCATCGCACCAGCCATGCCAGCGCCACAGGTATCGATCACCAGTGGCCACTGGATCATGTGGAGCCCTTTTATTACCATTCATGTCACTGAATTCACAAAGCCTCAGAAACCATGCTTCCATACCGGATTGTGTACACCAGCATGCGTAAATTCTATCGGTAGGGGCATTTATATTGATCCTGGTTACAAATCGGCCCCAGTTAAATGGCTGCATAAAAATCGTTTATTGGTAATTGTTAGGCCGGATTGGAATGTAATCCAATTCTGTTCCCTTCTGTGTCAACAAACAATCCCATGTAACCATACTCGGGTGAAATCTCAGTTTTTGGAAGTACCACTTTGCCCCCGGCTGCTTCAACTTTATCAAGCACAGTTTGAAGGTCGGGATTCCCGTTCAGGTATATCAATGGCCCATCCGATGTGGAAGGCGAATGAAAACCATCCGTTTTTACAAGGGCGCCACCAACCCCATTGGCCATATCATCTATCGGGAACATGCGCATATGGATATTGGGCATATCCATATGAAACATGGTAATCCCGAAAATAGTTTCATAAAATTTTTGTGCACGTGAAATGTCGTGTGTTGGTATCTCAAACCAACTGATTGCATGTGTCATATCTGTTTATTTTTTTTACAGGCTTTGGTAATTCTTCCCGCCTTCATGGGCGTCGCACACTTGTGCCGGGGATCTTTGATATGCAGTTTTGATAAGGTAAAACCTGATTTGGGGATGGGAAAGTTCAACAAAAAATCCCGCATTTCACCGCCGTTCATCCAAATATTTAGCAATCGTAAAAAAAATTTGATGCTGCTTATGCAATTTTTCTAAACGCTGCATCTGGTATCGAAAACCAATGTATGCAACCCATCCGGCTATTTAAAGACCCCCGGCATTTTCAGATTGCCTTTCAAACATGCTTTATGATATTTGGGCTATATGTCCTGCATTGGAACCCGGCCTGGTGGCTTTACCCGGCATTTTTTATTACAGGGATTGTAACACAAGTTATCTGTGAAGCCATATTTGTTCAGGCTGGCAGGGTTCGATTTTCCGCCGAATGGGTCAAGGCTGTTATAAAAGGCCTTCCTTCAGCATTGATCAGCTCTTTTGGGCTTTCCTTGTTTTTGAAAACCAATCATATAGAAATTGCGGTGCTGGCTTCTGCGGTTGCAATTGTATCTAAATACCTTATTCGGCTGAAAGGGAAACATATTTTTAACCCGTCAGCATTGGGAATCGTAGTGGCTGTATTATTTACCAACAAGGCCTGGATCAATCCCGGTCAATGGGGAAGTGGTTACATCCTGTTATTTGGCATCTTAACGTTGGGTGTTATTGTGGTTACCAGGGTACAGAAACTAGATGTAAGCCTTGCTTTTCTTTTCACGTTTGCTTCTTTGCTATTTATACGGCAGGTAGTTTACCTCAATTGGCCGGCCGATTTTTTTGTACAAAGTATTACTACAGGCAGTGTGCTGGTATTTTCCTTTTTTATGATTTCCGACCCCAAAACCACCCCCAATCATTCAACAGGGAGGATCATCTGGGCAATGATGGTAGCAGCGGTAGCCTTTTATTTAACCACATTTCATTTTGTGAATGGCGCACCAGTATATGCGTTGGTGATGGCACAATTGCTCATCCCGGTCTTTGACCTTGTTTTCAAATCCAAACATTTTGAATGGGTTCCGATAAAGGGCCCTGTTAAACCTGCCATTAGTTAATAGAACAAAAAGAATAGCTAAATATTAATTCACATTTCAAGTACCAATAAAAAAAATTTATATGAAAAGAAAATTCAGCATCATCATGGCCCTGGTGGCAATAAGCCCATTGTTATTTTCATTTTGTGGCATATATGTGAGCAAATCTGATGGCACATTAAAAAATAAAACGTCGCAGGTGATCATGGTCAGGGATGGTAACCGCAATGTAATTACGATGTACAACGATTTCAGGGGCAATAGCCGTGATTTTGCCATGGTGGTTCCTGTTCCGGTGGTTTTAAAAAGGGCGGATATTAAAGTTGTATCACAGGATATTTTCCAAAAACTCAATGACTATTCTGCACCCAGGCTTGTTGAATATTATGATCAAAATCCCTGTTCAATGTACGTTCACGATATGAAAGAAGAGTCAATGAGTGCAAACACGTTGGATGTAGTGGTTACTGCTGCTCCCAGGCTTAAAAAGAGCTCGGTTAAAATTGAAGCTCAATACCTGGTTGGCGAATACGATATTATGATATTGAGTGCCAATGAAAGTGCCGGATTAAAAACCTGGCTCATAGAGAATGGGTATAAAATTCCTGCGGCTGCAGAGGAGGTGCTGGAACCGTATATCAAATCAAACCTTAAATTTTTTGTTGCCAAAGTGAATAAGGATTTCCATAATAAAGGAATGGCTGGCCAAAGCTATTTACGCCCCTTGCAAATTAGTTTTTCATCGCCAAAGTTCATGTTGCCTATCAGGTTGGGAATGGCCAATGGCGACGGCGACCAGGATCTTATCGTGTATAGTTTTACCCGTAGTGGAAGGGTGGAGTGTGTTAACTACCGTAACGTGGAAATGCCAACCGGGAACAAAATCCCTCTATTTGTAAAAGATGATTTTAATAAATTTTATTCAGGGACATTCGATAATACCTGGAGAAAGGAAGGAAAGAATATCGGGTTGCTCGAATATGCCTGGGATGTGAGCCCAGTGAATTATATGAAATGCGACCCCTGTGTAGGGAACCCGCCGGTACCACAAGACCTCGTACAGGCTGGCGTATGGTGGGTGGGGAACCAGCAGTATGACGATGGTTCGGCAAATCAAAATCAAAAAGTATTCTTTACACGTATGCATTTCCGTTATAACAGAAATAAATTTGCACAAGACCTTGCATTCCAGGTAACACCCAACACAGAAAATTTTCAGGCACGCTATGTTGTTACCCATCCTGCAACCGGTGACCTTTCTTGTGAACAAGGCCAGCGATACCTCCAGGGGCTCAAGAACAGGAGAAAAGGAGAGCTCCGAGAACTGGTGGCGCTTACCGGTTCTACACTGAGTGATTATTTAAGCAGCAATACCCTGAATGGCGAAGATGAAAGCAGCGTTTCAATTCCTGCGTATGCTGCACTAGCCCCGGTTGTAGGCCGGGAAATGGAAGAAAAACCAAACGGTTCTTCAGCTATATTGGTATTTAGTGTAGCCATGATAGGAGCAACTGCATTGTTGCGTTGGAAAGGCCTCGTTTAAATCTGTATGGTGACTGATGATGGTTCTATTGAACCGGTACTGATGGGTTCAACAACCGGCTTTATGAAAATGACAGCCCTGTTGCATGACAGGGCTATTTTTTTTGAAATAATGGGGGGGGTACTTTTGAAAGTACGTTAGAACCCGACTTAATATAAACCAGGCGCTTGTAAAATGCGGTAAGCTTCTGCAAATGCAGGTGTGGGAACATTCAATAGTTTACCCTGGGCAATCACATAGCCGGTGAGCGACTCCAGCTCGGTTTTTCCTCTCCCCTTTATGAAATCCAAATGCATAGAGGATGTGTTGGCATATGGAAGCGAGCGAATCCGTTCGATTGTCTTAGAAAAAATGTTGACGGGCAATGGAATGTTTTTCTTTATGGCAACAGCAATCACTTCTTCAACAAGGGTAGCTACATTTTTCATGGTAGATGGATCTTCGGCAAGTGCACCAATGCTTCTGTCATACAAAGAAGTGGCGGTGGCAATGGGTGCAATGAAAACATATTTTTCCCAAATTTTCTCCAGGATATCATCCGTATATATTGCGTTGATACCAGCCTCCATTAATATTTTCCCGAATGATGTTAATTTTTCTGCTTCAATATGTTTGCTCCCAAAATATATTTTTTGAACATAGCCGTTGTTTTCTATCACACCAGCTTCTTTTAACCTGGCAACAACATACACACAAGCAGTTAAGACCATGGCGCCGGTTTGCATGGCGATAATCCTATCTGAACTATCAACGCCATTGAGTAACGGCAAGATGATGGTGGAAGCATTGATGCAGGGTTGTAATTGCTCTAACATATTATCCAGGTCATACCCCTTGCAGCAAACCAGTATAAAATTGGCGATTCCAGCTTCTTTGGCATTGTCTGTTGCAAGGGTAGGAAATATCGTTTGCTCTTCTCCGTTATCAATCAGTAGTAAACCATGTTGTTTTATTTTTTGTAAGTGTTCCCCCCTGCTCAGGAATACAATTTCTATTGAGCTGTCCTTTTGATAGGCCCGGGCCAGTAGTCCGCCAAAGAAGCCGCCGACACCGCCAATTCCGGCAACGATGATCTTTGTATTTTTCGCCATTAGCAATTTTACTACAATTTTGTAAGAAGGGGTTGTTAATAAAAAAGACCCGCGAGGCAGGTCTTTTTTGTGCTTAATTTCTTTGTTGCCGTTGAGGTCTTAAGGATGGCTCAATCTCTTCTGTCCATTTTTTCATTTGCTCTTCTGTAAATATTTTCTTGAGTTTTTCATCCCGGGCAGCAGCCAGTTCGGTACGTTTAGCCCTGATGGCTTCGCGATCGGTAGTTCCTGATTCCCTGATTTCCCGTATCGCTTTTTCCTGCGCTTCAAAAAATTCTTTCAACACCGCCTCTGTTTTTTGAGTGGCTTCCGCATTCAATTGCAATGGGATTATTTTTTCCATCGCGGCTTTTGTGCGTTCTTCGGATGATAAACGTTGCCTGCCTTCCTGGGCCAGTAGTGTGGTGAATCCCATGAAAAGCATGGTCACCAATAATAGCATTTGTTTTTTCATTGACACATGTTTTTTTGATGTTAAATATTAGTTGGTTTTATTTTTCCCCTGCCTGCGCCCGATAATTTTATAGAAGCCGGTATCAAACCTCGCTTTTTGCTCTTCCGTGCAAAGCATGCGAATGGCTTTGAGGTGTTGTATCATTTTTAGTTCTATGCCCGACTGATCGGTATTCATTTGTGCAGCAGCCGTTGCTATGGCCGAATCGCTGAAATCATCTGCAGCCAAGTGGCGGAGCGTTTTTTTTCTTTTCATCGCCATGCTGTCGAACAAGGATTTCACTTCATTCATATGCTGCTGGCTAAAAGACTGGTATTGCTTCATCTGGTCTTCACTAAACTTTAATTCGTTTTTCAGGTAAGCAGCAATAAATTCCTGGCGGCTTTGGCGAAATTTTTTTTCTCCTCCGGGTTGCTGGCTGAACAACATATAAAGCAAAGCCATATTGCTGATCAGTAATACAGCGATGATTAGAAATAATAATTTATTTTTTGTTTGTGTACTCATTATGGCTCCTGGTTTTCAAATTCATAAATAGGTGCGCTTGCCAGTGAAAATTCATCCCTGGCTTCATTAACTGCCTGTTCATTGTATGATTTTCCGTCCTTACCCTGTTGCCAGAAAATCAATGAAAGGTTTAAGAGCAATACCACTGCAATAAGGGTAACAGCAACTGCCGGCCTGCTGATCCAGGTAACTATCAAACCAATGCCACTATTGTTCTCTTTCCTTTGTTGGATCTGCTGCTGTATCCGGGTAAATAAAAAAGTCCGGGGAGAAGCCTGTCTGATTCCATCCAGGCTCTCCATAATTTTTGCAATGTGCTCCGTAGATTTTTCTCTTTCCATTATGCCGGTTTAAAAATGCTTATCATAATACTGCTGCAAAATATTTTTCAGGTTTGCACGGGCCCTTCCCTGTAATGATTCAACAGCTACTTTGCTATTACCCATAATGTCTGCAATTTCTTCGTTGGTCAGCCCTTCGAGCTTTTGAAGCGTGAAAGCAATTCTTTGCTGTTCAGGCAATTGCTTAATAGCATAAAATAAATATTTTGCATCTTCTTTTTTATCGAGCAAAACGCCCGGATGTTCAAAATGCGGGATATCTGCTTCCTCCGTTGTACCAAATATTTTTTTCAAAAAACCTCCCTTCTTTCGCCTTCCTTTTTTCTTTTCTACATCAAGCGATTTGCGTATTGTAACACGGTACAACCAGGTGCTTAATTTCGATTCTCCCCTAAACTGATGTCCTTTTTCATACAGAGTCACGAAAACTTCCTGTGTAATATCTTCTGCATCCTGCTCATGCTGTACGATACCCAATGCAGTATTGTAAACCATATCCTGTAACCTTTCCACAATCGCAGGAAAGACAGAAAAATCCCCTTGCTGTAACCGTACCAGTATTTCGCTTTCGTTCAATGAAAAGAATCAGTTGTTTCATACTAAATTAATTAAAAGCCGGGATAACCGCCATGCCTTATACCCGGCTGATTGGAATCAGCATTCGCCGCAGTTTTCTTTAGAGTACCAAAATTTTTCAGACTGTAAGTGAACGTAAGCATAAAATATTGTTGTAATACCTGGCTTTGTACATCTTCTATATAAGTATTCGTAACTGTACGGCTCAAACTTTGATTTTGTTTCAACAGGTCAAATACCGATAATTTCAATTCACCTGCTTTGTTCTTCAAAAACTTTTTTCCTATAGCTGCATTCCATAAAGTAAAGTGCTGATCAAGGCTGCCTGATAAACCGTCAAAAATCTGGTTCGACAATTCATTTTGAATGAACCAGCCCTTTTTATTTAGCAGGTTAAGTGTGGCTCCGGTTGCATGGTTCACATATTTGTTGGTAGTTAGAGACCCGCCTTTTGTACGTGCAGTATTAAAACTGGCATTATAGGAAATATTGAAGTCAACATATTCGCTGATATTGCTGGCAAATACAACACCTGTATTGTATTGGTAATTATCGGTATTGGTAGCGATATAATTTACTTGTCCGGGTAGCTTTGAATATTGGAACCCGGCATTCAGGTTCATGGTTGTTTTAAGCCCTTTGATGGGCATGCTGTAAGTGAGGAAGCTCCTGAAGCTCCTGTAACCATCGAGGTTAATGGGTTTGGTAAGTTGTGATCCCTTGCGTAACACAATGCCTTGCTGGATGGTTGAATCTGTATTGGCAATGTAGGTGGCGTTGGAAATATAATCTGCAGCTGTTTGCATAAACAGGTTTGCAAAGAAGCTACGGCTTGTTTTGCTATTTGTATAGGTATAACGACCGCCCAGGAAATGTGTATATGATTGTTTAAGGCCCGGATTTCCGCTGCTTACACGTAAAGGGTTGCTCAGGTTTACCACATCCTGCAGTTGTGTAACAGAAGGGAAATTGGTGGAAGCACGGTAGAACACCCGGATGTTGCTGGCTGTTGAAATTTTCTTTCTCCAGAATGCATTGGGGAGGAAATTTGAAAACTTTTGGTCTACCGTTGTCTTTGTTGGGAATATTCGCTCGCTTTCGAGCCTCGAATGCTGGTAATTGACACCTATACCAAACTGCTCGTCTTTTCCTGGAGTATAACGGTAAGTAATACCCGCATTATTGGTAGTAATGGTGTTGTCGAATTTGTTGGAAAGGCTGCTGTCGAAATCCCCATATTTCTGTCCGTCGAATAAAAAAGTTTGTTGGTTCGACCTGTTTTTCTGAATCGAAGGGTTATAGTCAATCTGCAATTGTCCTTTCTTACCTACAGGTTCGGTGTAGGCAATTGTTCCGCCGATTGTTCTGCCATTGGTTATGTTGTTGGTAAATTGCTGTTGCAGGGAATCGGGTAAAATGGGGAACCCGAAATTATCATAGAACCGGTAAGTACCATCAATGATGGTCTCTCCTGCGTTTCGGGTAAATGTGGTATTGAATCCGAGTGAAAGCGACCTGCCTTTTTTAGGGAAGGAATGACGGAACATGATATTGTTACGGAGGTTGTACCCATCCCGGTCATTGTTTGTGGTTGCCCGGGAATTATTGATCGAATCCATCAGGTTCTCATAGGTCTGTTGAGCAGAAAACGAATTCGATTTGTTTATCTGGAAGCTGAGATTTGGAATGACAAAAATGCTGTTATTAGAATCTAATTTATATTCAAACCTGGCATTGATCCTGTGGTTAAAATTCCTGGTAAGGGCATCGCTGTTTTGAATCGTAAACTGGTCCTCTTCCAACAGTTGCGTATTGTTCAATGATAGGTTTTCATTGGTACTGTTGTTGAAAAAATAACTCCCGCTCACATTAAGCTTCTTACCCCATTTGTCGCTGTAGTTAAGCCCAACAGCATTGGTTTTACTAATGCCATTAGATTGGCCAACCATAAAATTATCGGAACCGCCACCGCCCATTCCACGGCCTCCTCCCATTCCGCCCCGATTGCCTCCGGCACTGGAAACCCTGTTGCCGCTTCCGTTGCTGGTGATGCCCAGTAAATCCTGGGAACCAAAATTCTGTTGGTTGATATTATTGAAATTTCCAACAATAGACAAGCGCCTGTCTCCTTTAAAGAAACTAACATTGCCACCACCGGTGTAGCGGCCTTCCGTTCCGATACCTGCATATATCCTTCCAAACTGCCCATTTTTTATGCCCGACTTGGTTACGATATTGATTGATTTCTGTGAATTGCCATCGTCTACCCCTGTCAGTTGTGCCTGGTCGCTGAGGCGGTCAAAAACCTGTATTTTATCCACTACTTCGGCAGGCAGGTTTTTTAATGCAGCCGTTGCATCATCTCCAAAAAAGTCTTTTCCATCTACGGTAATTTTCCTTACCTGTTCTCCCTGGGCGGTGACTGTACCGTCTTTGTCGACAGTGATACCAGGCATTTTTTTTACCAGGTCTTCGGTGGTTGCATCGGGGTTTACTTTGTATTGATTGGCGCTGAATTGAGATGTATCTCCTTTTTGTATAACGGGCGGCGCTTTTGAAACGATGGTTACAGCAGAGAGGTCTTTGCCTTGTTTATCCATATTAATAGTACCAAGGTCCTTTTCCTTTTCATTGATCCGAACAAACATGATGTAAGGCTGGTACCCAATAGAACTGGCGCTCACAATGAAGCTGTCTGCAGCTAGGTCCACAAATTCAAAACCACCGGTTTCACTGGTTACGGTGCTTTTTACCTGCGAGCTGTCTTTTTGTAAAAGCAGGCTCACCGTAATTCCCCGAAGGGGTGTTTGGTCTGCTTTATCAGTTATAACTCCTTTAATTTTACCACTTTGTGCGAATGATGCCCAACCAAATAAACATGTAACAATGACTGTCAGAATAAATCTCTTCATAAAATTTTTATATTTCCTGGCGTTTAGACGACCATATCAGGGAAAACAATCGCTCAACAGGCAATTTTTTTATTTAGCATTTCTTTTCATTTTTTTCACTTCTGCAATTTGAGTGAATACAATTATCTTGCAAGCCTAAAAATTTTCAATTGTATGGAATATAATAAGTTAGTTGCTGTAACAGGATTAAGCGGGTTGTATGAACTCATTTCTTCAAAAGCAGACGGAGGTATTGTGAGGTCATTGGAAGACAAAAGCACCAAATTTGTGAGCAACCGCCTGCATAGTTTCTCTCATCTCGAGAGCATTGAGATATACACAGTAAGTGACAATGTTAACCTGGTGGATATTTTTGAAGCTATGAAAGCGAGCAAAGAGAGTTTACCGGATGCCAAAGCCGACGCAGCTGCCATCAAAGCGTATTTTGAAAAAGTGTACCCTGATATGGATTTTGAAAGGGTTTACGGCAGTGATATGAAGAAAATGGTAAAGTGGTTTGAAATGCTGAACCGTAATAATGTAGAGATTAAACTTTCTGGAGTAACACCAGAAGAGGTTTCTGCTGAACCAGTATCAGAGAAAAAGCCTGCTACAGCTAAGCCTGCAACCGCTAAAGCAGCGGCCGTGAAGAACGCCCCGGCCAAAAAGATAAATACACCCAGGAAAATGGCTTAATCCATTCCTGATTTTTATTACTACTTCCGCCTCTGGCGGAATTTTTACTATGACGTATTCAGCAGCTATTCAAAAATTACCCCGGAAATTCCTTCCTCAAAATTTCATCATGACCGATTGGGCTTCACTGGAGCCTTATTTCAAAGATTTGATGGAGCGTAATATTGATTCAATGCAAGCTTTGCATGATTGGTTGAAAGATCAAAGCGAACTGGAAGCGGTAGTGAGTGAAGATGCCTGCTGGCGGCAGATCAGGATGACCTGCGACACCGAGAATAAGGAACTGGAAGATGCTTTTAATTATTTCTGCCTCGAAATTCAACCCAAGATCCAGCCATATGCCGACCAGCTGAATAAAAAGCTACTGGGAAGCCCTGCACTCGATACACTTGATCCTGAAAAATATTTTACTTACCTGCGCAGTGTTCGTAAAAGCATAGAGTTGTTCAGGGAAGAAAATATTCCTTTGCAGGCAGAGATGGCGGTTTTGCAACAGCAGTACGGGCAGGTAACCGGTGCAATGCTTGTAGAAGTTAACGGTAAAGAATACACGCTACAGCAGGCCGGGAAGTTCCTCGAAAGCCATGACCGTGGTTTACGCGAAACAGTGTATAGGAAAATACAGGAACGCAGGCTCGCCGATAAAGATAAACTGAACCAATTGTTTGATCAGCTGATCGCTTTGCGCCACCAACAAGCCATCAACGCCGGGTTTGATAATTACCGCGATTACCGGTTTAAAGAATTGGGCCGGTTTGATTATTCAAAGGAAGATTGTGTCCGCTTTCATGAAGCAGTAAAATTGCACATACTTCCGCTGGTGAACGAAATTTACCGCAAGAAAAAACTGTCTTTAGAAGTAGATCCTTTGCGCCCTTGGGACCTCGAAGCTGAACCGGCCGGCAGTACGCCACTTCGGCCCTTCAGCACAGGGGAAGAGTTACTTAAAAAGTCTATTGATTGTTTTAACAGGCTCAACCCATTCTTTGGTGATTGTTTACAAAAGATGATGGAGATGAAACATCTCGATCTTGAAAGCAGGAAAGGGAAGGCACCCGGCGGTTATAATTGCCCGTTAGCAGAAAGCGGCGCTCCATTTATTTTTATGAATGCAGCCGGACAGATGCATGATGTAACCACGATGGTTCATGAAGGGGGCCACGCAGTTCATTCTTTCCTGGCACATCCCCTCGAGCTTAGCGGGTTTAAAGAATACCCGATGGAAATTGCTGAAGTGGCCAGCATGGCTATGGAGCTTTTTAGTATGGATCATTGGGAAGCTTTTTTTGAGAATGCAGCAGATCTTAGGAAGGCAAAAGAACATCAACTGGAACGGGTGATCAGTATTTTTCCATGGATTGCTGTTATCGATAAGTACCAGCACTGGTTATACGAAAACCCTGTGCATACACATGAGGAAAGGACGAAGGCCTGGATGATGGTGCTTAGTGAGTTTAAAGATGATATCATTGATTATACCGGCCTTGATCATTTCAGGAGCAATGCCTGGCAACGCCAATTGCATTTATTTGAAGTACCTTTTTATTATATTGAGTATGGCATAGCACAACTCGGCGCAATTGGCATGTGGATGCAGTATAAAAAAGACAAAGAATCGGCCCTTGAAAATTATTGCCAGGCTTTGCGCTTGGGCGGTACAAAAACACTTCCTGAGCTCTATCAGGCAGCCGGACTTACATTTGATTTTTCTCCGGAAAAAATTAAAGTGTTGATGGATTTTGTAAAAAAGGAATGGGAAGCAGTGGCCGGGGCTTAATGGCACTCACTACAGATGCCATTTACGACCATTGCCGATTGCAAAGGGGAGAACCCTGAAGGCAATTTTACCGAAGGAACGGTAACGTCATCCAGGCAAATCGTTTTATGGCAATTGTTACAAATGAAATGAACATGTTCGTCGTGGTGATGGCCTGCTGCACAATTGTCTTTGCAAAGTGCGTATAGAACAGAATTATCGGTAGTGGGTATCTGGTGTATGATGCCTTTTTCCACAAAAGTTTGCAAAGTCCTGTAAACAGTCACCCGGTCAAAAGCTGCATCGGTGTTTTTTTCAATATCAGCATGTGCCAATGCTCCCGCAGCATCAAAGAATAGTTCAAGGATTTTTTTTCTTCCTTCTGTTACACTTAACCCATTCTTTTTTAAAATATCCAGGTGCTGTTCCATGCTATAAATTTACTTAATTCGGTGTATTACTGAATCCATTAAGAAAACGCTGGGGGTCAACTTTTTCTTTCAGGAGCCCGGGAATGTCTTTGAGTAGTTTTTGAACTTCTTCCTCTATCAGGCCATCATAAATCCCGCGTACCCTTCCGTATTTATCAACCAAAGCAAAGAATTGGGTATGTATGAACTGGTCTTGTATTTGTTGCGTACTGTCGGGTTTGCCATTATCGATCATATAGCCCTGCCTGGCCAAACGGTATAAGGATGCTTTATCACCTGTTACGAAATTCCAGTTTGGATTGGTACCCTGCTTTGATGAATCTGCATCGGTATATACAATTTTATGCGAACCATCATCATTCCTGATCAAAGTACCATTGATCATTTTGTGTTCATAGGCTTTCATTAAAGGAATACTGTCTGTTTCGGGCATACAGGTATGTGATACGATCAAAAAATTTTCTTCTTCTTTAAACCGGTCAAAAACCCGGCGCATATTTGCATTCATTTTAGGGCAGATTCCACGGCAGGTGGTAAAAAAATATTCTGCTACATACACTTTGCCTTCCGTATTTTTTTTAGTAAAGGCTTTACCATTTTGATCGGTAAATTGAAAGTCGGGGATGTTGGCATTGATCACTGCCAGTTTAGAACTGGTAAAGGGCTGTTCATTTCTGAGCGCAAAAAAGAAGCCGGTGAGCAACAGGGCAAAGAAAATGATATATAGCCATGTTTTTTTTGACATTTGCTACGATTCAGAATGCAAATGTACGCCCTTCAGCTTTTGATAAACAGCCTAATTATCAAGGATTTGATAAAACTTGCAACAATATTGCAAATTTGCTATCTTTGCCCCCCTCATGAATATAAAACTAAATTGGGACGGGGTAGGGATTGCCACATCGCTTATATGTGCCATACATTGTGCATTGTTGCCGGTCATCATTCCCACGCTTCCATTGTTTGGGGTTAATATCATTCATAATGTAGTTTTTGAATGGGTGATGATTGGCATAGCTTTCATAGTAGGTATTTATGCGCTTTATCATGGGTATATTAAACACCATCGCCGCTTGTTGCCATTTTGTTTATTCCTTTCAGGTTTTGTTTTCCTCGTAGCAAAACAGTTTTTTCAGGTTTACGAATTTTGGTTACTGGCATTAGCGGTGTTGCTGATCATAGCAGCTCATTACCAAAATTACAGGTTATGCCATAAGAGTAAATGCAGTTCGCCGAATCATAAACATTGTTTGCTGATGTTTTGGTTGCATCGAATTTGAATAATTTCCAACACTTATTCATTGCTCGAATTGAAAAGAGAACTTATCGCCATTTCTTCCTGATATGCCGTATAATGAGCAGTAACGAAATGATAAAAAGGAGATAGTAAACGATGTTTTTCCAATTGGGGCTTCCTTCAAAAAAACCATAGCCCAGGTAAATGCCAAACAGTACATTGGTCATCATCCATAATAACACCAGTGATATCGTTTGTGCAATCAGCACAAGGAAATTCCTTGTTTCAGGTTCCATTCCCATAGATGCAAATTAAATGTATTTCTATCGTATCAGCAGCTTTCTGAAAGCAGTACTGTCGCCATTAAAAACATTGAAATCTACATAAGGTTCAATACCGTTCACCCGGCCTGTTTCGCTATGCTGCCAGAAATGCCATTTTCGTTGTATACGGGGCTTGTCTTTAACGAGGTAATGTGCAACCCAAAGTGGGTAATCATCAAACCTGCCAGCAAGAAAATGGGTATAAAAATCGGCATTGGTGTAAATGATGGGCTTTACACCATATTTTTTTTCTACCATTTGCAGCCAGTCTGCCACCCGTTGTTGTAGGTCTGCCACAGAAGCCCCATTGGTTTGTTCTACATCCAGCACAGGGGGGAGGTCGCCTTTACTGAGCTTTACCGTTTCAATAAAATTCACAGCTTGTGCTTTTCCGCTCTTGCTGGCAATAAAAAAATGGTATGCACCCCTTGGCATTCCTGTTTCCTGTGCATGAAACCAGTTACGTTTGAATTGTTCATCTACCCTGCCCAGGCCCTCAGTGGCTTTCATAAATGCAAAGCCGATTTTTACACGCTTTACCGACATTTGTTGAACTTCTTTCCAGTTGATGATTCCCTGGTGCCTGCTTACATCTATGCCATGGATAAGGTAACTATCGGGTAGGGGTATACCAAATTCCCGGTAATGAATAAACGCAGGTTTAGAAAAAAAGCGGTTGATCAGGTATCCGGTTGCTGCCATAGCAATTAAGGAAAGAAGTACAAACAGCAGGGTACGCCAAACTGTTCTTTTTTTTCGGGGCATGCTGTTTTTCGCTTATTTAAGGATCGATTTGGTTTGTACGAATTTCCCGGATTGTATACGCAACAGGTATTGGCCTTTAGCTAAGTGTTGCAGGTTGGGATGAATGATCTCGGCGCCGTTGATGAGCGCAATCTGTTGGCGGTAAACAAGCTGGCCAGCCATATTGTACAACTGCATCAACGCAATTGTTTCATTGAAATCATGGAGGTATACGGTAAATGGTTCCTGAATGGGGTTGGGGTATATTTCTACCACAGGTATACCCGAATTAACGAGTGTTATCTTTTCACTGTTGTTGTTACGGCTGATCAGTTCAAGCGCTGGGTCAATCAATACAGTGTCTGGAATGAACCCCAGGCTCTCAATAAAATTTTGTCCGCTGGCAGTATGATTTACAACTACCATTTTCTGTTGTGTGGCATTCTTGAATAGCAGCGGAACAGGCATTTCAAAGAAAGAAACAGAGGGGTCGGAAGTAACCTGGTTAATGGTAAATGTAACACTGCTGCTTCCTAACGGTGACCATTGAACGTTATAAGAAGGGTACCCTTCCCCTTCATACCACTGGCTGAAGAAACGGCCAAGGTCTTGTCCGCTGGCAGCTTCCAGGCTTACTTTGAGATCGGCGGTACTTACAAATCCATACTGGAGGGAAGGATGTTGAAGATAGTTGCGGATGCCCCTGAAAAAAGCTGTGTCACCCAATTTAAAGCGCAACATATTCACGAGATAGGAACCTTTATTATAAGAAAGCCTCCCACTGAAAATCCTCCCTACACTGGTAGTATCATTCACTTTTACCGAACCATTCGTTGAAGAAGTAATATTATTGATTACATTTTGGCGGTTGCTCAATGCCGTGGCGGGGTATTTTTGTTCCATATAATACCTGGCCAGATAAGTTGCAAACCCTTCATTGAGCCAAATATCTTTCCAACTGCTGCAGGTAACCATATCCCCAAACCATTGATGTGCCAGTTCATGGGCTACCAGTGATTCGCTGGTGTTTACAATGAATGTGGAGGTTTGATGCTCCATGCCGCCGCCCCAGCCAAATTGCACATGGCCGTATTTCTCTTTGATAAATGGGTAATCGCCAAAATCCCGGTGGAAGAATTGCATGGCATCCAGCGTGTTTTGCGTCCCTGCTTCAAAGGCCGCCCTGCTTTCGGGATAGCAATAAGTAACCATGGGTACATTGATATTGCCCAGCTGCACACTATTGTTAAAAACATCATAGTTGGTAACTGCCACGCAAACGAGATAAGTAACTATCGGGTAGCGGTGTTTCCAATGCGTAAGAATGCTTGTGCCATTATTTACAACCGTTTCTGATTGCAACATCCCATTCGCAGCCGCTTTATATGCAACAGGGTGGGTGATAAAAAGGTCTATAGAATCTGCTTTGTCATCGAGCCCATTTTTACAAGGCCACCAGTCGCGGGAGCCATAGGGTTCACTAAGTGTCCACATAACGGGAACGCCTGCATGCATACTTTGTATGAAAGAGCCGAAACCTGTATTGGCTGGAATCCCTTTGTAATATATGGTCACTGAATCAAGAGTCCCTGTATTGGTAGTACCTGGCAAATCAATAGAAACGGCGTCTCCGGGCCTTGTAAATACCAGGTGGCTGCCTCTTTGTTTTACACTATCGGTAACGAGTGTACTCATTAGGTCGAATACAATATTGCTCCCTGCGGCAGTCATAGTGTAATATGCAGTTACCGAACCACTGATATACCTTGCCGAAGGGTCTATGGACCATTCACACCTGTAATAGTTCACATCAAAATTGCCAGATGCAGCACTCCCCCTGTTACCCAGGAGGATGCGGGTATGTGCGTCTCTTTCCATAGCGGCAATGGCCGATACATCTTTGTATTCGTCTTTCGTTTGTGCCCGTAGGGATGTTGAAAACAAAATGAGAAATATCAGAATACGCATGACAGTAATTGTTAATCCGTAAAATTAAGTTTTGGTAGCGGTAATCTACCTTGTTTTAAAGGCAATATTTAGCCCTGTTGGTCGTTTAAAGCAATGCCCTATGAGAAACGCTCTCGCAGTGCTATTATTTTACCTATGTAATAATACTATAATTTGAAAACATCTATTGTTAAAGTCATTGGATGCTGCATGGTTTGCTTAGGAACGATGAACATGGTATTTGCGGGAAACAACCTGGCAGAAAATGATACCATTCAAAAAATGCCATCTGCTCTTCCTGCAACAGAAAAGGAAGACCCGGTTGTTTTACTGCGCAAATCAAATGTGAAGTTCCCCCAGATACTTGCAGGGAACGAAACCGAGTCTTTAGCATACATAGAGAAGTTTGCCCAGGCAAGGAAGGATTACCTCATCCGGACGTTTAGCAGGGGTAAGAAACTGTTTCCAAAAGTGGTTTCTATTCTCAAAAAATACAATGTTCCCGCAGAATTCAGGGTATTGTTAGCCCTCGAAAGCGGATTCAATGCCAATGCAGTTTCTTCAGCCGGTGCTGTAGGTTACTGGCAGTTTATGGATGAAGTGGCAAAGGAATACGGGTTAAAAATTGAAGCCAAACAAAAAGCGCTCGTTTCCAAAAGGGAAAAAAAGAAAAAGGGGAAGATAAGGCCCTCGGTGCAAACCGGTAATGCAAAACCAACCAATAAAGTAACGGTAACCGATGAGCGAAAAAATTTTACAAAATCAACACACGCAGCTGCCCGTTACCTGCGTGACCGTAGCCGTAACTTAAACGGCGATTGGTTGCTGATCGCTGCCAGCTATAATTGTGGTGTAGGCAATGTTTGGAATGCTATGCAGAGAACGGGAAAACCTTCTCCCGATTTTTGGGATATCAAAGATTTCCTTCCTGCTGAAACAAGGGCCTATGTGATGAACTTTATCACCCTGAATGTAATATTTAATAATTATGAAACTTTCTGCAAAGGACAACTTTGTTATAGGGATGTTACCTGCAGGGAATCGGATATTTGTGCCGAAGAAGAACTGTGTGAGGATGATATTGTGGCCAGTACAGAGGTGAACGACTATTGATTCGAATGGAACCTAAAATACCAGTAATTTTGCAGGTATGCCGAGGTTCAACCGGAATGATACGATTAATTTATTCAGCAAGCTTACTTTTGCCCGGCTTTGGAATGCATGTAAGGTTGTAACCAGTTTTTATATTTCCCGTTTTACCCAAAAACCCATACAGTGGGGGTTGCCGGTTTCTGTTTCATTTGAACCCACCACCAGCTGTAATCTTCGTTGCCCTGAGTGCCCCAGCGGCCTCAGGGCTTTTTCACGCCCTACCGGGATGTTGCAAAAAGATTTTTTTACCCAAACGATCGACGATATTCATAAAGAGTTGTTGTACCTGATCTTTTATTTCCAGGGGGAACCTTATCTAAACCCTTCATTCCTGGACATGGTAAAGTATGCCTCTTCGAAAGGAATTTATACAGCCACTTCTACCAATGCACATTATTTAACGGAAGAAGCAGCACGCAAAACAGTTGAAAGCGGCCTTGATAGGCTGATTATTTCAATCGACGGCACAACACAGGATGTTTACCAGCAATATCGGGTGGGCGGGCAGCTCAGCAAAGTGTTGGAAGGGACCAGGAATATCATCAAATGGCGTAAGGAACTGAAAAGCAAGACCCCGTTTATTTTTTTTCAGTTCCTGGTAGTTAAGCCAAACGAACACCAGGTGGAGGATATTAAAAAACTAGCAAAAGAAATGGGTGTCGATGAAGTGCGTTTCAAAACAGCGCAGGTATATGATTACGAAACAGACCCCAATCAATTGATACCCGAAACCACCAGGTTTAGCAGGTACAGGAAAAGGAAGGATGGCACTTATGAGTCAAAAAATAAGCTGGCAAACCGTTGCTGGAAACTCTGGCATGCCAATGTGATTACCTGGGATGGGTTGGTGGTACCTTGTTGTTTTGATAAAGATGCAATGCACCAGCTTGGCAATCTGCGTTCACAACCATTCAGGGAAATCTGGCACAATTCAAATTATAAACAATTCAGGGCGGAGTTGATGCAAAGCCGCCGGAATATCGATATTTGTTCTAATTGCAGTGAAGGGGTTTCTGTTTGGAAAGATTAAGCTACTTAAAAATTTTTCATGGATCAGCGATTGTTCAATGAACGCCTGCGACAGGTGTTTTTTCTGGTACTCATTATCGTTATAGCAACTTTACTGGTGCTTGAGTTGGGAATTTTTATCCCGGGTTTACTGGGTGGTTTAACATTGTATATTCTCAGCAGGTCTCTTTATTTCAGGCTTATTTTTAAAAATAAATGGAGCAAAGGGCGTACAGCTTTGCTATTTATGTTTGCATACATTGTCCTCATTGCATTGCCAGTTTATTTCAGTATTACCCTCATTTCCCCCAAAATAAACGACATCGCACAAAATCAGGAGAAGATCATTGAAGGGTTGCAGGGTATTGCCGCAAAAGTGAAAGCGAAAACCGGCTATTCGATGTTAACCGCAGATAATGCAAAAACCATCTCCGCAAAACTTTCTGCCTTTGTCCCCAAAATACTCAACAGCACGGCCAATATCATCACAAACCTCATCATGATGTTTTTTCTGTTTTATTACCTGTTAGTGAATGGCAGGGATACGGAGAAATACTTAAGCCGCATGATCCCGTTGAAGCCACGCAACATTAGCCTGCTGGCCGGTGAAACGAAAATGATGATCAGGGCCAATGCACTGGGGATACCTATTATCTGTATCATCCAGGGCGCCTTCGCTGCATTGGGGTATTGGATTTTTGGCGTTGAAGACTGGGGGCTTTGGGGCTTTCTTACCGGTGTATTTGCTTTTTTCCCCCTGGTAGGAACCATGATTATTTGGGTGCCGTTGGTTGGGTATATGTTTGCGCAAGGATTGAATTGGCCTGCCATTGGACTGGCTATTTACAGCATCATAGTAACCGGCAATGTAGATTATGTGGCCAGGCTTAGCCTGATGAAACGAATGGGTGATGTTCATCCCATGATCACCGTATTAGGGGTGATAGTAGGGCTTAATCTTTTTGGGTTTATCGGACTCATCTTTGGCCCATTGCTGGTGAGTTATTTTATCATCCTCGTGAAAATATACATCAACGAATTTGGCGATGACGGGGAAGAAGAGAATGCTCCGGAAAACACTGCTCCGCCAGAGAATTAAATAAATTTTATAATTCAATGTTTAAACATTAATTTTGATTTTTAATCAAAAAAACATTTTCATTATGAAAGATTTAAGAACATTGGTGGATGAATTGAACCAAATGAT
>JBPOHG010000212.1:0-14088 GCA_052035835.1 Bacteroidota bacterium | reverse complement strand
CCCTTCATTTAACCCGGTAAACAATGATGTAGTAAGTAATACAGCAACCATCACAGTAACGCCGATGATCAATAGCTGCCCTGGTGCACCAAAAGATTTCTCCATTACAGTACTCCCAAGGCCGGCGGTAATTCAGCCGTTGAACCAGGTTATCTGCAATGGTACCATGGCAGATGGGGTAGTACTTGCAGGCCCGGTTGCTGGTACTTCTTATACCTGGACCAATGACAACCCATCGATTGGCCTTGCCGCTTCGGGAACAGGAAATATTACATCATTTGCAGGCATCAATTCTGGGAACACTCCAGTGGTTGCCAATATAACGGTAACGGCTACAGCCAATGGATGTACAGGAAATACAAGAACATTCAGCATTACTGTTGACCCAACGCCTGCTATGTCTCAACCACCCAATCATATCGTTTGCAGTGGCACAACAATACCGGGAGTAAATTTTACAGGAACCGTTGCCGGGACCTCATTTTACTGGATCAATTCAAATGCAAATATCGGGCTTGCACAAAATGGCAATGGCAATATCCCATCCTTTGTTGCAACCAACACAAATAATTATCCCATCACGGCAATTGTATCCGTTACAGGAACCGCCAATGCCTGTAACAGTGTGGGCACTGTATTTACCATCAGGGTAAACCCATCACCAGCAATTTATCCATTGTTCGACCAGGCAGTATGCAATACCGTTATGACCGATACCATAGAACTTACTGGCCCTATTTTTGGTACAACGTATAGCTGGACAAATGATCATCCTGCCATAGGGTTGGCCCCAAATGGCACTGGCCATATACCGGCTTTTATTGCCAGTAATAACGGGAGTACATCAGTGATTGCAAACATCAATGTAACTGCCAATGTGAGTACGGGATGCAATACAGCATCGCAAAGTTTTAAAATTACCGTTCATCCTACGCCTGACGTAAACGGCAATACCGATCAAACGATTTGCAGGGGAGGAAGCCTACATCTGGAAGCTTCCGGGGCATATGAATATATTTGGGAACCACCAACAGGGCTCAGTTGCTTCGACTGCGCTACACCGGTAGCAAGCCCGCTTGATAGCGTAATGTATGTCGTTGAAGGAATCAGCAGGTATGGTTGTAAGGCATTCGACAGCGTGAAAGTAAATGTGATTCAGCCTTTTGACATGATTGTTGCCCCGGGTGATACCATTTGCCAGGGTAGGGCAATTAATCTTCATGCAGAAAGGGCAATGAGGTATATCTGGTCTCCTTCAACAGGATTGAATGCTACCGATATTGCAAACCCGGTTGCTTCACCGGATAGCAGCACTACTTACCAGGTAATTGGCTACGATGACCATCATTGCTTTGCTGATACTGCTAGTGTACGTGTAACCGTTGGGCCAAACCCGCAATTACAAATTGGCCCCGATGTAACCGCTTCTGCAGGCAGTAGTGTAATTTTTAGCCCGGTTACGCAAAACGGCCCAATTGTAAGTTGGCAATGGTCGCCCGCAATAAACCTCAGTTGTAGTGATTGCCCTTCACCAACGGCAACAGTAGCGAACAACACATCGTATACCCTTACAATTCGTAACAGTTTTGGTTGTGTTGTTGCAGATACAGTTACCATCATCACTTTCTGTAAAAATTCCCAGGTTTTTGTTCCAAATGCCTTTACTCCTGATGGGGATGGTTTGAATGATATCCTCATGGTTCGTGGTACTGGTGTTACAGTAAAATCATTCAGGGTATTTAACAGATGGGGCAACCTCATTTTTGAAAAACAAGGTTTCAGTCCAAACGACCCACGGTTTGGATGGGATGGTAAAGTGAGGGGCGTACTGGCCCAGCCTGATGTGTATGTGTACACAGCTGAAGTAACTTGTGATAACGGAGTAGTATATACGTATAAAGGAAATACAACCATTTTGAAATAGTCCTGTAAAACATACACTATGAAAAACGCATATAAAATCCCATTCATCATATTGCTGCTGTCGTTTGGTATACAGGGGCGGGCACAGGATATCAATTTCTCCCAATTCTATGATCTGCCATTGCTCAGGAACCCTGCATTGGCAGGCATCTTTACTGGTGACCTTCGCCTCACTTCCGGTTACAGGAACCAATGGCAAAGTGTAACTGTCCCTTACCGCACCATCGCATTGGGTATCGAGTATAAAAAGCCTGTTGGCGAAAACGGCGCCGATTTCATCACTTTCGGGGCTCAGTTGACAAATGATATGGCTGGCGATTCTAAGTTAAGCAGGACACAGGTTTTTCCTGTCATCAATTACCATAAATCGTTGAGTGCAGAAAAAAACACCTATTTATCGGCTGCTTTTATGGCGGGCCCAGTGATGCAGCGCTTTGATCCTGCCAAACTCAGTTTCGATGACCAGTTTGTTGGCGGATCATATAGTGCGTCTAACCCTACCCGTCAAACTTTCACCAATACCAGTTTAACTTATTGGGATCCTGCAGCAGGGTTATGCCTCAGTAGCGTATCTGGCAACAATGTTGATTATTATGTAGGTGTGGGATTGTTCCATTTCACCCGCCCAAAAGTAGCATTTCAGCCACAGAACGATATCAGCTTAAACCCAAAATGGGTATTGAATGCAGGTGTTACAACTCCAACGAGTGACCAGAACAGGATTGTATTTTATGGTGATTTTTTTAAACAAGGTGGGGCAACGCTCATCCAGGGAGGCTTGATGATGATGCACGACCTGGTAGAACGGGACGATGAAAAAAAGATAAGCATCGCTGCAGGAATGTTTTACAGGGTAAATGATGCATTGGTTCCTGTACTCAGGCTCGATCATTACAATATGAGTATAGGTGCAACTTATGATATCAATATCAGCAAGCTTTCCCCCGCTTCTCAGTACCGGGGCGGACTTGAACTTACGCTTTCATACAAAGGCTTTACCCGAAACCAAAGCAGTGATGCCAGAATGGTACGCTGCCCCAGGTTTTATTAACGACTATATTCCTAAAAGTCCTGCTTGCAGGGCTTTTTTGTTGAAAGGCCAGGAAGTTTTCTGCTGCAACAGATTTTCCCTAACTTCCCTGCATGAAACATTTCAGGTTTTATTCCAAAGAAGATATTTTATCGGTCACCAAAGTGCGCCGTTTTGAAACCAAATTAGGGGAACGGTTGCAATATATTAAACCTGGTTCCGATTGGCAGGAAGCATTAAAAGAGTCTACGGCCAAATATGTATTATTGGGCATTCCTGAAGATATTGGCGTACGGGCAAACAGGGGAACAGGCGGAGCAGATACCGCATGGCTTCCGTTCCTCAATGCTTTTTTAAATATACAAAGCAATGATTTTTTGCCAGGCGATAATATCTTACTACTGGGCCATTTTGATTTTGGCGATATTAAATACCTCATTGATAAAAATGCTTACAACCAGGAAGAATTAATTGATGCCTACCGCCATGCTGTAAATATCATTGATGAACAGGTAGAAAATATCATAAAAGCAATTGCAGCCCTACAAAAAATCCCCATCATTGTAGGCGGGGGCCACAATAATGCATACCCGATAATTAAAGGGGTTGCAAAAGGGTTACACAAAGCTGACAAGATTCCGCTGGCACAAATTAATTGCATCAACCTCGATGCGCAAACCGATTTCAGGCCATTGGAAGGAAGGCATAGCGGCAACGCTTTCAGGTATGCAGAAGATGAAGGGTACCTGGGTAAATACAGTGTAATTGGTGTGCATGAAAATTATATCCCTCAAAATGTTTTAATGGATATACACGAGAGCCCATTCATTCAGTATTGCACTTATGAAGACCTGTTCATACATGAAAAGAAGAATTTTATTCAGGCAATTGCACATGCCACAGGGTTTACAGAAGATACTTTTACTGGAATTGAACTGGATGTAGATTGTATTGAAAATGTTTTGAGCAGCGCCTGCACACCATCGGGTATCAGTGCATTACAAGCCAGGCAGTACATTAATTTCACTGCTACCGACTGTAAAGTTGCCTATTTGCACATCAGTGAAGGGGCTTGCCAGTTGGTAGATGGCAGGAAAGATGATAGTACGGGTAAATTAATCAGTTACCTGGTAACCGATTTTGTAAAAGCAAATGGGCAGTAAATTATTTTTGAACGAGGCATACACTGATCTTCATAAAAAACTCCCGCAACTATTGCGGGAGTTTTTATTATGCGTTTACTTATCATCTAACGGTTCAAGGTACACTGCGTAAGCATAACCTTCTTCGCCATCATCGGTACGCACCAGCCACCATTGTTCGTTGCTTCTATTAATCAGGTGAATAATTTCACCTTTTGCTGCTTTACCAATTATTGGCTGATCGGTTCCCGGGCCTTTTCTAATATTGAGATTTGATTTCTCCGTAATAACTTTTGCTTTTGTTACAGCAGCATCAATAGCAACATTGATATCCATGATTAAATCACCTGCCCTGAAATCGGGATCAATCTTACCATAAATGTCCCAAAGCTGGTCCTTCACAGCACCTGATGGCGCAGTGCCGTTGATATATAAAACACCATCCTGGTCTCTCACCTGGAGGTCGCCAACACCTGCTATGGATGCGGCATCGGTAATTGCTTTGTATTTATCCTGTAATAACATGATTTGGTTCCTCCTTTTATTTTAAGGTTAACTGATTATCAATTTTTTTCGGATTAAGGGCATTCAATACTTTCATGAGTTTTGGCAGCGACGCACGGCTCAATTCCCCTTTCAGTAAAATGATACCGTCACTAACGGTGGCCTGTACCCCCGGAAAATCTTTGGTAGCATCTGTCACTGCTTTGGCAAGCGGATCATCGGCTGCAATCACTGGTGGCGGCGGAGGAGGTGGTGGGGGGGGCGTCACAGAAATATTGTTCACCACTGACTTTACATTTTTTACAGCTGCCGCAATTTTTTCACTTTCTGCTTTTGCATCCGGGTTTGCCAATTCACCACCAAGGGTTACCACACCCTTATCAACAGTAACTGATGTGGCGGCTGTAGCTGCATTGGCTTTTAGCTTTTCTTCTACCGATGCTTTGATATCTGCATCTTTTGGTTTGCATCCCGTAAATACCAGCGCACAGGCCAATACAGATACGGAAAGGAATTTAATCGTTTTCATGTCTTTAGTTTAATTATGAAAAATAGAGAGGGTAAAGTAGCCCTTTTTTCTAAAAGAAAAAATTATAAACAAAGCAACCGGCCTCCATCAACAGGAAGATTTATTCCATTAATGTAGGCAGCGGCAGGTGAGCACAAAAAAGCAACAACTGCGCCAAACTCCTCGGGTTGGCCAATGCGCCCCGCAGGGATTTCAGCTACAAGTTCTTTCATAACCTGTTCTTCTGTCCTTCCACTATCAGCCGCTTTTTTACGAATCACATAATCTGCTCGAACGGTTTGTGTAAACCCCGGCAATACATTGTTAACCGTTATACCATAGGGGCCTAATTCAGTAGCCAGCGTTTTACTCCAGTTGGCTACAGCTGCCCTGATGGTATTGCTAACCCCCAAACCAATGATGGGCTGTTTTACAGAAGTAGAAATGATGTTAATGATCCTTCCAAAGGATGCTGCTTTCATGCCCGGAACAAGCGCCTGCGTAAGCAAATGGTTGCATAATAAATGGCTATTGAATGCCTGGGTAAAATCATCCAATGTAGCTCCCAGTGCCGGCCCCCCCGCAGGCCCTCCCGTATTATTGACCAGGATTTGTGCAGTTTTCCCATCTCCCACATATTTACTGATAGCTGATTGAACGGTATTTACATCTGAAAAATCGGCTACCAGGTAATGGTGTTGCTGGCCTTTGCTGGTATCCAGTGATGGCAACACAGATAAAAGCTTCTCTTCATTTCGTGCCATAAGCACCACTTGGGCGCCCAGCAAAGCCAACTCTTTCGCAGATGCATAACCCAACCCCTGGGTGCTTCCACAAACGATGGCCGTTTTTCCGGTTAAATTGAGATTCATATTTTCGATTGGTTTATGATATTGATTTGAACCCAGTGGCAAATTTCAATTCCTCTACCACATTAAAAATGATCGGGCACATGGCATAGTGAATCAATGTGCCAAACATGCGGCCCTTGAAATTTTTCCTGTTAAGGTGTGGGAACTCCCTGCACTCGGTGAACC
Organism: Bacteroidota bacterium; assembly: GCA_052035835.1. Lineage (GTDB taxonomy): Bacteria > Bacteroidota > Bacteroidia > Chitinophagales > Chitinophagaceae > Ferruginibacter. Next base: position 7,944 of record JBPOHG010000212.1, on the reverse strand, counting down.
GGTGTTCGTAACGGGTGCATTGATTTTCCTCTAAAAAGGCACATGGAATACTGTTCATGATTTTTTGTCCCTGTAAACTCACTTCCAGGTATTCATTGGTAAATTGTTCAACGGGTTGTTGGAGGGCCGAAGCCATTCTTTCGGCATCTGATGCGGTAACATTGATCATTAACTGACGGCAACAGGCGCCACATTGTGTACAATCAATTGCGGCACTCACTTGATCGTTGAGGCCGTGAACCAGCGAATCGGTATATTCGCTATCCACACGGGCGATAAACTCCCTGAACGCATCATTTTCGGCCTCCCGTTCCAATGCAAGCGCTGCAATCCTTGTTCTATTGGTTTCGATCGTATTAATTTTTGCCCGAATATAGCCTATCTGTCACAAACGGCATCCGGGTACGCAATAGCTTTTGTAACACCGTGTGGTAGCGGTTTCCAAAAGCCGGGGGAATTTAATCACAACTGTGGGAAACTCCACATTACTAAAAAACCTAGCATTCTTTATATTCGCGGGCTGATAAGGCGGGCTTAGCATGAACGATGAAGGGTGCGACGCCACTGAAGCCGATTGAAAAACAACCGCTGGTAACATAAAATAGTATGGCAGAAAAGAACCTATTTGATTATAATGAAGCGAGTATCCGCAGCCTCGACTGGCGCGAACACATCCGCTTGCGCCCCGGGATGTACATTGGAAAACTGGGTGACGGAAGTAGTTCAGATGACGGGATCTATGTATTACTTAAAGAAGTCATAGACAATTGTATTGATGAACATACCATGGGCTATGGAAAGCATGTGGAAGTAACTATAGAGGGTAAACGCATTACTGTAAGGGATTACGGTAGGGGTATCCCACTGGGAAAAGTAGTGGATGTAGTGAGCAAAATCAATACCGGGGCAAAATACGACAGCAAGGCTTTTCAAAAAAGTGTAGGTTTGAATGGTGTGGGTACAAAGGCCGTCAATGCGCTGAGCAATTATTTTAAGGTGACAGCATTCCGTGAAGGAAAAGAGAAAACAGCTGAGTTTGAAAAAGGTGTGCTCGTAAAAGAGTATAAAGAAGCTGCTACCAAAGAAGAGAATGGCACATTGGTGACTTTCATTCCAGATGAATCAGTGTTTAAGAACTTTCATTTTGTTCAGGAGTACCTCGATAACCAGTTCTGGAATTATTGTTACCTGAATGCCGGGCTGGTGATGAACCTCAACGGTAAAAAGTATGTAAGTAAAAACGGCCTGCTCGATCTTTTGCAACGTAAAACAAACCCCGATGAGATCCGTTATCCCATCATTCACCTCAAAGGGGAAGACATTGAAGTTGCACTCACTCACGGTAACGGGTATGGTGAGGAGTACTATAGTTTTGTAAATGGGCAGTTCACTACACAGGGGGGTACCCACCTGGGGGCATTCAGGGAAGGATATGTAAAGACCATCCGGGAATTTTTCAAAAAAGATTACGATGCCTCAGACATACGCGGAAGTATATGCGCTGCCATCTCAGTAAGGGTGCAGGAACCGGTTTTTGAGAGCCAAACAAAAACAAAACTGGGTTCGCAAACGGTATATGAGAACGGGCCAAGTATGAAAAACTTTGTGGGTGATTTCTTAGTGAAAGAACTGGATAATTACCTGCACCGTAACCCTTCCATCGCTGATGCGCTGAAGAAACGCATTGAGCAAAATGAGCGTGAACGCAAAGAACTCGCAGGCATCAAGAAACTGGCCAATGAACGTGCGAAGAAAGCAAACCTGCACAATAAGAAATTGCGTGACTGCAAATTCCATTACAATGATGAGCCTACGGGTAAAGACAAGGATGCTATCATTGAGAAGCAAAAAGAGAGCACCATTTTTATTACGGAGGGGGATAGTGCCAGCGGGTCTATAACAAAAGCCAGAAATGTGAATACCCAGGCCGTATTCAGCCTGCGGGGCAAACCCCTGAACTGTTTTGGGCTTACCAAAAAAATCGTGTATGAGAATGAGGAATTTAATTTACTTCAACATGCACTGAATATTGAAGAAGGGTACGAGGGGCTTCGATATCATAACATCGTAGTTGCCACAGATGCCGACGTGGATGGCATGCATATCCGTTTATTGCTAATGACCTTTTTCCTGCAATTTTTCCCCGACTTAGTGAAAAATGGGCACGTGTATATTTTAGAGACCCCATTATTCAGGGTTCGCAATAAGCAGGAAACCATTTATTGTTATGATGAATCTGAAAAGCAGGCTGCTGTTCGAAAGCTGGGTGCCAAACCGGAGATCACCCGTTTTAAGGGGTTGGGGGAGATCAGTCCGGATGAATTTGCCCGTTTCATTGGAACCGATATCAAATTACAACCGGTGATCATGGAGCAGGGTGAACATGTACAAAACTTACTGGAGTACTATATGGGTAAAAATACACCTCAACGGCAGGATTTTATTATAGAGAACCTCAAAGTAGAAGTTGATCTCATTGAAGAAACAGTGTCCAAATAGCAGGTATTGTTAAAGGTTATTATTTAAATACAGGGATTGTTCCCGATAATTGATTTGAAATGATCCATATTGTTTTTAATGAGGCAGATGTAGCTGTATTACAGGCAGCCATTGAATTAGAGCCTGCTATGCAAGGAGAGATAGTGCAGATCAGGGATGATTATGCAGTGGGCCCATTAACAGATATCTACATTGGTGAAGGCATACAGTCTCGCCGTGAATGGTGGAAAGAAGTTTTGGCAGGGGGCGACTATGAGGCCAGGGAAGGCGCCCCTGAAATAGACGACTACAAAACCGTCGCCGAATTGGTAGGAACCATGCGCCGGAACGAAGAAGAAACCGTTTGGATATGGGCTGCCCAGAATAAGCACGATGTTTCGGGCTACTACTGGTTGCTCCATTATATGAAAGAATTCCAGGGCAGGGTATTCATCCTGTACCTCAACAACCTGCCATTTATCAATGAAAAGGGGAATATTTTCTACCCGGTATGGTTACACGAAATTCCGGCAAAAGAATTCCTGAAAGCCAGGAAACTGGCGAGGGAAATTACCCTGAGTGAGTTTGAAGTAGACCCCGATGAGTGGACCAAGATTTGCGCCGAGGGAAAAGGCGTCCGGCTCCTGGAGGGTGGCAAAAAACTGGTTCAGCAGGATTACCATTTTTATGATGCAGAGTTGAAAAAATACATTTCCGGCGACTGGCAGAAAGCATCTAAAATCATCAATGCCTTCCTTCATAAAGCAAAACATACTACCGGAGATGCTTACCTGCTTTGGCGCCTGAAGCAATTGCTAGCCGACGGCCAGTATGATGTGCAGGGAAAAATTGGCAGCATGAAAGATTTTGAAATTAAAACTAAAGCAGCAGCAACGGCACCCGCCGCTGAAGTTGAATGATGAAAAAAATTGGCCATGAACATCAAAGGGATCCACCATATTGCCATACTTACCGACCACTATGAGAAAAGCAAGGCTTTTTATACAGAAGTGCTTGGGTTCACTATCATCAAAGAAACTTACCGCGAGCAACGGCAATCGTATAAACTCGACCTGGCAATTGACGGGAAGTATGTTATAGAATTGTTTTCTTTTCCCGATTTCAGGCAGCGGGCTTCGTTCCCGGAAGCAAAGGGCCTTCGGCACCTGGCATTTTCAGTAGACAATCTGGAAGCCTCCGTTGCAGAATTAAAAGCGAAAGCAGTATCTGTTGAAGAAATACGCACAGATGAAATAACCGGCAAAAAGTTTTGCTTTTTCTATGACCCCAATGACCAGCCCCTTGAGTTATATGAAATATAAGGGAGGCAGTTTACCAATTAAAAGCTTGATTTAATAAAATATTGATGGCAAAGAAAGTAAAAGACGAATATACACATAGTGAGACTGGTGTAAGTGGACAGTACAAAACCTGGTTTCTTGATTATGCAAGTTATGTGATCCTGGAGCGTGCCGTTCCGGCTGTAGAGGACGGCTTGAAGCCCGTACAGCGCAGGATATTGCATGCCATGAAAGAAATGGATGACGGCCGCTTTAATAAAGTGGCCAATATCATTGGGCAGAGCATGCAGTACCATCCGCATGGAGATGCCAGTATTGGCGATGCCATTGTAAACCTGGGCCAGAAAGACCTGCTGATTGAAACACAGGGTAACTGGGGCGATGTACGGACTGGCGACGATGCAGCCGCTGCACGATATATAGAAGCAAGGCTCAGCAAATTCGCACTGGATGTAGCTTTCAATGCAAAGACAACCCATTGGCAACTCAGCTATGACGGCCGCAAAAACGAACCTGTCACCCTTCCGATGAAATTCCCGCTTTTACTGGCGCAGGGAGCAGAGGGTATTGCAGTAGGGCTAGCTACGAAAATACTCCCACACAATTTTTGTGAATTGATTGAAGCGTCTATCAAATACCTCCGTGGAAAGAAATTTGAGATCTTGCCCGATTTTCAAACAGGAGGGAGCATGGACGCCAGCAATTACAATGAGGGCCGCAGAGGCGGTAAAGTAAGGGTTCGGGCTGCTATTGAAGAGCTGGATAAGAAAACGCTGGTGATCAAAAGCGTACCATACGGTGTTACTACAACACAATTGATGGAAAGCATTGTAAAAGCCAATGACCAGGGAAAGATCAAAATAAAAAAAGTTACCGACCATACGGCTGCTGATATTGAAATTATTGTTGAGCTTGCCCAGGGCATTTCGCCCGATATTACCATTGACGCTTTGTACGCATTTACCGACTGTGAAGTGAGCATATCCCCAAATGCATGCGTGATTGTTGAGCAAAAGCCCCAGTTCTTATCTGTTACCGACCTGTTGAAAATTTCTGCCGACAATACTAAAGACCTGCTTCGCCGCGAACTGGAGATAAAACTGGGCGAATTACAGGAAAAATGGCATTACACCTCTCTTGAAAAAATATTCTTCGAAGAGAAAATATACAAGGAACTTGAAAAAAAGCATGAAACATGGGACAAAGTGATTGCTGCCATTGATAAAGCTTTTGTTCCATTCAAAAAACAGCTGAAAAGGGACATCAGCCGGGAAGATATCCTGAAGCTAACAGAGAAGCCTGTACGTAGGATTTACCGGCTGGATATTGATGAACTCAATGCCCAGATAAAAGGGCTGGAAGCAGAAATCAAACAGGTGAAACATGACCTTGCGAACCTGGTAGACTTTGCAGTTGTTTATTATGAGAACCTGCTCAAGAAATACGGAAAAGGCAGGGAGCGTAAGACCGAGATTAAGTTATTTGATGTTATCCAGGCTAAAACAGTTGCCATCGCAAATACCAAACTATATGCAAATTTTGCAGAAGGTTTTATCGGCACTTCATTGAAGAAAGATGAATTCATTACCGAATGTTCAGACCTCGACGATATCATTGCATTCACCAAAGGTGGAATCATGAAAGTGGTTAGGGTAGCTGAGAAGACTTTTATTGGAAAAGACATCCTGCACGTTGCCGTATTTCAAAAAAATGATGAACGCACCACTTATAATATGATTTATGCTGATGGCAAAACAGGGGTGAGTTTTGCCAAACGGTTTAATGTAACGGGTGTTACCCGCGACAAGGAATATGATTTAACCAAAGGAAGCGAGAAAAGTAAAGTACATTATTTTACGGCCAACCCTAACGGTGAGGCAGAAGTGGTAAAAATCCTGTTGAGTCCGAATTGCAGCGCAAGGAATAAGGAAATTGACTTTTATTTTGAAGAGCTGGAAATTAAAGGAAGGGGCAGTATCGGTAACCAGGTAACCAAATACCCTGTTAAATCGGTGAAATTTAAGGAAGCAGGGAAATCGACCCTCAGCGCCAAAAAATTATGGTTCGATAATAAATTTGGGCGCCTGAACTCCGAAGATAAAGGTGAATACCTGGGCATGTTTGAAGCTGAAGACAGGATATTGGTAATTTATGCAGATGGAAACTACGAGATAACCGACCAGGAACTCACCCAGCGATTTGATGCAGATAAAATACTGCTCATCGAAAAATACAATCCGGATAAAATTATTACAGCTGTTTACCTCGACCAGGAGAAACTACAGTTTAATATTAAAAGGTTCAGGATTGAAACCACCACTTTACATTCCAAATTTTACTTTATTAAGGAAGGTAAAGACAACCGCCTCGAAACTGTAACAACTGCCCATGAACCGGTTCTGAAAGTGCAAACCGGAAGGGGGGCGCAGGTTAACAAGGCCAAATTTAAAGTTGATAAATTAGTGGAGGTAATGGGATGGAAAGCAGTGGGTGCCAAGCTGGTAGATTATTCAAAATCAGTAGAAATGGAATGGGAAACCAAGGAAAAAGACAATAATCAGGCAGCACTGTTTGATTAAGATGAATATATATTCTTGTTAGAAACGCCCCCACATGACCGGGGGCTTTCGTTTAATTATTTTTTAGAAAAAATTAATGAATTCTGAACAAAAGCGTTTGACTGTTGTTAGTTTTGAGTTTTTTTAAAGGTGTATGGGATTTCTTAATCTTTTCTTAAATAGAAAAAATCTTGGTCCCAGTCCATTTATTTTTGCGGCGGCGATAATACAGTTTTATTGCCTAACTCTCTTTGAAAGTTGAATATAAACTAAACCAATGACCACAATGGCAGGAATTGCTATGCAGGAGAACATATTTGCCCGGCCCGTAACCAGGATTTTGCGGGTTATTAAAATGGAGAAAAATGAAATTTCGTCCATTTATTTTTATGCAGTGCTCAATGGTTTGATACAACTTTCGCTCCCTTTAGGTATCCAATCAATCATTAGTTTTGTACTTGGAGGTCAAATTTCCACATCGCTGGTGGTACTCATCACCCTCGTTGTTACAGGCGTTTTTCTCAATGGCCTTCTGCAGGTAAACCAATTGAAAATAATTGAGAAAATTCAACAGAAAATCTTTGTGAGGTATGCTTTCACATTTTCGGAGCGTTTGCCACATCTTGACTTACAAAAACTAGACGGCAAATACCTTCCAGAACTGGTGAACCGCTTTTTTGATACGATGTCTTTGCAAAAGGGGATCTCAAAATTACTACTAGACATACCAGCAGCTACCATTCAGATATTCTTTGGGCTGATCCTCTTAAGTTTCTACCATCCCATTTTCATTTTTTTCGGGCTGTCACTTATTACCATCATTTACCTGATACTAAGGGTAACCAGTGCGAAAGGAATGGAGTCGAGCCTGAGAGAAAGTGACTACAAGTATAAAGTTGCGGGATGGCTGGAAGAAACTGCCCGGGTTATTAAATCCTTCAAGTTTGCCCGCACCAATGATCTTACAACCACTAAAACCGATCAATTGGTATCTGGTTATTTAACCTACCGTACCATCCATTTTAAAGTACTGATGCAACAATACTGGACGTTGATTGCCTTTAAAGTCCTCATCACAGCAGCCATGCTCATCGTAGGTTGTTTTCTCCTGGTTAACCAACAGCTCACCATTGGGCAATTCATTGCAGCAGAAATCGTGATCCTGCTGGTAATTGGTTCGGTTGAAAAATTGATCATCAATCTCGATAATGTTTATGATGTATTAACTGCCGTTGATAAATTAAGCAAAGTTACAGAAGTTCCTGTTGAGCAAGACGGCCATGTATCTATGCCCCCTCAGGCAAACGGGCTATCTGTGCAGATCAATAAACTCAAATTTAGTTATGACGACGAATTATTTGCACCGGTATTTAGCGGCATCAGCTTACAGGTCATGGCTGGGGAAAAAGTTTGCATAATGGGAAGGGCGGGGTCTGGAAAATCTACCCTGCTGAAATTATTAACAGGCGCATACAAACAATTCGACGGTAACATTAGTATCAACGATATCCCAATTCAAAATTATGAACTTCAAAGCCTGCGTTCACAAACAGGTATCTTGTTCAGCCAGCATGATATTTTTGAAGGTACATTGCTCGAAAATATAT
>JBPOHG010000074.1:0-1666 GCA_052035835.1 Bacteroidota bacterium | reverse complement strand
TAAAGGTTGATGAACTGGCCTTTTACCTTGGCCCGCATGCCCACCTTCAGGTCAATGGAGTTATCGCCTTTCTGCACACTGGTAAAATCAATAGAAGGAGAAATGAGTGAAGGCTCTTCTTCTTCAGCAGGAGGTTCTTCTGCCGGTGTGGTCGTAGTGTCAGTAGCAGGCGGCTGAGTGGTGTCTTCTTGTGCAAAAGAAGAATTATAGGAGCCAAGCAGCAGTAACATACCTGCCAGCAGCAACAGTTGTTTATATGAGTTGATGAGATTGATCTTTTTCATAGCATTTCTTTTAAGCAGGTTTTACTTCTTCTTTTTTAGCAGCAGGCTGATGGTGCGGATGGTGAGTAAAATGAGGCTCCGCTTCTTCCAGCCCGGATACAGGCACTACGGTTACGTATTTTGATACCAGCGTAAAGAACAGGAAGAAAGTAGCAATACCTGCACCGGTCAAGACCCATTCAGGCCAGGTGGCTGAGTATTTTACATATTCGGTTCTGGTATCCTGCATGGGCAGCAATGTTGTTTCCAGTGTCGGTACAATGATCAGGTAACGTTTTACCCACATGGCAATGACCATGACAAATGCTGCAATGGTTATCCAGTTGACTTTTCGGGTGGCAGGTATAGCCACAATCAAAATTGGCAACAGGATTCCAAACAGGTTGGCGAACAATGTCCACCAGCCATATTCACCGGGACTAAATAATTTATGGATCAGTTCACTGTCACATTTTTCAGAGCCAAACCAACTGGTGAAATATTCAGAGAAAGTAAAATAGCCATAACCGGCCGCCAGTGCCAGCATGATATAGCCGAGGTAAACAAAGTGTTTGTCTGTAAAGTACTTGTCTAATTTGTACATCCTTCTGTATACCCACATAGCCACAATCAGTACGCCGCAGCCGGAATACAAAGCTCCCACTACGAAATAAGGACCGAAGATGGTACTGTGCCAGCCCGGGCGCAAGGTCATACCAAAAATCCAGGAAAGAATAGAAGCAACGATAATCGAAAGAGGAATCATGATGAGAGCCAGCAGGTTTTGTGAAATAAGCAGGTGGCGTTTCTGGCTGGCGGCACCACGATATCCAAGGGCCAGTATATTATAGATCTTTTGTCTCCATTTCGGAATTTTCAATTTTGCATCACGGTACACGGCAAGATCTTTAATGATAGCCATATAAAAAAACAATACAGCTCCTACAAAGAAAGTTACGACGGCCATTACATCCCATGTCATAGGAGACTGAATGCGGGGGTAAAAAAACAAGTGATGCAGCCTGTCGAAACGGCCAACGCAAAGCAAAATGAAAACCGGGCCAACTATAACAGAAATGATGGTCATCATTTGTGCAATACGAACAATGGGTTTGCCCCAGGGCACTTTGAACAGGTGCAGTAAACCGGCAATGATAGCACCGGCGTAGCTGAGACCAATGAAGAAAATAAAATTAACGATGAACAGCCCCCATACCACATTATCCCGCATACCTGTTACACCGTGGCCTTTGGCTATCTGCAGGTAGAGAGCATAGACCCCTGCAATGATCCAAAGCAGGTAAAAGAGGATCCAGAACCAGTTGCGTTTACTGAATTTTTCAATATTAGGCCGCTGGTAATCGAAGGCCTGCTGTTGATATGAATTGAGTTCCATAATTAAG
>JBPOHG010000085.1:0-19558 GCA_052035835.1 Bacteroidota bacterium | reverse complement strand
TGCTTCGATTGAGATATAAAGTCTTGAATATTAAAATTTTGTGCTGGTTTTCCAGCTTGAGCAGGCAATGCCTTTTTGGGCTCGGATGTACGGCCAAAGAAAAAAAGTAATCCAACCAGGAGAATACCTGAACCTGCTAATATTTGTTGCGCCTTTATCAAAATCAAATACGTTTTAGCTGCCTTTTAAAGCAGGGCGCAAAGGTACGATTAATCCTCGTTATCTTCCTTTATTTCAGGGGCTTCTTTGATATTGGGTGATGACTTGATTTCATGCACAAATTCTTTGGCAGGCTTAAACGCCGGGATAAAATGCTCGGGAATGGCTACCGCAACATTTTTCTTGATGTTCCTACCAATTTTTGCAGCTCTTTTCTTGATGATAAAACTGCCAAACCCGCGTATGTAGAGGTTTTCACCGCTAGCAAGCGAAGCTTTGATTTCCCTGAACATGGTTTCAAGGGTTACCAGTACATCCACTTTGGGGATGCCGGTTTTGTCAGAAATTTTGTTGATAAGATCAGCCTTTCTCATATATAGAAATATTTTGAATTGTAAATTAGAAAAAATATTTCAAAATTCAAAAATAAAATGGTGATTATCAATAGGTTTGCATTTTGAATGGTTCTAAGCCCATGGGAAAGCAGGATTTACAGGCATTTTTCACGAATTCACTCCTCGAATGGAATCAATTTTCCAACAATAGAGACATGCCCTGGAAGCATGAAAAAGACCCTTATAAGATTTGGTTAAGCGAAATTATACTGCAACAAACCCGTGTAGAACAGGGTACTTCTTATTATAACCGTTTCATTGCCAGGTATCCCGATATCATTAAGCTGGCTGAAGCGCCAGATACAGCAGTTTTCAAATTATGGGAAGGGCTGGGTTATTATTCGAGATGTAAAAACCTGCTCGCTACGGCCCGCTTCATCAGCAAACATTATAACGGACGATTCCCATCAGTTTATCATGAGATACTGGCACTCAAAGGTGTTGGTCCGTATACGGCTGCTGCCATCGCTTCCTTTGCATTTGGTTTGCCTCATGCAGTAGTAGATGGAAATGTGATCAGGGTTCTGGCCCGTTATTTCGGCATCGGAGTAGTATCCGACAGCACCGAAGGCAGGAAGCTATTTACCCACCTGGCCAATGTGTTGCTCGATAAAAAAAATGCAGGTATTTATAACCAGGCTATTATGGATTTTGGTGCCACCATATGTAAACCTCAGCAGCCCCTTTGTGAAAATTGTGTAATGGCTTCAAGTTGCATAGCGTATAACCAAAACAAAATGGCTGCATTTCCTGTAAAGGGAAAAAAACTGTTGAAAAAAGACCGGTGGTTTTATTATCTCGTTATCAGGGTGAAGAACAGTATTTACGTTCGCAAACGAACAGGCAGGGATATCTGGCAAAACCTCCACGAGTTTGTATTGATTGAGGCAGATCAACCACTTACATTATCACAGCTGAAAAAAAATAGGGTGTTTAAACTATTGGGGAATAAGGCTGTGGTAAACCATGTATCAGAAATGCAGCGGCAACAACTAACGCATCAAAACATTTTCGGCCAGTTTGTGCACATCGGCTTACAGGAAAAAATATACATTGAAGGATATGAATTAATAAGGATAAATAAAATTCCTGAACTGGCTTTCCCCAGGATGGTCACTGGTTATTTTACTGAAGCACCGGGGTATTTTTAGCGGGGGATATGCGGTATCTATTAAAAGATATGTTGTATCTTTAAAAAACTGGTAAATAACTTTTCCTGCAATTTCAATAAGCAATTTTAATTCAAACATATGAGAGGTGTTAACAGGGTTATGCTGATTGGAAACCTGGGCAAAGACCCCGATATGCAATTCCTGGAAGGAAATATAGCTGTTGCAAAATTTTCGCTTGCAACAACAGAGACGTATAAGGACAGGAGCGGAAAGCTGATATCTCAAACAGAATGGCATACCGTTGTGCTGTGGAGAGGTTTGGCCGAACTTGCACAAAAATATTTGCACAGGGGTAGCCTGGTATATATTGAGGGGCGTTTAAAAACGCGTAGTTGGGAAGACAAGGATGGAAATAAAAAATTCGCAACAGAAATTGTTGGCGATAATCTTATCATGCTCGATAAACGAACAGATGGTACACATGGTATCCCGGGTATCGAAGGAAGCGATAGCCCCGGAGAGCCGCCAGTAGAAGAGGGAGGCGAACGGCTCCCCTTTTAAAAATGCAGCAGGTTTTCTGCTGCAATTGTTGACTTAAATCTTTAACCTTGGATTATCATTCGGTACTTTGGCCGGCCAATCATTTACTGGGCATTTTGGTAATAACTACCGCTGCCACCACCATACTTATATTTACCATTTTTGTTTTACTGGTTCTTTCTTTTTTTCTGGCTGGAAGCGAGATCGCATTTTTCTCACTTACTTCAAAGGATATCAATATCCTCAAAACCAGGAAGCAGCCTTCATTCAGGCGAATAGTTAACCTGCTCGAACAACCCAAGATCCTGTTGGCGTCTATGCTCATCGCCAATAGTTTTGTAAACATTGGTATCATCCTCATTTCTAACCTGCTGATTAATGACTGGTTGAGCCACTATGATTTTAGTTTCTGGGTAGATTTTCTCATTAAGGTAGTTTCGGTCACATTTTTATTGGTGCTGTTTGCCGAAGTATTGCCTAAAATATGGGCCACCCATCATAAAGTGTGGTTTGCAGCCAGTGCTTCGTTGGTGGTGGAAGTCTTCAATAGCCTTTTTTACAGGTTGAGCAAACGTTTTGTTCGGTTTAGTGACAATATTGAAAAGAAAGTAGCGCCGGTAAAATCATCGGCCATGAACAACCGCAACCTCGATGACGCTATCGACTTATTGCCCGAACATGAAGCCAGTGTAGAGGAAAAACAGATACTCAAGGGCATCCGCAAATTCAGCGGTACGACCGTTAAGCAAATCATGCGTACAAGGCTCGACGTTAGCGGGGTACCGCACGCTGCATCCTTTGAAGAAGTTGCCCGCCTGGTAGAAGAATTGCATTATTCCCGTTTACCGGTGTATAAAAATAACCTCGACGAAATAGTGGGTATGCTGCATACAAAAGACCTCCTTCCCCACCTGCAGGAAACAGCCGGTTTCGATTGGCATATCCTCATGCGTACACCTTATTTTGTTCATGAGCAAAAACTCATTGAAGACCTGTTGCAGGAATTCAGGGCCAAACGTATTCATTTTGCCATAGTTGTTGATGAGTTTGGGGGCACATCGGGAATTGTGACACTGGAAGATATTATGGAAGAAATCATCGGCGATATCAAAGATGAATTTGATGACGAAGAAAGCGGCAACAAAAAAATAGATGATTATAATTATATCTTCGAGGGCAAAACAATGATCAATGATGTGTGCAAAGCGATGAAACTCCCGGTAGATACATTTGATGCGGTAAGGGGCGAAAGTGATTCGTTGGCTGGGTTGGTACTTGAAATAGCCGGGGAGTTCCCGCAGGTAAATGAATCTTTGATAAGCGGCTCATTTACATTTATTCCATTAGAGATCAGCAAAAACAGGATCGATAAAGTAAAAGTTATTATTCAACCCTCAGCAGCACCAGCATCGTGAATTCTATGAAGCCAATCCTTTCTTTTTTGTTGTTCATCTTCGCCTTCGGTACTTGTATCATTGTATCCTGCAACAGCACATACACTTCTAAAAAGAATGGCTATTTTAAAATTGACCTGCCACAACATCAGTACAAGGAGTTTAACAGGGAAGGATTTCCTTACAGCTTTGAATACCCGGTGTATGCCAGCATCATTCAGGACAGTACTTATTTCGACAGTACGCCTGAGAACAATTACTGGATCAATATCGACTTCCCTTCCCTGAATGCGAGGATATTCCTCAGCTATAAGATTGTAGGAGGGAAAGCCCCCTATAAATTAAAACAACCCGATGGTTCTTATAGGGATTCAGTGGGTGTGAATGAGTTCGATCGCATGGTAAATGACGCCTTTAACCTTACCAATAAAAATGAATCACATGCCAGTTCAATAATTGACAGCCTGATGAAGACGCCCAATCATGTTTCGGGTGTATTTTTTAAAGTAGGAGGTAATGCGGCTACTGCCAAGCAGTTTTTTCTCAGCGATACCACCCGCCATTTTCTTCGCGGGGCACTTTACTTTGATGCCACGCCCAATGCCGATTCCCTGCGGCCCGTTCAGGATTTCTTACAAAAAGATATCGATCACCTGATCAACAGCTTCCGCTGGCAGCCCTGATTTTAAACAATCGTTTTACGGCTGCAGGTTTCAACGTATTTTTGCAGTATGATAGCAATCGACCATGTTTTGGTGAGTGACCAGGTGGTAAGCGAGCAATTCGTATGCGACCTCCATAAATGTAAAGGGGCCTGTTGTGTTGACGGGGACGCAGGTGCGCCGCTAGACAGGAAAGAACTTAAAGAGATTGATGCGGTTTTTGAAACTGTCTTGCCTTATCTCAATGAAGAAAGCATTTCGGAGATCAACCGGCAGGGAAGGTATGTTTATGACCGGGAGTTTGGATGGGTAACGCCAACGATTAATAGCAAAATATGTGTGTATGGAATTGTTGATAGCAATGGAATAGTGAAATGTGGTATCGAACAAGCCTATATTGATGGGAAGATTGGCTGGAAAAAACCAATCAGCTGCCACTTGTTCCCTGTAATCGTTACCAAAAGTTCGGATGGTATAACAGAATATGCAAATTATGAACCCAGGGAAGATAATTGCAAAGCTGCTTGTGCTTTAGGAAAAAAATTAAAAGTACCGGTGTACCAGTTCCTGAAAGAACCATTGCTGCGTAAATTCGGGCAGGAATTTTATGATGCGCTGGATGCAACAGCAGCCCACCTGAAATCAAAAAAATAATAAAGCAAAAGGTTTGCTCAACCCACAATCAATACAGATGAAAAAGACCAACAGCCACCGCTTCCCACCAAACATAATCAGGACAATTTCACATTCTTTACTACTTGTATTTTGCGTTACAATAAGCGCCTGTTCGGTTAATAAGGCAAAGATCGACGATGACCTGAAGAAATATTTCGACGCAAAAAATGTTGAAGGATGTTTTACCATGCTCAACAATGCCGATGGCAAGGTAACCGTATACAATATGGGGATGGATACCACCCGGTACACACCAGCCTCCACTTTTAAAATATTGAATTCGCTGATTGCATTACAAACAGGTGCTGTAACCGGGGAAGATATGGTGATCAAATGGGATGGGGTGAAACGCTCTAATGCTGATTGGAATAAGGACATGAATATCAAAGAAGCTTTCAGGGTAAGTTCAGTGCCTTTTTACCAGGAACTGGCCAGGCGGATAGGCAGGGATACTATGAAGATGTGGATAGACAGTTTGGGCTACGGCAATAAAAGAATCGAAGGCCCGATAGATTCCTTCTGGTTAAATAACCAATTGAAAATTTCTCCGGATGAACAATTGGGTTTGCTGAAAAGGCTCTATTTCGATCAGCTTCCATTTCGCAAAACAGTGCAGCTTTCTGTACGCTCAATGATGCTACAAGAAAACAATACCGCTTACAAGCTGAGCTATAAAACCGGATGGGGGTTCGATGAAGCCAATCATTCACTGGGTTGGCTGGCAGGGTGGATAGAGGAAAATAACCACGTGTATTTTTTTGTGACATTGTTAAAATCAACCGACCCAAATTATGATATGAAAAGGGCCCGGCTCGATATTACCAAAGACATCCTGAAACATTATGGTTTTTTTGAAGGGAAAAAATAAAGCCAACCGGGCAAATTGTTTGCAGGTTTCTTATTAATTCTTTAACAATCCCCGGTATACGATTCCTTAATTTCATAGCGGATATGCTGAGTTTCCAATATATCGAAATGCTTTTCCTCCTGGCTTTGCTGCCACTGATGGGGCTATTGTTTTATTATGCCCTTGTTAAGAAGCGAAAAGCAGCTAAAGCCATTGGTGACCCCGAGCTGGTAGCAATGCTAACAAAGGGGTATAACGCTTCCGCATACCTGAAAAAATTCCTTCTGTTGTTAACTGCTACCGGATTGATCGTAGCAGCCCTTGCCAACCTGCGCAAAGCAGCGGGAGAACAACAGGTGGCACGCAACGGTGTAGATGTAATGATTGCGCTTGATGTAAGTAAGAGCATGCTTGCCCAGGACATCAAGCCATCGAGGCTCGAAAGGGCCAAGCAGTTGTTGGGGAAACTCAGTGATAAATTGGGTACGAATCGCATTGGGATCGTCATTTTTGCCGGGAAGGCTTATTTGCAAATGCCGCTTACAAGCGACCATGCAGCAGCAAAAATGTACCTTTCCGCTGCTTCTACAGAGTCGGTGCCCACGCAGGGAACAGTGATTGGCGATGCATTGAAAATGTGTTATGCATCTTTCAATAGCAAAGAAAAAAAATACAAAACGGTCGTGCTAATCAGCGATGGGGAAGACCATGATGAATCGGCCATACAGGTGGCAGAACAAATGGCCGCTTCCGGCGTTATCATTCATAGTATTGGAATTG
Source organism: Bacteroidota bacterium (assembly GCA_052035835.1). GTDB lineage: Bacteria > Bacteroidota > Bacteroidia > Chitinophagales > Chitinophagaceae > Ferruginibacter. Next base: position 12,994 of record JBPOHG010000085.1, on the reverse strand, counting down.
GCTCGCCACAAGGAGTGCCATTGATGGATGAAGCCAGTGGGCAATACAAAAAAGACCAGGAAGGAAATACCGTTATCTCTAAGTTAAACCAGGAAGTATTAAGCGAAGTATCTCAAAAGACGGGTGGCCAATACCAGCTGTATCAGAATACAGAAGCAACCATTGCCAATTTGCTCAACCAGATCAACGGGATGGAACAAAGAGCCGTAACAGATGATTCGCTGGTGAATTACAAGAGTTTTTTTCACTGGTTCCTGGCTTTTGCTTTCCTGCTGCTGATCATTGAATTTTTTATGTCGGAGAAAAAGAAAATAAAAATTGTAAAACCGAATGTAGGAATTGTAGCCTTGTTTATTTTATTGCTATCGGGAAACCAGGTGTTTGCCCAGGACGATAATAAGTTGGTAAAGGCGGGCAATGATAGTTATCAGAAAGGGGATTATGGCAAAGCAACTGAAGCGTACGATAAAGCAGTGCAGCTCAATAAAAACAATGCCGCAGCTGTTTTCAACCAGGGCAATGCAAGGTATAAGTCGGGCAAAAAAGAGGAGGCCATTAGTGCCTATGAAGAAGCGCATGAGAAACTAACATCCCCAACAGAGAAATCAAATGCATTGTACAATAAAGGGGTAGTACTTCAAAATGACCAGAAACTACCTGAGTGTATTGAAGCATATAAAGCAGCACTGAAGCTTGATCCGGCGAATGAAGATGCACGCCAGAATTTGCAGAAGGCTTTACAACAACAGAAGAAAGAACAACAAAAGCAGGATCAGCAGAAAAACAAGAAAGACCAGCAGAACGATAAAAAGAAACCCCAGGAAGATAAACCCAAGCCCCAGCCTTCTAAATTGTCGAAGCAGGATGCCGAAAACAAATTGAAAGCGCTGATGCAAAAAGAAAAAGAATTGCAGGATAAATTGCACAAAGTGAATGCAGCATCTGCTAACCGTCCCGAGAAAGACTGGTAACAATGCCTGCAAATGAACAACCTGCTATCAACAACATTCATACTTAGCCAGTTATGCAATCATACTGCGAATCAATGTACCATTATAAGCGGCTTCCAACCAGGGAAGTTAAGGTAGGCAATCTGTTATTGGGTGCGGGGCATCCCATCCGTATTCAAACAATGACGACCACAGATACCATGGATACCATGGCTACTGTAGAACAAACCATCCGTTGTATAGAGGCTGGCGCAGAACTTGTTCGTATTACTGCACCCTCCAAGAAAGAAGCAGAGAACCTGCTCCATATTAGGAATGAATTGCACCGTCGCGGTTACTATACACCGTTAGTGGCCGACATCCATTTTACACCCAATGCAGCAGAAATAGCAGCGAGGATTGTAGAAAAAGTGCGGGTGAACCCGGGGAATTATGTAGATAAAAAGAAATTTGAACAACTCGCGTATACAGATGCAGAATATGCAGAAGAGATAGAAAGGATACGGGAAAGATTTACGCCCCTGGTGAAAATATGCAAGGAACATGGCACTGCCATGCGCATTGGCACCAATCATGGCAGTTTGAGCGACCGCATCATGAGCCGCTATGGGGATACGCCCATTGGTATGGTTGAAAGTGCCATGGAATTTTTACGAATTGCACGTAGCGAAGATTACCACAATATTGTGCTGAGCATGAAGAGCAGCAACCCGCAGGTAATGATACAGGCCTATCGCTTATTGATTCACCATATGATGGGTGAATTTGGCGAATGTTATCCATTGCACCTGGGTGTTACAGAAGCAGGTGATGGTGAAGACGGGCGAATAAAGTCTGCAATTGGTATCGGTACATTACTCGAAGATGGCATCGGCGATACCATTCGGGTATCCCTTACCGAAGACCCCGAATTTGAAATCCCCGTATGCAAAAGCCTGGTAGCAAGGTACCAGCCATCTGCAAATATTGTGGAAGAGCCCGCAGCTACACTTCCTTATGATCCGTTTCAATATAAGCGCAGGGAAACATTTGAAATAAAAAATATTGGAGGCAAGCAGGTGCCGGTGGTTGTTGCTGATATGAGTAAGTACCAGGAACTACAGGAAACTGATTTAGCCGAAGTGGGTTACCATTACGATGCAGCTACAGATAAATGGAATATTGGAGATGCTGCTGCTGATTATATTTTTTGTTCACTACCCCCCCGTTTTGAACTTCCCGGAACATTGAGGGTGTTGCTCTATGCCAATGTTTGGAATTCAGTAAAAACAAAGGACCAGTTTGTTCCGCTGTTGGAGGCAGATCAGTATTTGAATACCATGGAAAAATCATCTCAGCTCAATTTTGTGATGCTGGATGCCGGCTATACGAATGAAGAAAAAACCAAAAGAGCAACGTTGCTGCAAAAGCTGCGTACCGACACAACTGCCGTTATTTGCCTGAGTTCAGTAGCAAAAAATGCCATGCAAGCAGTTAGGGCTGCTTTTATTGAAATCATGCAATGGAAGATGAAAAATCCGGTTGTTATTATTTGCGATAGCAAGCACCATCATTCAGAAGATAGCCTGATTCATTATTCTGTTGAAACAGGTGGTTTGTTGATCGAAGGGATGGGCGACGGAATTTGTTTGGGCCACCACTTTGGTGACCATCAGATAGCACCACAGGTTGCTCTGTTGAATAGCATTGCTTTTGGTATACTTCAGGCTACGCGTACACGCATTTCCAAAACCGAATATATCAGTTGCCCCAGTTGCGGCCGTACCTTATTCGACCTTCAGGAAACCACGGCCAGGATCAGGGCAGTTACCCATCACCTGAAAGGGGTGAAGATTGCCATAATGGGTTGTATTGTGAATGGGCCAGGCGAAATGGCTGACGCCGATTTTGGTTATGTAGGTAGTGGGGTGGGAAAGATCACCCTTTATAAAGGAAAAGAAGTCGTAAAGAGAAACATCGATAGTGAAGTGGCAGTGGATGAACTGATTCATTTGCTGAAAGAGAACAACGCCTGGGTAGAAAGGCAGGCCATACAGGCATAAAGCATAAAACAAGGTTAGATGAAAACAGATTTTCTGGTAATTGGATCGGGGATAGCAGGTTTAACGTATGCACTTAAAATAGCACAGGAATGCCCGGATAAGCAAATTACCATACTTACAAAGGCTCAGAGCGATGAAACCAATACCAAGTATGCACAAGGGGGGATCGCTGGTGTCATGGATTTCGACCACGATAGTTTTTCAAAGCACATTGAAGATACACTGGTAGCCGGGGACGGGCTCTGTAATAAAGACGTAGTGGAGATTGTTGTAAAAGAGGGTGTACAAAGAATTGAAGAAATCATACAATGGGGGGCTAAGTTTGATAAAGAACCAGATGGCGATTATAAACTTGGAAAAGAAGGGGGGCATAGCGAAAGCCGCATTTTGCATCACAAAGATGTTACCGGAAGGGAAATGGAAAGGACATTGCTGGAAGCCATCCGCAAATGCAATAATATAGAACTCATCAGCCATTGTTTCGTACTGGATATTATTACGCAACACCACCTGGGCTACCTGGTCACAAAGTCAACGCCTGATATTGAGTGTTATGGGGTATATGTATTGAACCTCAATACACATAAAATTGAAAAAATTGTTTCCCGGATTACCCTATTGGCCGCTGGTGGAAATGGCCAGGTATACCGAACCACTACCAACCCGGCGATTGCAACTGGGGACGGTGTAGCAATGCTGTACCGAGCCAAAGGGCGTATAGAGAACATGGAATTTATCCAGTTTCACCCCACGGCATTATATGAAGCAGGTGTTCGCGGCCAGTCCTTTCTTATAACGGAAGCGGTTAGGGGCGACGGAGGGATCCTTCGAAATCATAAAGGGGAAGCATTCATGGAGAAATACGATAGCAGGAAGGACCTTGCTCCCAGGGATATTGTGGCCAGGGCGATTGACAACGAAATGAAAATAAACGGTACTGAGTTTGTGTACCTCGATTGCAGGCATATGGACCAGGAAAAATTCCGCGAACATTTTCCTAATATCCATGCAAAATGCCTGAGTATTGGAGTAGATGTGTCTAAAGACATGATCCCTGTTTCCCCTGCGGCACATTACAGTTGCGGGGGAGTTAAAACGGATGAGTGGGGCCAAACTTCTATCAGGAACCTTTTTGCTTCCGGAGAATGTTCGAGTACAGGTTTGCATGGAGCCAACAGGCTTGCAAGCAATTCGTTGCTGGAAGCCATGGTTTTTTCACACAGGAGTTTCCTGGCGTCGCTGAAACTGGTCAATGATATCCAACTGCGAAATGATATCCCCGATTGGAATGCAGCAGGAACAACAGCCCCAAGAGAAATGATCCTCATTACACAAAGCCTGAAAGAATTAAAACTGCTGATGAGTGACTATGTGGGCATCGTACGCAACAATGAGCGTTTGCAAAGAGCCAACCGGCGATTAGATTTGTTGCATGAAGAAACAGAAGCACTGTACCAGCGTACAGAAGTGTCGCCACAATTGTGTGAATTGCGCAACATGATCACTGTGGCATACCTTATTGTAAAAAGTGCCGAATTGAGAAAAGAAAGCCGTGGCCTGCATTATAATACTGATTTCCCAGGGCGAAGCAATATTTTGCAGAACACAATTTTGTAAGTTATAGGGAAGCAAGTGCCGGGCTTGTTGTTTATTAATTGTATTTTTACAACTTCTCAACCTGGCGAATGTATTATTTATTATACGGTTTTGTTTACCTGCTTTCCCTGTTCCCTTTTTTTATTTTATACCGGGTAAGTGATTTTGCCTCCTTCATTCTGTACCATGTTGTTGGGTACCGGAAGAAGGTAGTGTATGCAAACCTGGATATTGCTTTTCCGGAAAAATCTGTAGAAGAAAAAAAACGGATAGCCAAACGCTTTTACAGGAACCTCACCGATTCGTTTATTGAAACATTGAAATTGCTCAGTATTTCCAACCGCTCATTTCAAAAAAGGGCTTCCATGAATCTGGATCAGGTCATTGCATTGGCCAAAAAAGGGAAAAATATTCAGTTTCATTGTGGCCATCAGTTTGGCTGGGAATACGGGAACTGGATGGTTGCCAAAAATCTTCCTATCCCCTTTATTGGTATTTACATGCGCATCAACAATAAGGCAGTAGACAGGCTTTTTTACAACCTTCGGGCAAAACCAGGTACGGTACTGGTAGCGGCTCAGGAATTTAAGTCGAGGATGCACCAGTTGTTTGATGAGCAATACTCCATTGGCCTTGCTGCCGATCAGCACCCCGGGATCCCTGCCCAGGCTTTTTGGCTTCACTTTTTTAACAGGCCCACCCCATTTATAACAGGCCCCGATAAATCGGCTGTAAGAAAAGATACTGCAGTGGTTTTTGTAAAGTTGGTGAAGGAAAAAAGAGGTGTGTACCGTTTTGAACCCACTGTGATAACAGAAAACGGCAGCCATTTCCGGGAAGGGGAGATCACGAAGTTGTACAGGGATTTCCTGGAAGCTTCTATTCGGGAGAACCCCGATAATTACCTGTGGAGCCACCGGCGTTGGAAAACGGGTTACCAGCCGGCGTTTGCTGATCGTTGGATTGACGATGCCCCAGTTCCAAAGGGTTAAAAAAGGGGACGGATTAAACTATTGCTTGCCTAGATAGAAGAGAAAGTGATAGGGGACGGTTAAATTATTTTTTATGCGATATTCCGCAACGTATACAGATACTTATGAGTTGCTTCCATTCGGTTCCTTACGCCCATTTTCTTATAAATATTCTTCAGGTGTTGTTTTACTGTTTCTGTTGAAATGTAGGTCTTGCAGGCAATCTCTTTATAATATAGGCCCTGTGCCAGTTCGCTGATAATTTGTTCTTCCCGCCTGGTTAACCGGTATAATTGTACTGTTTCCATAAATTTTTGTTTCTGCAACAAATATGGTATATCCTGTTGAAGCAGGCAATCGGGGAATACCCTTAAAATAATACAGGGTTTTCCCTGTATTTTGGTTTGGGCTTGCTGAAATTAAAAATCGGTGTTAGTTTGGAGGACAAAACAACCCCCCTAAACATGCCAACAAAAAATCTGATTGCTGTAATTATTTCTTTGGGAATAATTGGAGCCGTAAGCTGCAACGAAACAGGCAGCGGAAAAGCCGGAACAAAAGAAGATTCGCTGAGGATTGCAAAAAAAATTGCTGAAGATTATCCAGTAGAACTCTCAAAGTTTTCAAGTATGTCTAAGTCAGCTTTATCACTAGAACAAACATATATCACCTTGGATACGGTATTGGCATACAAAAATGATTACGATAAGAACCCATTATTTTGTATTGAAGGGAAAGAGCCGATTAAAGGATTTCTTGTTAATAAGGAAACGTATAAGTCGATGATGGAAAATACCAATATAGAAGGTTTGTATCTTAGATTTGGGAAGAAGGGTGATGGTACTTATACTATGATGTTGTTAGGTACAGATGCAGAAGGAAACCTGCTAGAGATGACAAATGAAGTTGATCCAGATCAGCCAAGAGCAAATTTTGATCATTCTTCCCCATGCCCAACAAGTTGCCCCCCAAATTTTTCGGAAGAGTAAACTAAGTAAATATGTTTCAACCCGAATTCCTTGTATTTATTACAATAGTATTACTAGCTTTTTTATTAGGACTAACAGTTTACAATTGTAATAATGTCATACAGCCAATTGTAATTTTACTTGGTGTAACTTTTATTAGTGAGGTAGTGAGTATATTTATTGCAAAGTATTATAGAAATAATAGCCCTGTTTACCATGTATTTAATATTCTGCAAATTTCATTCTTAGGATGTTTTTTTTACAGGGCATTTAGAAGTAAAATGTTGAAAAGAATCATTTTGATTACATCTATCGGAATGGTTCTTTTTTCAATTTTTGTTACGCTTTTATTTCAGAATATTTATGTTTTTCCAAGCATTTTTTTAAATGTTGAGACTTTTATCTTAATTATCTGGAGTGTACTATTATTTATTGAAATCCTGGACTCACCTTCAGAAAGGAATATTTTTAAAGACCCTGTTTTTATTATTACGATTGGGATTCTTTGGTTTAATTTATTTTCTTTCATCTTTTTTTTATTACACAATTACTTAGTAAAAAATGATATTTCTGTAAGATCTATTACGCTATTACATTTTTTTTCTAATTATATTTATTACCTACTCATTTTAGTGGCGCTAATCGTCATAAGATTTTCATCTTCATATGAAAGAAAAAATTAGCCAGGACCTGATATTTGTTGAGATAGCCCTCATGCTTTTTTTGCTGTTGGTTTTCCTTATCGTCATCACACTGGCAGTGAGGTACAGGAAAAGAAAAAGAGAAAACCAGGAGCTAAAAACTCAATTTGAACAGGCATTGTTGAAATCAAAGCTCGAAATCTAGGAACAAACCCTGCAACATATTTCGAGGGAAATTCACGACAACCTTGGCCAGGTGGCTTCTCTCATCAAGATCAACCTTAACACCATTCAACTCGAAGACAACCAAAAAGCAGAAGAGAAAGTAGAACACACCAGGGAACTTGTAAGGCAGCTGATTACAGACCTTAAATTGTTATCGGGTACACTTAACAGTGATAAGGTATTAAAGAATGGCTTATTTAAAGCACTTGAGTTTGAGTCGGCAAGGCTGGCTAAAACAGGTGATTTCAACTCCGTATATGTTCAACACAATACTGTGCCGCTTGTAGAGCCCGATAAGGCCATCATCCTTTACCGGATGAGCCAGGAATTGCTAAATAACAGCATCAAACATTCGGGTGGAAAACAAATAAATATTGATGTATATTACTTATCCAATGAACTAAAAATTGTTGTTGCCGATGACGGGAACGGTTTTAACCCGGCAGAAAAAATGAAGGACGAATTCGGGTCGGGAAATGGCCTTGATAACCTTGTTAACAGGGCTAAATTAATACAGGCGAAAATAGCGTTCGATTCATCGCCCGGCAAAGGAACCGTTGTTACCATCCGCATGCCACATTAATATTAGTATGGAACAAACTAAGATCAAATTGGCCCTGGTAGATGATCATACACTTTTCAGGAAAGGAATGATCAGCCTGATTGATGTTGCCGGTATCAATTATGAAATCTTGTTTGAGGCAGATAATGGGATCGACCTTCAGAAAAAATTATCCCTTTCGCAACCACCCGATATTATTCTTCTTGATATAAATATGCCAGAAATGGATGGCTACGAAAGCGTGGCATGGTTAAGAAGGGTATCTCCCGGGATCAAAGTATTGGTGGTTTCAATGATACAAGAGGAAGAAAGCATCATGCGCATGCTAAAGTTGGGGGTGAAAGGGTACCTGTCTAAAGATGTTGAACCACAGGAATTACGCAATGCCATTACAGCCATCATCAGCCGTGGTTTTTATTATACAGATTATATAACAGGCAAACTCGTGCATTCTTTGCAACATGCCGAAGAAAATGGCCAGCACGACCTGGTGGGTATGCTCAACAACCGTGAAAGGGAATTTATTCAATACGCCTGTTCAGAACTTACGTATAATGAGATTGCAGAAAAAATGTATCTCAGCCCAAAAACAATTGAAGGGTACCGTTACAATATCTTTGATAAGTTACAGGTAAAAAGCCGTGTTGGACTGGCTTTATTTGCCATCAAACACGGCCTGGTACATTTATAACGGAAAAGTATAGATGAAAATGGAAGGCGTTAATTCAGCATATTGGCCTCTTTCACAATCTTTGCTTTTCCCTGTTCCTTAATTTTGTTCCATCCCCCAAGTACATTCCTCAGGTTATGAATTCCCTCACGTTTTAATAATGAGGCAGCAATCACGCTCCGGTAGCCCCCTGCACAATGAATGTATAGGTTTTGATTGTCTTCAAATTGTGCCAGTTGCGCCACATCCGTCATTTCATGCAAAGGGAGGTTTTGTGCATGTTCAAGGTGGCCGTCGCCAAATTCAGCTTCTTTACGTACATCCAATATAATTAGGTTGGGGTCATGCGGAATATCCATCATTAATTCATCGGCCTCCACATCAACAATCATATCTGTTTTTTCGCCGGCATTTTTCCAGCTATCAAAACCTCCATCCAGGTAGCCGGCCATTTTGTCGAATCCAACCCTCGAAAGCCTGATCACAGACTCTTCTTCTTTGCCCGGCTCAGTTACAAGTAACATCGGTTTATCAAATGGCAATATGCTTCCTGCCCATTCGGCAAACCTGCCTTCCAGTCCAATAAAAATAGATCCTGGTATAAATCCCTGGGTGAAATCTGTTGCTTTTCTTGTGTCCAATAGGATGCAATCCTGCTTCATGGCTTCTTTAAAAGCGGAAAGTGACAATCTTGTTGTTCCTTTGATCTTAACAGTTTGCAGTTCCTCATATCCCTGCTGGTTGATGCGTGCGTTCACAGCAAAATAAACCGGGGCTGTAGTTAATCCGTTGGTAACCGCTGAAATAAATTCTTCCCGGGTTTGTGGCTGCAATGCATAATTGCTTTTTTTCTCTTCTCCGATGCTACTGTAAGTATTGGGCCCGAGGCTTTTGCCGCAACTGCTTCCAGGGCCATGGGCAGGATATACCAGTACATGGTCTGGAAGAGGTAATATTTTTTGTTGAAGCGTATCATACATGATACCGGCAAGTTCTTCACTGCTCATATTACCGCTGCTGAGATCGGGCCTGCCAACATCGCCTGCGAACAGCGTATCACCCGTGAAAATAGCATACGGTTGCCCGTTTTCATCCTTGAGGAGATAACAACTGCTTTCGAGCGTATGGCCAGGTGTATGTAATACTTCGATACTGAGTTTTCCCAGTTTAAATATTTCCCCATCTTTTGCATTGTGAACCTCATAACTGGTTTTTGCCCCGGGGCCATAAATGATAGGGGCGCCGGATTGTTTAGCCAGGTCAATATGACCGCTTACAAAATCTGCATGAAAATGGGTTTCGAAAATATATTTGATGCCTGCATTTCTTTCTTTAGCAAGTTCGGTATATGCCAGGGTATCCCTTAAAGGGTCGATAATAGCCACTTCCCCTTCACTCTCAATATAATAAGCGGCTTCGCTAAGGCAATTGGTATAAAATTGTTTGATAAACATATTATGAAATATTAGTGTGTACCAGGCAAAGTTAAAAAATAAAAAGCGGTTGCATTAACAACCGCTTCTATCAAAAATGTAGAGAAACAAACTTAATCGATCAATTCCTGCACAAACTTGTTGATCTCCTCGATACGCTTGTAATTTACCGTGTAATAAATGAACTTCCCGTCCCGTTGCGTAGTTACAATACCTGCTCTTCTTAAAATCGCAAGGTGTTGAGAAGCAACAGATTGTTCTAATCTCATTCGAACATAGATCTCGGTAACGGTAATTTTCTTTTCCGTTTCAATCAAAGCAAGTATCTGCTGACGGAGTTTGTGGTTCAGTGACCTTAATACCAGCGCCGCCTTTTTAAGGTTGTGGAAGTTGATTTTCAGTGTTTCTGTGGTGCCATTCAAAGACGCAACATTCTGCTCTCCTGGCTGGGTAGCAACGATCATAGGTTATATAATTTTAAAAATGCTTGAACAAAAAGTGTTTTCCGCTGCAAATATACAAATGAACATGGAATTTCTTATATTATGTATTGTTAAAATACATACGTATAAATCAGATTTTTATTGTGTTAACGGCTACGTAGACTGAAATTCTTTTACATAAAGTGGCTCAGAATGAGCAAGATCTGTAAACCGGCCCTCCAGGAAGATTTTTTGGGCCAAGTGACCCAAAGCCGCCGGCATGTCGCCGGTTTGTACAAAATGGGCATTGGGGTGATTCAATATAGATTCAAATTTTGCCGCTCCATCGCCAAAAAAGTAAACCGGCTGATTTTCGAGCTCAGAATCAAATGAATCGGGATTTAGGATATTGGCATGTGGTTTACTGATTAATTCCAGCCGATGGTTATAGCTGGCTGTAAAAACCTCCATCCTTCGGGCATCAATCATCGGGCAAAATAATCCTGAACTGTAAGTTCTGCCATTGGATAAAACCGACCATGCCATCACTTCCAAACCTGAAACAGTAATGAATGGCTTCTGTAAAGCATAACAAAACCCCTTAGCTGCTGCCATACCTACCCGTAAGCCCGTATATGAACCCGGTCCATGTACAATAGCAAAAGCATCGATATCATGAATGTTTACAGATGCCTGTTTTAATACATCTGCAACAGCCTGGTGAAGAAATGAAGCATGCTCCTTTTGGATATCATTTGAAATGCTGCACAAGGGTACCCCGTCTTTTGCAAACGACACGAAAGCTTTGCTGGTAGAAGTATCAAATTGTAATATCAGGCTCATACAGCTGCTGCTTCTTTTAAAAGTTGGGGTGAAACCTTGTAACGTACATCTGTTTGCGCCAATATTTCCAATAAGCAACATACCTCGCGGATCCCAATTTCACGCATCCATTCAAACGGCCCTTTTGGGTAATTGGTGCCAAGTTTCATGGCAATATCTATTTCATCTTCGGTGCTTACCTGCTCCCCTTTCGCAAAAAAAGCTTCGTTAATGATCATGGCAATAATCCTTGCCGAAATAAAACCCGGCTCATCGGGTACCAATACATATGGCCGGTTGAGTAAATTCATTACTGCTACATGGCCTTCCGTTAACCGGCCACTGAGTTCCCAACTATTTCTTTGTACAAAACCATTCCAGCCATTGAAACGAACCACATGATCCGGATGTTTTTTTTCTTTCAGGGTATAACAAACGCTATTGATGAAAACCGGCAGTGTTACTTTACTGTAATCCTGTTCAGCGGCATTTTCCTCTAAGTTTATGAGTGCATCCACATCAGGATGTTGACTCAAATCAACTGGGGATGCGAGCGGTATCCAATGCACATGTTCGCCAATGGATGTTATTTCGGCTAAGGCTTTTTCTGATGCGATGACGGCGACCTTCATTTGAAAATTTTAGCAAAAATAGGTGGTTGATAAAAGATATATTTGTGCTTTATTAAAAATCATGGATAAACATATTCTCAATACGGCAGATGCGCCTGCCCCCATTGGCCCATACAACCAGGCTGTAAAAACCGGAAACCTGCTTTTTATATCCGGCCAAATTGCATTGGTGCCGGCAACTGGGGAGCTTAACAATGCTTCCATCGCCTCCGAAACCGACCAGGTAATGAAAAACCTGGAGGCTATTTTACGCAATGCAGGAGCAGGATTTGAACATGTAGTGAAAACAACAATTTTTCTCAGCAGCATGGAATTGTTTGCTGAAGTTAATACCATTTACGGGGGCTATTTTACATCAGATTTTCCGGCCAGGGAAACCGTAGCTGTGAAGGGCCTTCCCAAAAACGTGCATGTAGAAATCAGTATGATAGCTGCGCTCTGATATGATTATCATCACTGCCAAAGTACACCCATTTCTTACAGATACACTTCAACAAAAAGGGTATGAACACCGCTACCTGCCCGATATCAGCTATGCAGATCTCCTGGAAGAAATCCCAAATGCTACAGGGCTCGTTGTAACCACACGTTTACCCATCGATAAACCGATGATCGACAGGGCTGCCAGGCTTCAGTGGATTGGCAGGCTGGGAAGCGGAATGGAATTGATTGACGTGGATTATGCCATCACTAAAAACATTCGTTGCGTGAGTAGCCCAGAGGGCAACCGCAATGCAGTGGCCGAACATGCTTTGGGCATGTTGCTGGCATTAATGAACAATATTGTGTTCAGTGCAAATGAAGTTGGCAACGGCATCTGGAAGCGGGAGGAAAACAGGGGTACCGAGTTGTCGGGAAAAGTGGTGGGCATTGTGGGATATGGAAATACCGGCGCTGCTTTTGCAAAGCTCTTGGGATGTTTCGGAGTGAGTATCCTCGCTTATGATAAATATAAAGCAGGGTTTGGCAACGAACTGGTGAGGGAAGCAAGCTTCGGGCAAATTTGCCGCTATGCCGATGTTATCAGTTTCCATGTACCACTCACCCATGAAACCCATCA
>JBPOHG010000006.1:0-14021 GCA_052035835.1 Bacteroidota bacterium | reverse complement strand
CCGAAAATACGGCTGTATTTTTCTTTTTTATTTTTATATATGCCCTGGTAGATGGATGCAGCAATTCCATTGATCCAGCGGGTTACTTTGCTTTTGGGGTAAAAAGTTTTGGCATAGGAAAGGTCATCAATGAGCGTTACAAAACGCTCCGCCATTTCATCGGGGTTTCGGGTTTGTTCGTGCTGATAGGTTTTCCATTTCTCAGCATTCTTCTTAATAAACAGGGCTTCCCTCATACTATTCCGGATTGTAATAAACTGCCAGGCATGCTTTAGCTATACAATTTGCTGTTTTTTTAACTAATAAAAAAATATCCTTTTCAGGCGGCATTTAATAAATTGCAATACATGTCTATCATCCACATTGGAACAGCTTTCAATATTGATCTCGAATTTGAGATCGCAGCTTTTCATAAACGGCTGCTCGCATACAGCATCGATTTCCTGCTGCTTGCCATTTACCTGTACTCGATGAAGAAATTCCTGTATGAAGGATTGGGTATGGACGAGGGCTACCACATGGGGTTCGACATCCTTGTTATTTCTATGCCCATGCTATTTTACTCCCTGGTGGCAGAATTAATGATGAATGGACAAACGGTAGGAAAGAAAATCATGTCTATAAGGGTCATCAGCCTCGATGGCGGCGAACCCACACTTGGCCAGTACATCATCCGGTGGATCACTAAATTTTTTGAATGGCCGTTCCTTTTTGGGTATGTAGCCTATTCGAATTTTGCATTATTCTTTTATATGATTATTACCGGCTTTTTCGGAATTGTAGTAGTCATTATCATTGCCGTTAGTAAAAACAGCCAGCGCCTTGGCGACCTTGCTGCAGGTACCGTTATAGTGGATGCAAGGACAACAATGAGTGTAGAAGACACGGTGTTTATGGATGTGCAGGAGCAAAATTACCAGGTTCAGTTTCCTGAAGTAATGCGTTTAAGCGATGGCGATATCAATACAATAAAGACCGTACTAACCCAGGCAAAAAAGACACGCAATGAAGAAATGTGTTACCGCGTTCAATCTAAAGTAAAAGAAGTCCTAGGGATACGTGCCGACCTGCCTCCGGCAGCTTTCCTCGAAAAACTACTGGAAGATTATAATTACCTCGCTACAAAAGAATAGGCCAAGCTTAACCGGCAAATCCCGCAATTGCTACCAATAATACCAGGGTAAATATAATGAGCCCGATAATAGTTAGGATACCCATAATTTTAAAATAGCTATTCAGTTTCGAAACGCCAAGGGTGAATGTCCCCTGGTCTGAATCGGCTATTCCATTCTTCATATTCTTTGCAGCAGCCAATAATGTAAGGTTCAACAACAATGAAATACCTGCCCCAATCAGGGAGCCAATCAACGAAGAAGTGGCATTTGTTGATCCCACTAAGGCACTTGTTTTAGAAAAAGTAATAAATGCCATGATCAATGAAATCACCAGTGAAACAAGTCCAATAATGGAATTCAGCGTAGCCCACTGCGCAATAGAGCTAAGGTTCGATTGAGCGTCTTCGCTAATTTCTGGCTCGGTAATACTATTTAATAAATTGGTTTCCATCATTAAGAAGATTAAGGATTAGAAGTTAACATATTGTATATACTCAGTAGCAATGAAGCAATCGCTAATACGGTTGTAATCATGAAGAAAATCTTCAAAGACCTGAAACCCATATTCACTTTTTCTGTATCATTGGAAAGCAACCCTGCTTTCATCTTAATACCGAAATTGAAAAGGAAATAATAAGTGACTACTGCAATGGCCACCACAAAAAGTAGCAGGACTACAAAAATGCCAAACAGATCTACATCGAACATTTCCTTTTTTAAAAGCTTGTTTGCCACTTTGGCCAGCTCATTGCCGCCAATTATACCCACAACAAGCAGGATACCGCTCACAATAAAAACAACAACTCCGATAAACTTCCCCCATTTGCCTGCTTCAAAAAAATGTTTTTTTACTTCCCTGTCAAGTTGTAGGCCGAAATCTCTCAGGTGGTCATGTTTGATCTCATCCATAGCAATAGTTTTGGTGAATGAATGCATTACACTATAAATATAAAAAAGGCATTGAGTATTCAATGCCTTTTCCTAACTATTTTTCAATTATTCATTAATATGCCCTTGCAAATAATACCCGCTGGCTACTTGGTTTTCCTGTAAGGATACATGCCCCCGATTCCTGGCGGTTATTGAGTGGGATGCAACGAATGGTGGCTTTGGTTTGCTCTTTGATTTTTTCTTCCGTATCTCCTGTTCCATCCCAATGTGCCGAAACAAACCCTGCTTTATCTTCCAGTATTTGAACAAATTCATCCCAGGTGTTTGCTTCCCTGATATTTTCATCCCTGAATGCCAGTGCCCTGTTGAAAATTTGCTGCTGAATCTCTTCCAGCAGGTTGTGCACATAACTGCCCAATCCATCCATGGAAACTGTTTTCTTTTCTTTGGTATCCCTGCGAGCAAGTTCCACCACATTGTTTTCGAGGTCACGCAGCCCCAAAGCAATTCTCACTGGGACCCCTTTCAATTCATATTCGGCGAATTTCCATCCCGGACGGGCATTGTCACTATTGTCGTACTTCACTGAAATTCCCAATGCTTTTAGCTCTTTTACGATAAACGCAGCTTTATCATCAATGACAGGTTTGCTCTCTTCCCCTTTGTAAATTGGCACAATCACCACCTGTAAAGGCGCTAAGCGAGGCGGCATCACCAATCCCTGGTCGTCGCTATGCGCCATGATCAATGCCCCAATCAAACGGGTAGAAACACCCCAGCTGGTAGCCCATACATATTCCTGTTTGTTTTCTTTATTCAGAAATTGTACATCAAATGCTTTGGCAAAATTTTGGCCAAGGAAATGCGATGTACCGGCCTGCAATGCCTTACCGTCCTGCATAAGGGCTTCAATACAATAAGTATCTTCAGCACCTGCAAAACGTTCATTGGCTGTTTTTACCCCTTTTACTACAGGAACTGCCATGTATTGCTCCACAAAATCAGCATATACATCCAGCATCTTTCTGGTTTCTTCTTCCGCTTCAGCTTTAGTAGCGTGGGCAGTGTGCCCTTCCTGCCAGAGGAACTCGGCTGTGCGTAAAAACAACCTGGTGCGCATTTCCCAGCGCACCACATTGGCCCATTGGTTAACGAGGATGGGTAGATCGCGGTAAGACTGAATCCAGGTTTTATAAGTATTCCAGATGATGGCTTCGCTGGTTGGCCTGATCACCAGTTCTTCCTCCAGCTTTGCTTCCGGGTCTACCATCAGCTTTCCTTTGTTGTTGGGGTCATTTTTTAACCTGTAATGTGTTACTACTGCACATTCTTTCGCAAAACCTTCCGCATTTTTTTCTTCCGCCTCAAACAGGCTTTTGGGGACAAACAGCGGAAAATATGCATTTACATGGCCGGTCTCTTTAAACATTTTGTCCAGCACATCCCGCATGTTTTCCCATAAGGCATATCCGTATGGTTTGATCACCATGCAACCACGTACCGCTGAATAATCGGCCAGTTCACCCTTGATTACAAGATCATTGTACCATTGGGAATAATCTGCCGCTCTTGTTGTTAACTCTTTACTCATTTTTATAGTGTGAATGTTATTACATTGTTTGCGGGCCTTTGCGAAGGCCCGGGAACCTTTAGCACATCTTTAACAGCAAGTTATTCAAGATGAACGTCTTATCAGTATAGTTTTGTGCAGTAAGCCAGCCAAGGAACCGCACAAAAGTAACAACTTCAAACTACATCTTTTAAACCTTGCGCCATGAACCTTAAAATTTTACTATTAGCAATTACCGCAGCAGCTGTTACAGGTTGCAGCAACACGTACCGCAATACCCAAACACCCGATGACCTTTATTATTCGCCGGTAAGGGCAATCGAAGAAAAAGACAACACCCGTGAAGAAGAAACGGTTCGTTACCGTTCTTCCGAAGAAAGGGAAATCAGGATGTCGAGGTACGACCGCAGGTGGCGCAATTTCAATGATGATTACAATTGCCATTACGACCCTTACCGATATGGCTACGGATATGGTTATTATTACAACCCATACTATTATCCTGCCCCTGTGTTTATAACAGGATCCATTATACGAAACCCAAAGAATACCACACCGCGAATGACCAATTTAGGGAGCTACCAGCATAGCCAAACAAGGATCATCGACCCTAAAACAGGCACAGGCCAATGGATGTCTACCGGCAGGCAATACAACAACAGCAATACCCGGTCTTCTACCAGGCGCAACATTACACCGGCCTATAACAATAACAACAATTCCTCCAACAACGACACCAGGAGTTATTCACCATCTTCATCTGGCTCCTCATCTTCGGGAAGCAGCAATAGTTCTGGAACACCGGTTTCGAGGCCCGGGCGTGGGTAGTGAATACAACCAAGCTTACTGAATTATAGAAAACAGATTTGATTCCCTGCAGCAGCGAATACTGCAGCCATCCCTTTACGTTAGTAAACAAAGTGACATGAAAAAAATTGTACTCCTCTTTTCAATTATGTATACGGGCATGGAAAGCCATGCACAGGTACCGGAAGATGCCATCCGGTACAGTTGGTACCCTCACAATGGCACAGCCAGGTATATGGCCATTGGCGGTACGATGGGGTCACTGGGTGGTGATATAACGGCGAATTTTGTAAATCCTGCCGGACTCGGATTTTACAAAACCAGCGAAGCCGTTCTCACCCCTTCATTCTTCATGAACCGGAATGCTATTCAATACCGGGAAACGGCCAGCAGCCAGTCTAAAAATGCACTCGGCTTTGGAACCAGTGGAGTCATTATTGGATCAGTAAACCGGTACCATCCCGGTAAAAGCAATGCCTTTAGTATTGCCATCAATCAAACGGCTGTTTACAATAATACGATCCGGTACAGTGGCCTCAATAATTACAGTTCCTTCAGTGAACAGTTTGCCGAAGAATTTGCGAAAAGCGGCCAAAGTATCAATGATGTACTATACAGCAATTCATCCATGCCCTATACAGTGGCGCCCGCCTTGTTTACTTACCTGATTGATACGGTTACCATCAATGGATTTACCCAGATTAAAGCAGCGCCTGAATACCTGCTCGATTCCGGAAAAACATTGCGGCAGGATATGGAAAAAAAGACCAGGGGCGGTATGTATGAACTGGCCCTGGGTTTTGCAGAAAATATTAAGGATAAATGGTATTGGGGTGCATCGATTGGCATTCCACTGGTTGATTATAACAGCCGTACGCAATTCACCGAATCAGACATCAGTGGCGATACCAGCAACCGCTTTCACAGTTTTACATTTACAGATGATTTTACAACCAGGGGGGCCGGTGCCAATATCAGGCTGGGCGCTATTTACAGGCCGGTAGAACATATCCGTTTAGGGCTGGCATTGCACAGCCCTTCTGTTATGATGTTAACAGATACCCGGACCACTACCCTGCTTACAGAACTGGAGAACCCTGTAAAATCTTTCCATGTTTCTTCTACCAGCTTTACCAATAACCAGCCGGGTGAAAGCAAATACTTCCAATCAACTGCATGGAAAGCCATTGTTAGCGCCTCCTATGTATTCAGGGAAATTGAGAATGTAAAAAAACAACGTGCATTCCTCTCCGCCGACATTGAATATGTTCACCACCGGGGCAGCCGTTTCCACAGTTTCAATGAAGAACCAACTGCAGAAGAAAAAGCATACTACAAGGCACTCAACAAAGTGATTAAGGATTATTACAAGGGCACTTTTAATTTCAGGGTGGGTGGCGAAATTAAATTGAATGTGATCATGGGGCGGTTGGGTTTTGCATATTATGGCAACCCTTATAAAGATGCAGCGTTTAAGGCTAACCGTATGATGCTGAGTGGAGGATTGGGATACCGCAACAAAGGTTTTTTTGCTGATATTACGTATGTTCACCAGGTAAGGAAAGATGTAGACGTACCTTACCGTTTGGAAGACAGGGACAATACCTTTGCCGAATTAAAACAAACCCAGGGTAATATCGTAGCTACTGTAGGCGTAAAATTTTAACCAAGCTCCGGCAATGCATTGGCAGGGCTTTGCCAAAGCATAGCGGGGTCTTTCTTAAACCAGGTGAGTTGCCGCTTGGCATAATGACGGCTGTTTTGCCTGATCATATCTACTGCTTTTTCAAGCGGTTGTTTACCGTCGAAATAATCAAACAACTCACGGTAACCAACAGTATCCAATGCTTTAAGGTTGCGGTATGGCAGCAATGACTTTACTTCATCTAACAATCCGTCAGCCATCATTTGGGAAACCCTGTTATTGATGCGTTCATACAATACTTCCCTGGGCCATTCGAGGCCCACTATCACGATCTCAAATGGCCGGGTAACAGGTTCCTGTTTTTGAAAACTCCGGATGGATTGGCCTGTTTGAAAATACACTTCCAATGCACGCATCAACCGCCGGGGGTTTTGTATTTCGCCATCGGCAAAATATACCGGGTCATATTTTTTAACCATGGACTGCAGTTCGGCTATGCCTCCCTGTTCGAACATCCTGGTTACTTTATTTCTAACAATGGGAGTTGCTGCAGGGATTTCATCCAGGCCTTCACAAAATGCCCTGATGTATAAACCCGTCCCTCCTACCATTACTACAACATCATGGTGGCAGAACAACTCCGTTATTTTGTTCAATGCAAATTTTTCGAAAACAGCAGCAGTTACCTCTTCCTGTATATGGTGTGAAGCGATGAAATAATGGGGAACGGCAGCCAGTTCTTCTGCCGAAGGCCTTGCAACGCCAATGGATAGTTCTGCATAACATTGGCGGCTATCCGCAGAAATAATTGAAGTATGGTACTTTTTTGCCGTAGCAATGGCAAATGCTGTTTTTCCTACAGCCGTTGGGCCGGCTATAATAATGCAGGTCTTCTTCATGTTGTTGAGTTTGTACAGAACCCTAAACAATGCAATAATGTTTCAGAAAATACTGTCGTTAAAAACCATCGTTGGCTTCATCGGCCACTACATCATCTTCTCCCTGGCTATCGCCGTCTGACTCATCGCCTTCTTCGCCAAAACCATCTTTCATTGCATCGGGCTGAAGGTCATATTTTTCCTCCATTTCTGCCAAACGGCTGTCTATGATCCCTTTGGTACCGTATTGTGATGGGGCAATGCCTTCGGTGCGAACACACGAAGGGTAGTCGATTTTTTTGTTATCTTCTTTGTCTACACTAATCAACTAAACCATGAAATGCCAGTTATTATTTAAATCGTATTCGTAGATAAATTTTTGATTGGGGTCGGCAATCTGGCTACCAATGTTCACCTCACTCATGATCAAAGGTTCGGCCTTGTAAGTTTTATCATACTTCTCCAGGGTGATTTCACGCCCCTGTTGCCAGGCATCATTGCTTTTATAAAAAGTAGCTTTATGCTTATTGTCGAATTCGTAACTTTTGAGGATGGCATTGTGCAGGTCAAAGAATGACTGCTGGTGCCTGATCACGATATCTCTGTAAGTACTCTCGTCTTCTTCCCAGTAAATCCTGAATTTTAATATAGCCATAATCAAAAATATGAAAATTTATATGAAAATGAAATGTATACGGCTGTTTTGCGCTGTTAAAATAATCTACCATTAAGATTGCTTATCTATGGTAAGCCCCAGTTCCTGGCCTTTTGTAATCATAAAAGCATGAGCAGCTTCGTACTCATTGGGGATATCCCCATCGAGTATGGCTTCGCGGATGGCATTCTTAATTTCACCCACTACCCGTCCCGGTGTTAATTTAAAATAATCCATGATCATCTCGCCGGTTACCGGGGGCTGCCAGTTTCTGATATTGTCTTTTGCCTCCACTTCGGCACAACGTTGCAACACCAATTCAAAATTTTCGAGATACCGTTTTACCTTTTGTTTGTTCTTGGAGGTAATATCTGCCCTGCACAAAGTGAGCAATGGCTCCAGGTCGTCTCCTGCGTCGAAGATAAGACGGCGTATAGCCGAATCTGTTATATTTTCTTTTGTGAGGCTGATGGGCCGCAGGTGCATCTCTACCATTTTGCGAACGAACCTCATTTTTTCGTTTTGCGGCAATTTGAGCTGCGTGAATATTTTTGGCACCATCCTCCCCCCCACTACTTCGTGCCCGTGAAAAGTCCACCCATGGCCTTCTTCAAATTTCTTGGTGGCAGGCTTCGCGATATCATGCAAAACAGCAGCCCATCGAAGCCATAAGTCATTGGTATTTTCAGCGATGTTATCAACTACCTGTAACGTATGATAGAAATTATCTTTATGGCCTTTCCCATCTATATACTCTGCCCCGGCCAAAGCAGTCATTTGAGGGAAGAAAATATGCAACAAACCGGTTTTGTACATGAGATCGAAACCAATCGAAGGCTTCTTACTCAGCAATATCTTATTGAGTTCATCGGATATGCGTTCGCGGCTTACAATCCTGACCCGCTTCGCAATTGTTGAAATGGCTTCGAGTGTTTGATCTTCTATCCTAAACCCCAGTTGGGTGGCAAATCGAATGGCCCTCATCATCCGCAACGGGTCATCACTGAATGTTTCAATGGGTGCCAGTGGGGTACGTATGATTTTTGATGCAATATCTGCCACACCTCCGAATGGGTCGATCAGTTTACCAAAGTCATTTTTATTAAGGCTGATCGCAAGGGCATTGATGGTGAAATCGCGGCGGTTTTGATCATCTTCCAGCGTACCAGACTCTACAATCGGATTGCGGCTGTCGTAATTATAACTTTCCTTGCGGGCACCAACGAATTCTATTTCAAGCGTACTTTCTGCCAACCCTTCAGCTTCATTGCCGGGAAATTCAATTTTGATTTGTGCAGTTCCAAAAGTCCTGAAAAAATTAACGTGGGGCGCAGGTTGAAACATCAAAGCTGTTTCATGTGCAAGTGCTATTCCGTCACCAATACAAACCACATCGATATCTTTTGTAGGGCGTTGTAAAATTTTATCCCGAACAAACCCACCAATGACATAACAATCTACCCCCAGTTTCCCGGCTGCGGCAGCAATATTTTGTAAAATCTCCGTTTCTAGTGCAGTACAGGTAATCTCCATCGCCGCAAAAATAACTGTTTAATACTATACATGTTGCTGCTTAACAATGATGTGGGCCGTTGCTGCCATTATTACAATGCATCTGATATTCGGCATCAAAGTTGACTAGATATAGTTCTGCACGAAAATCCCTGATTTGGGAGTAATTTTGTCAGATTGACTGTTGAACAAAAATTTATGTATAAAGATATTTTATTGCAGGGCAACGAAGATGATATGGAGTTTATGCCCATCATCCCTTTAAACGAGGAAGATGAGGCCGGATCTGACCCGCAGCCAATACCAGATGTACTTCCCATACTGCCATTACGCAATACCGTTTTGTTTCCCGGCGTAGTAATACCCATTACCGTTGGCCGAGATAAAAGCATCAAAGCTGTTTCAGATTCCTATAAATCTGACAAATTGGTAGGTGTGGTGGCGCAAAAAGACAGCAATATTGAAGAGCCTACTGTTAGCGACCTTGAAAATATTGGTACTGTTGCAAAGATTGTTAAACTGATTAAAATGCCTGATGGCGGCACTACCATCATCATACAGGGGCGTAAGCGATTTAAAATACAGGAAATAACTACAGATGACCCTTATTTTAAAGCTTCGATACAATTACTGGAGGAAGAAAGCTTATCGGGGGATGAGGATTTCAATGCAATGGTGAGCAGCATTAAAGACCTTGCATCGCAAATCGTAGGGCTTTCGCCTAACCTTCCCAGTGAGGCTGCGATTATTCTCAAGAATATCGAAAATCCGGCATTCCTCATTCATTTTGTGAGCAGCAACCTCAACAGCGACCTCAAACAAAAACAAAAATTACTGGAGATCAGCAATCTCAAGGCAAGGGCCGAATTGCTGATGAGCCTGATGCATACCGAATTGCAATATGCCGAACTAAAAAATAAAGTAACCAATAAAACCAGGGCCGAACTCGATAAACAACAACGAGATTACTTTCTTCAGCAACAGATGAAAGCCATAAAGGATGAACTGGGAGGAGAAAATATTGCAGAAGTGAAAGAGATGATGAAAAAGGCTGAATCAAAAAAATGGCCTGCAGCTGCAAAAGAAATGTTTCATAAAGGGATCGAGAAACTCGAACGCATGCACCCTTCTACACCCGATTACTCGGTAGTGTATAACCACCTCGATTTATTGCTCGACCTTCCCTGGGATGAATGTACCAAAGACCTCTATGACCTGAAGAAAGCAAAAAAAATACTTGATCACGATCATTATGGAATGAACAAGATCAAGGAACGCATTTTAGAATACCTCGCCGTATTGAAATTAAAAGGCGATATGAAAAGCCCCATCCTTTGCTTTATCGGCCCGCCCGGAATAGGAAAAACAAGCCTCGGCAAAAGCATTGCTGCGGCCATCAACAGAAAATATGTACGGGTGAGCCTGGGCGGCTTACACGATGAAAGCGAAATACGCGGCCACCGCAAAACTTATATAGGAGCAATGCCCGGACGTATCATACAATCGATCCGTAAAACGAAATCGAGCAACCCGGTTATGATCCTGGATGAGATTGATAAAGTGGGCAGCGACCACCGTGGCGACCCCTCATCTGCATTGCTGGAAGTATTGGACCCTGAGCAGAACAATTCTTTTTATGACAATTACCTTGAGCTTGAATATGATCTGAGTAAAGTGTTGTTCATTGCTACAGCCAACAGCCTCAGCAGCATACAGCCGGCATTGCGAGACAGGCTTGAGATCATTGACCTGAGCGGTTATGCCATCGAAGAAAAAATTGAGATCGCAAAACAACACCTGGTGCCGAAGCAAAAAGAAATGCACGGATTAAAACCAACCAGTTTTAAAATGAACGACCAGGTGCTTGAGAAAGTGATTGCCGATTATACCCGTGAAAGTGGCGTACGTGAATTAGACCGAATGCTTGCCAGTATCATGCGCTACCAGGCCAAAGAACTGGTGATGAAAGGAAAACTGAAAGCCACCATTACCAGCCAGGATATCGAAAAGATATTGGGAAAACCCAGGTACAGCAATGAGTTGTACAAGATGGCCAACATGCCGGGAGTAGCAGTGGGCCTCGCCTGGACTTATGTTGGTGGTGATATCCTTTTTATTGAAGCGCAACTCTGTGAAGGAAAGGGAGAATTGAAACTTACCGGTAACCTGGGCAATGTGATGAAAGAAAGTGCCAGCACGGCGCTGACCTGGATTCAGGCGAATGCGAAAAAAGTAGGCATCAAACCGGAGTTGTTATCAAAAAACAATGTGCACATCCATATCCCAGAAGGAGCTGTACCAAAAGACGGGCCCAGTGCCGGTATCACCATGATGACGGCGCTTGCCAGTGCCTTTACAGGCAGAAAGATAAAGCCTTACCTGGCAATGACCGGGGAAATCACTTTGCGTGGACAAGTACTTCCTGTTGGCGGGATTAAAGAAAAAGTACTGGCTGCTAAAAGGTCGGGGATCAAGGAAATTATCATGTGCTGGCAGAACGAGAAAGACGTGGAAGAGATCAACCCCCAATTCATACAGGGGATCCGTTTTCATTACGTAAAGACCATGCAACAGGTACTCGAACTGGCTTTAACATAATATAGAGGAAACCTTCTTAAACTTTTTTACGTTTATCCTTCTAACTAATCAACTGATTTCATGTTGGTTGTTTTAAGGGTTAAAGAAAATTCCCCCTGATTCTTCAGGGGGAATTTTATTTTTTGATATGTAATATCCTCAAAAACATATAGTTTTACGCTGCTGAACAACTTTTCAGCTCCTGATTCCACCGCATTCTCTGCAAAACCAATCCCCGTAAATTTTGTTAATGTTGTTATCCAATCGGATACCATTGAATTGTTTATTCAGGGACACAATTATTTAATTTTTGATATGAGCAGAACATTTTTACTTGCTGTCGTATTGTTGTTAGCAGCATCATTTCCATCTACAGTTAATGCCCAGGCATTTTGTACCGATGAGGTTGTTTACTGGTCGGAGCATTTTGGAACCGGCACCACTGCCAGCTCCCATCCCGATATTATTCCCGGCAGTTTAACTTACCAGGCATCCGGGGAATTGGTAAACGAAGGTACTTACCGTGTTATCAATAATACCGAGCAATACCCCGGCTGGCATAATACCGATGACCATACCGCCGGAGATACCGATGGCAAGGCGCTTATCATCAATGGCAATTCAGAAACGTTTTTTTCGCATACAACGACTGTTGTAACGGGATTTGCAGCCGGAAATTATTCGGCCAGCCTTTACCTGATGAACCTCAATACCCCGGGCACCTGCGCCCCCAATCCCCTGCTGCCGGAAATTACATTTAAGATAGAATATTTATCAGCCAGCAACAGTTGGGTAGAATTAACCAATTCACCCGTAAGTTCTGCCGCTGTTCCTCAATCTTCCAATCCTACCTGGATATCCCTGGGGGGTGTGTTTGTACTACCTTCTACAGCGCCGTTTGTTGTGACCCAAATGCGGATTACTTTGTCGGACGGTGTCAGCGGCGGTTGTGGGAATGATTTTGCCATTGATGACCTAAAACTGGCTACCTGCCCCTCGGGCTCACCGCTTCCCGTAGCATTCCTGGGAATAGATGCCAAACGCCAGGGAAGCGGGGTTCGCGTCAACTGGTCTACCGCTTCAGAAACCAATAACAAACAATTTGAAGTAGAACGCAGCACCAACGGTGGCATCCGCTGGAATACAATTGCGGTTATCCCTTCACGTGATAACAGCAATACCATTAAAAACTACAATAGCTTCGACCCTAAACCTGTAGATGGTGATAATTTTTACCGCATCCGGCAAACACATATCGACGGGCGCTTTAGCTTCTCTCCTGTGGCCAGTGTGAAATTTGTATCAGGGAACAGCGGCATTACCATCTTATCCAATCCATTCAACCAAAGCATCAGCATGGATATTATGAGCAACAAAGCCCAGGCTTTGCAATGCAGCCTCACCGATGCAAATGGACGCAGGGTATACAGCACCGTTATCAATGTTGCTAAAGGATACAACAGGAAAAATATCAGCAGCCTCCCGTTAATGGCAACCGGCACCTACGTACTGCAGGTATTGGCCGAAGATGGCAGCACACTCACTACCGAAAAACTGTTAAAACAATAACCAATAAAACAATATGAGAAAGGGGCTTCGGCTCCTTTTTTAATGTTTAGACCTCTCCATCCAGTCTTTTTCTTTCTCGGTGGTGAGCGCCTGCAAAACACCTATCAGGAATATAGAGGCAACCGTTGATACCAATGCCATTTTCTCATAAGAAAGGTAACGTTCAATACCGGGGTGTGCAAATCGGAAAAAATGAATGATATCATAAACCATTACACCCATCCAGCCCACTATAAAAAAAGCAAATACTGCATAAGAGATGGCCCTGGCAACAGGGGATGGATGGAATTTTGTACGCTTCCAGTAAATATAACATATGCTGATTGACAAAGCACCCGGCAATAAGATAATGGCAAGGGTATATATATAATTGAGCCAGGGTATATAACTGAGTACACCAAATAACAATTTCACCAGCAACAACAGCAGTACCACCGAAGCAATAAAACCGAGGAAGCATAAAAACAATGTTCCAAACAGCCGCAGGTATTTCCCTTGTTGATCTTCCATGCACGCAAGTTACAGCACATTTATGAAGTGGATGTCAACAGCAATAAAAAACCGGCTGTTTTCATACAACCGGTTTTCTGTTATCCTTTTTTACTACTTTATTTAAAATAGCTGAGATTGGTTTTTGGCGTTAATGCCAGCAGGGATTCATACATCAGTTTAATGGTATGCTCAATATCATCTTTGTGGAGCATTTCAACCGTGGTATGCATATAGCGCAACGGGATTGATATGAGTACCGAAGGGCAACCATCATTTGCATATGCAAAGGAATCGGTGTCGGTTCCGGTAC
>JBPOHG010000145.1:0-13297 GCA_052035835.1 Bacteroidota bacterium | reverse complement strand
TAAATAATTGTCCGGGATAACGGGGAATCAGTGATTTTACAATCGCGGCGGTACCATCCGGTGATCCGTCGTCGATGATCAGCACATGGTAGTGTTGCCGTAGTTCAAACACGGCCGTAATAATCCGCTCAACGTTTTCCTTTTCGTTGTAGGTAGGTATAATAACCAGTTTTTCCAAAGTAGTCCTGTTCCGGGTGTGGTACGAATATACTATTTCCCGCTGAGATTTCCGGGCTGTTTTGTTAACGGGCGGCTTTTAGTTATTCTTTAACAGCGTACGGTTGAGTATCTCAGTGAGTTTCTGCTTGGTATGTAACGGGAAATCGCCTTTCATCATCCAGTCGTAATACTGTGGTTCAGACCTGAGCACATCTGCAACCGGACGGCCTTTGTATTTCCCGAAATTGAATACTTCAACTCCTTTATCATCAAAAATAAAACGGCGGGCATAGTCTACAATTTTGTCTTCACCGATGGCACCCAGTATCGAATCTACCGAATTGCCGAGGTTGTTATATCGTTGTACCTGGGAGAGCAGCACATCAATGGTGGCATTTACGTCTGCTTCGGCACTGTGCGCATTCACGAGTTCTTTTTGGCAATAAAACTTGTAGGCGGCCGACAAGGTGCGGGGTTCCATGGTATAGAAAATATGTTGCACATCAACCATGCGGCGGTTGCTAAGGTCAACGTCCATGTCGGCACGAAGGAATTCTTCCATCAACATAGGAATGTCGAAACGGTTGCTGTTATAACCACCCAGGTCGCAATTTTCGAGGAATTGCTTTATCTCATTGCCAACCTGTTTAAAAGTAGGGGCATCTTTTACCATGTCATCTGTAATGCCATGTATATCGCTGGATGCTTTTGGAATGGCCATCTGCGGGTTGATAAGCTTACGTTTTACCTGCCTGCTTTCGTCGGGTAAGACTTTAATAATGGCAATTTCAATTATTCTGTCGGTGGATAAATTTACTCCGGTTGTTTCCAGGTCGATAAAAGCCAGGGGGCGTTTTAATTGTAGCATCACGCTGAATGGGTTGTTTAAGAAATTATTTGGTTTCAGTTAGCACCTGCAATATAGTGCATACAGAAAAATATTAACAAAAGTAATTTTTACCGTGTTTTTACGTTTACCGTTCGTATAGTATCTTTGTAAAACCCAAATCAATCAGAAAATGAAAAAGTTATTGTTGGCATCATTGGCAGGTATCCTGGCGGTTTCTATGCTTACCAGTTGTGGTTCTAGCAGGAAAACCGGCTGCCCGGCTGTTGCCAAAGCCCAGCCTGCTGCAAAACAGGTACAGTCATAATGGATTGGAAAATACTTCAATCGGCAGCGCAGTTAGAAGAAATTACCAGGCGTTCTGCCGAAATTCCGCAGATTATATTTAAGCACAGCACCCGCTGTAGCATCAGTAATATGGCTAAAACCAGGCTCGAAAGAAGCCAGGTGGCTGCTAATGCCGAGTTTTATTACCTCGACTTACTTCAAAACCGCCCATTGTCGAACCAGGTGGCAGAAATTTTTGGCGTTTACCACGAATCACCTCAAATATTAATCATTCGTAACGGTGAATGTATTTATGACGAAAGCCATAACGGCATTTCCATGGAGGAGATTGAGGAAGTGGTGAGGGGGTGAGGGGTTTAAGGGTTTAATGGTTTAAGGGTACTATATTTTAATGTTGTTTGTATTTGATTACAGATAATGTTTTCGGCTTGGGCTTTTAAAATTACCGGTTAGATGTTCTTATTTGTGTAGCTTGGGTTTTCAATCTTGATTTTTTACTTTTCCTCGTATTCAATTCCGATCTTCCTCATCAAAATAGACGCATTCATGCTAGTGCAGATGCCGTTTTTAAGTTTATAATCGAAATACAATTCTTCGCCTTGTACCTGCACATCGAAGTGCTGGTTGATGATTTGTTGCGGAAAGTCTTTTTCGATAGCGGTGAGTTCGAGGTCATGAGTGGCCACGATGGCTGCAGCATCATGCCGAATCAACTGCCTGATCAATGCATCAGAACCTGTATGCCTGTCGTGGGAATTTGTGCCACGGAGGATTTCATCCAGTAACACAAAGACCGGTTTGCCCGCATTTACGTTTTCAATGATCTGCTTGAGCTTTTTTAATTCTGCATAAAATGTAGATGTACTTTCTTCCAGGTTGTCGGCAATACGCATGCTGCTCATTAACTGAACCGGGGTCAATGAAAAAGACCCTGCACATACCGGGGCACCGGCCATTGCCAGTACAACGTTTACGCCTACACTACGTAAATAGGTGCTTTTGCCTGCCATATTGCTGCCAGTCACCAATAATACCGAGCCTTTTGATGCAAGCTGCAAAGGGTTGGTCACCCGTTTTTTTTCCGGTATTAGCGGGTGCCCTAGCTCCGTACTGCGAATGTTGAAATAGCCATCTTCAATGGTAGGGAACACCCAATCAGGATGATTGAAATGCATGCAGGCAAAACTTTCCAGTGTTTCCATTTCGGCCAAGCGGGAAAACCATTTTTCTACGCCATCGCCATAGGTTGATTTCCATTTATCGAGGGCAAAAATCTGGTGGATATCCCAAAGCAATAGTACATTCAGCGGCACGGCCAATACAATATTGTACCGTAGGTCGAGCCGGTCGAGTATACGTTGTAAGGCTTTTAAACGGGCAGAAGCTTTGCGTGGCCCTCCAGTAAAATCGCGTTGGATATCCTGCAACAACGGAGCTTTGAAAGATTCTTTTTCAAGCAGGGCCAGGCTATGAGAAAGGGTTTGCAATTGATTGGCCACCCTTGATAATTTTTCATGAACAGGCATGGTGAGCTTGTTTGCATAATAAGCGATCAGCCCCATCAGCAATAAAAAACTATAATACATGTTTTCGGGTAACCAACCTGTTATCACTGCCATGGTGGAAGCAATACCTAAAAAAGACATTGGGAAGCGCATCCATATCCAAAACTTATTACCCGAAACAACGGGAGGTTCGGAGAGCCAGGATTTCAGGCGGTTGACTGTTTCAATAGAAATCGGGTATTCCTTTCCGTAAGCCTGCAATTCCTGCCGTAAATGGATATTGCCGGCGAGTTCTTTAACAGATTCCTGCCTTAACAGAATCGTGTTTTTATTGGCAGGGTGAAGCAGCCAGTTTGCTAACAAGGATGCGCCGGGAGCCGAGTTGGTCCGGTTACAATACTGAAAAAGGGATGCATGGCCGAGGATATCAATGTCGGCAGCATAGGGATGTTCTTTGGGCTTCCATTCTTCGCCATCGGGAAACTGCTGGTTAAAACCTTTGAGTGCCTGCAATTCGTCGCCGGTAATTTGCATCAGGTATTCGGTGTGGCGGATTTGGTCTCTATTGGCGATATCTGCATAAATAAGCCGGGAGAAAATGATGAGCAAGAGGACCGAACTTATTATAGAAAAACCGGTAAAGCCACCACTGACGTAAATGATTCCTGCAGCCAGTACGATGCTTAGCAGCCTTAGCCAGGCAAGCAGCGATTTTTTCTTTTTAAGCGATTTTAGTTGGCTGTCTTGATGGGCTAATATGCTTTCGTATGATTGTTGTGGCGTCAAAAGAGGAAAATTTTACCGGGTGTAATGAAAAAAAGCCTCTTTATAAGGATTACAAAGAGGCCTTGGTGGAGCTGCAGGGAATCGAACCCTGGTCCAAACATATCCGTCATAAGCTTTCTACATGTTTATTTATGCATTGATTGTAGGGAAACAGCAGGGGCATAACAAACCAATTATTTCCTTAGAAGGATGGTCTTAGTCCGGCGTCACTTCATTCGCAGGAAGCAACCTGTATTTGTTTTGAGTCGGCGGCGGAACCTGGTAACAGGCAAACCTGTTCGGCGGCCCTAATGGTTGCTAATCTATCGATTAGGCAGCCATGGCATACTGTGTATTGCCATTTAAAGTTTGAATATTCAGATTTAAGTGCTAATTATCCAACGCACTACATGCTTACACTTACAAAGATCTATGCTGTCAAAACCGGTCAGCCCCGGAATGCAAAGGTAGGGAAGTTTAAAGGTTTAGAGGTGGAGGGGGCATGTTTGTGATTTTATTAGGTTTGAGGGTTTAAGGGTTGAGGGTTTAATGTTTAAAGTTTAATGTTTAAGGTTTAAGGTTTGTGCAAGCCTAAAATACGTTGACCGTTTTGTTTATGGGTTTAAGGGTTTAAGGGTTGAAAGGTTTAATGGTTTATGGGTGGGTTTTGCGTTAGCATCCGTTCATAGTAATCTTAAATTATCGTTCATCTGTTCATCATTCTTTACCTTTGCGCCCGCATGAAATACATCAACGAAATCAATAAGCGAAAGACGTTTGCCATTATATCACACCCGGATGCCGGTAAAACAACCCTTACGGAGAAATTCCTGCTGTTTGGTGGCGCCATCCAAACGGCGGGTGCGGTTAAGAGCAATAAGATAAAGAAGCATGCCACCAGTGATTTTATGGAGATTGAGCGGCAGCGTGGTATCAGTGTGGCTACGAGTGTGATGACTTTTGAGTACAAGGATTTCCTCATCAACCTGTTGGATACCCCCGGCCACAAGGATTTTGCGGAGGATACATACCGTACGCTTACTGCGGTAGATAGTGTAGTATTGGTAGTGGATAGCGTGAATGGGGTAGAGGAACAAACCCGCCGGCTGATGGAAGTGATTTCGATGCGTAAAACGCCGGTGATTGTGTTTATCAACAAAATGGACCGTGACGGAAAAAACCGGTTCGATTTGCTGGAGGAGATTGAGAAAGAGCTGAAAATACAATTGCACCCCATGACCATTCCCATCAACAGCGGTAAGGATTTCAAAGGGGTGTACGACCTTCATGAAAAGAGCCTGGTATTATTCACTGCCGGCACAAAGGCATCAGACGATGATGTGTTGAAAATAAATGACTTATCAAATTCTATATTAGATTCAACTATAGGCGAAAAAGATGCCGGGATCCTTCGGGAGGATGTGGAATTGATCAGTGGTGTTTATGGTGACCTCAATGTAGATGATTACCTCAGCGGCACAACGTCGCCCGTGTTTTTTGGAAGTGCTGTTAATAATTTTGGGGTAAAGGAAATGCTCGACACTTTTGTGCGCATTGCCCCAACGCCACGTACCCGTCATACTACGGCCAGGGATGTAAAGCCGGCTGAAGATAAATTTAGTGGCTTCATATTTAAGATACATGCCAACCTGGATCCGAAACACCGCGACCGTATTGCATTTTTAAGGGTATGTAGCGGACGGTTTGCCCGCAATACCTATTATCACCATGTAAGGCTCGATAAGGATGTGCGGTTTAGCAACCCATATAGTTTCCTGGCCCGCCAGAAGGATGTAATTGAAGAAGCATATCCCGGGGATGTGGTGGGCTTGTTTGATACCGGCAACTTCAAAATTGGGGATACGCTTACCGAAGGAGAGGATTTTTTCTATACCGGCATACCGAGTTTTTCTCCTGAAATTTTTAAAGAGGTAGTGAACAAAGATCCAATGAAAACGAAGCAGTTAGAAAAAGGATTAATGCAGCTTACGGATGAAGGTGTGGCTCAATTGTTTACCCAGTTTGGCGGGAATAAAAAGATCATTGGCTGTGTGGGTGAACTTCAGTTTGAAGTAATCCAGTACCGGCTGTTGCAGGAATATGGCGCTTCCGTTCAAATGAATAACCTGCCTTTCTATAAAGCATGCTGGTTAACCAGTAAGGATCCTAAAAAACTGGATGATTTTGTAAAATACAAGCAGGCCAATATTGCCGAGGATAAAGACTCCCACCTCGTTTACCTGGCTCAAAGTGAGTGGTTTTTAAATACCGAACGAACGAATAACCCTGATATTGAGTTTCACTTTACCAGTGAGATACACAAATAGCAAACAGAAAACCTTTGTATGAATTAAAAATCCCCACATTCTATTTGCGGGGATTTTATTTAGACTATTCAAAATGGTAAATTATCGGGCAACAACCAACCTCTCAGTTATCCTGCCATTGCCGCAGATTAATACAATGTAATACATACCAGCAGGTAAATCGCCCGTAGGGATGTCCCTGGAAACAGATTCCTGTAACTGATCAACAGACCTTACGATTTGTCCGCTGTTGTTATAAATGAACAACTTTGAAATAGAACCCGTATTAAATGCGGTGATCTTAAACATTTCATTAGCTGGATTGGGCGCTATCGTGAGCTGCATCCCGTTGAAAATGATCATGATATTTTTCACTTCCGAATACCTCGCCGATCCATCAGCATCCACCAGTCGTAACCTGTATTGATAATTTGTATTGGGAAACACATTCAAATCCAAAAATGAATAAGTGTGGGTACCAGCCGTATTCCGGGGTTGTACTAAACCAATCTGAATGAAACTTCCCCAAGGGTCTTTTCTTTCAATGATATACGATGACATGCCCGATTCCTGTTCTGTTTTCCATTGCAGTTGTACACTTTTTTTATTGTATACCGATGCTGTGAAATCAGTAAGTGAAACCGGCAGGATGAAATTGCAACTGTCGGCCAGGAAGGTACAATTCGGGTTGGTATTAGAGATTGTGGCTGCCCCAAACAACGCACCATTAAAGGCGGCATTGC
The DNA here is from genome assembly GCA_052035835.1 of Bacteroidota bacterium. Taxonomy (GTDB): domain Bacteria; phylum Bacteroidota; class Bacteroidia; order Chitinophagales; family Chitinophagaceae; genus Ferruginibacter. The sequence continues at coordinate 6,684 of JBPOHG010000145.1, read as the reverse complement.
CTTGTTTATTAAGCAGGTCATCAAAAGTATAATATCCCAGTAACCCGGTTTGAGTGGTAGGATTGGGCAGGCTCTTATTCATGTATGTATTTATTTCTGCCTGGGTCCTGGCAACGTTCCATATCCTCACTTCATTGATATAGCCAACGAACTGCGTATTCCAAAATGCTGCAGGGTAATGACCAATCTGTGAATTTAAATTGTTTTGTATGAGGTTACCTGTAGCAGTTACCTGGCTCATCAAATGGCCATTTCTATAAAGTGACAGGGTAGAACCATTATATACCATAGCAACATGATAAGATTTATTTAATTCTAAATCACAAATATCAGGTGTTCCAAAAAATCCATTTGTAGTTCCAATGTAGGCATGATTAGGCCTGAGCAAGTAATTAATATCGCTGGGATCTGTATGTTTAGAAACAATATCTCCTTCTGTATCGTCGCCTGTTCCTGGTAAATATGGCGTAGTTCTGTTTACTACTGCTTCAATCGTGAGTTGATCTCCGGTTATATCTAAGTCACCAACCCTAACGTAAGAAAACTGATTGGGGGCATAAAGCCAGCTATTGCAATCAGCTGCGGCATTACAGCCCCCATACAAATTCACTTCTTCCTGGGTAAGCGCCCGGTTGTAAATACGTACTTCGTCCATATCTCCATTAAACCAATATGGATAAGTGGGATGATTCATTTTACCCAAAAACAGGTCATAGATATTTGTGAAAGAATCGCCCCCTAAAAAACCACTGGCCTTTAATTCACAATTAACATACAATTTACTATTGGTTCCGTCGGACGTGTACACAACCGACTGCCATGCGCCGGTTTGTATGTAAGGCGTATAACCAGGTACTGAAGCATCTGCTGTGTGGCCATAAAAGCATTGATGCGTTTCATCAACGACCATATTAGTGCAATTCGCTAAATTGGTAAATAGGTGATCGTCGTAGCGTAAAAAATAATTGCCAGGCAAAAAATCATCATCCCCTTTCATCATGATCGAATTCCCATGACAGGTACCCTGATAGTAGCCATTCACTCTTACCCAAACGCAAAGCGATAATGCTCCCGTCGTGTTCAGCGAAGCGCTGTTAGGAATTCTCATATAGTTATTTATACCATTAAAACGATAAGCACTGTTTGCGTTGCCGTTTCTATCTGTAGTGAGGGTGGCATTGTTAAATGATGGGTTGTTGTTATGGCCGCTTGCATCATTGGCATTTCCATTAAAAGGATAATAAGCCTGTAAACCCAATGATAAGTCCTGCGAATTGCAAATGTTTACCAAGAGCAGTAGGGTAGCCAAAAGGCTAAGGATCCGGGGCATGGGATAAGTTTTAGGGACTATGAATATACAATTTTACGCTAAAAAATGCTTTATAAGCCGGTGTAATTTTCAGGGGTTATTTTTTTAAGTTCTGCTTTTAGGGCTGCACTCACTTTTAAAGTGCCAATAAATTGATGGAGCGTCTTTTTATTGATGCCTTCCTTCCCTCTGGTAAGTGCTTTCAGTGCTTCATAAGGCTGGGGATAGTTTTCACGCCTCAGCACCGTTTGAATGGCTTCCGCAACAACAGCCCAGTTATCATCCAGGTCGGCCCGTATTTTTCCCTGGTTGAGTACCAGTTTCGAAAGCCCCTTTTCAATGGATGCAATGGCCAACAGGGTATGGGCAACCGGAACGCCGATATTGCGAAGTACCGTACTATCGGTAAGGTCTCTTTGTAACCTTGAAACAGGCAATTTCGCCGACAAATGCTCGAGCAATGCGTTTGCAATGCCCAGGTTGCCTTCGGCATTTTCAAAATCAATGGGATTCACTTTATGCGGCATGGCACTGCTGCCCACTTCTCCTTTTTTCGTTTGCTGTTTGAAGTATTCCATGCTGATGTAAGTCCACACATCTCTTGTAAAATCTATCAATATCGTGTTGATTCTTTTGATGGCATCAAAATGTGCCGCTAACACATCGTAGTGCTCAATCTGCGTGGTATATTGTTGGCGTTGTAATCCCAGTTTTTCTTCTACAAACTCATCTGCAAATGACAGCCAGTTAAATTTCGGGTATGCTACATGGTGAGCATTGAAATTACCCGTGGCGCCTCCAAATTTTGCGGTGAAAGGGATATAACTGAATAACTGCACCTGGTTTTCAAGACGTTCAACAAATACCATCCATTCCTTGCCCAGCCTGGTAGGGGAAGCCGGCTGGCCATGGGTGCGAGCCAGCATTGGAATATCTTTCCATCGGGATGCTAATTCAAAGATGTGTTTTTGAAGGTTCAATAGGGCAGGAAGGTATTCGAGTTCCATGGCATCCTTCCACAACAAGGGTACCGCCGTATTGTTAATGTCCTGGGAGGTTAGTGCAAAATGCACCCATTCTTTCAGGTGCCCTGCACCCATCAGTTCTAATTGGTCTTTGAGAAAATATTCAACGGCTTTTACATCATGGTTGGTTATTTTTTCTGTTTCTTTTACCACCGTTGCATCAGCCTCGCTAAAATTCTCACAAACCATATCCATCTGTTGTAACAACTTTTTATCAGCTTTAAAAAATTTCTTTTCGGCCAGCATCGTAAAATAAGCTGCTTCTATCCTCAACCGGTACTTAATGAGCGCATATTCAGAAAAATATTGGCTAAGCGACTTTGTTGAACGATGGTATCTGCCATCAATGGGCGAAATGGCGGTAAGGGAAGATAGTTGCATGGATATAAGCTGATTGAAGTAATTTTGGCAAAACTAATCGAATCTGTTTGGAAAGAAAAATAAGGGTCGCCGCAGTTAGTTATCGCAATGCCCTTCCTTTGGTATATGGGCTTGAATCCAAAGCCATGCAGGATGAAATTGAGTTGTTGTACGATTATCCGGCCAATATCGCTTCCATGCTCTTTGAAGACAGGGCAGATATAGGCTTGTTACCCGTAGCAGCAATCCCTTCACTTCCACAGGCACATATTGTATCTGATTACTGCATTGCTACCGATGATGAGGTTGCCAGTGTATGTTTGTTCAGCCAGGTACCGCTCGAATCCATTGAATCTGTTTACCTCGATTACCAAAGCCGCAGTTCTGTAGCCCTGCTGAAATTGCTGCTTAAAAATTACTGGAAGATCAACCCCGCCTTATTGGATGCGCAGAGTGGATTTGAGTCACAGATACAGGGTACGGCCGCCGGTTTGGTCATTGGCGACAGGGCGCTCGAACTAAGAAGCCATGCTGCTTATATCTACGACCTGGGCACAGCCTGGAAATCTTATACCAAACTCCCATTTGTATTTGCAGCATGGGTAGCTAATAAAAAACTGCCCGCCGACATGCTTGGCCGATTTAATGAAGCTACCGGAGCCGGTTTGCAGCACATTAAAGAGATCGCCGATGCACAGGATTTCAAGGCATATGACCTGAACAAATATTATACAAAAAACATCAATTTCCTGCTAACCGATGACAAGCGTAAAGGGTTGGCGCTTTTCCTGGAAAAATTATCATCGGATCAATAATAAGTTTCCTTTTTTATTTACAGGCCCGCAGCGGGTAATTCCTTTTAAAATAAATACATAATTGCCGGCAGAAGCAGGTAATCCGTTGAACTTACCATCCCAACATCCGGATTTGTCACGGGTTTCAAAAACTTTATGCCCCCAACGGTTGAAAATTGATAAAATGAATTCATCTGCGTCGCCCCAGTATTTTACCCCAAAGCAATCGTTGAGTCCATCAGCATTGGGCGTGAATGAATTGGGGATATTGAAGCCATAATAATGCTGCCCTTTTACATTAATCGTAACCGAATCGGCTTGTTTGCATCCATTTGCATCGGTACCGGTAACCACATACGTGGTGTTTGCTTCCGGATTGGCTACCGGGTTGTAAATGCCCGGATTGTTAAGTCCGGCTGTAGGAGACCAACTATACGCATTTGCACCGAGCGCAAATAAATTGGCAGATGGCCTCGCACAATCAATGTCATTTGATTTGGTAACCGAAACAGTTGGCAATGGGTTTACCAATAGGATCGTTGTAAAAATGCTGTCATAATTACAAACGGCATCATAAATAGTAAGGGTAAATGTTGTGGTCGCCGGCGGACTTGCCATTGGGTGTTCAATAGACGCATTGCTGAGGTAGGCGGCCGGCGACCAACTGTACTGGTACGCATTACCGTTATTTCCATTAAGTCGGATGCTGTCTTTCTCACATATGGTAGCTCCTGCAGGTGCTGCGAAAACAGGTTTGTTGCCAATGCTAATATGCACTGTATCCTGGTTAATGCATCCGTTGAGTGCTGTTCCTGTCACATAATAGGTAAATGTACCAATTCCTGTATGTAAGGGAGCCGATGTGTTTGTGTTGCTTAGGTTGCCCGGAGGCGTCCATGTATATGATTGAGCCCCCGTCGTAAACAACCTAACCGAATCTTTGGTGCAGGTATTTACATTGGCAATGGTTTGTACATCCGGCAATGGTTTTACCAAAACTGTTACGGTATCGGTAGCAAAACACCCGGTAGGGTTGGATCCTGTTACAACCAGTACCTGTGTGGTAGAATCGGTGAACCATGGGTTTTGGGTAGACGAATTATTTACAGAAGTTGCCGGCGACCATTGGTGCGTGGATGCATTACTGGTAGTATTGAGTTGCAAACTATCACCCCTGCAAATAGAAATATTGCTGATGGTGGTTACAGCAGGTTGTGGGTTGACAGTGATGTTAAGGCTGTCTTTTGCCGAGCAGCCATTGGCTGCAGTTCCTGTGACGACATAGCTGTAGGTTTGATGGAGGCTGCCATTGAAGACCGGGTTTCCAATATTGGGATTGGTTAACCCTGCAGCCGGAGCCCAGGAATAGGAAGAAGCACCGGTACTGCTGATGGCGATGTTTTGCGGTCCGCATAAAGTGGTATCAGCAACCGTACGCACTACCGGAACCGGTTTTACTGTGACTGTTACGGTATCGGTGGCAAAACAGCCGGTAGGGTTGGATCCTGTTACAACCAGTACCTGTGTGGTAGTATCGGTGAACCAGGGGTTTTGGGTAGACGAATTATTTACAGAAGTTGCCGGCGACCATTGGTGCGTGGATGCATTACTGGTAGTATTGAGTTGTAAACTATCACCCCTGCAAATAGAAGTATTGCTGACGGTATTCAGCGTAGGTATTGGGTTGATGGTAACTAGTACAGAATCTATAGCAGAACAGCCTGTAACACCGGGAGATGTTAAGTAGAATGTAGTTGTATTGCTAATGGTGGCAGTTGGGTTAGAAATGGTACTGTTATTTAATAGTGCCGCGGGTTGCCAGGAATATCCGCTACCTGAAGAAATTCCCTGCAAATTGACAGAAACAGGGCTGTTACTGCAAATAGTAACATCCGCACCGGCATTTACAACGATTGAACTGACACTATTGATTACTTTAACAACGGTATCCTTACAACCATTCACGTCCGTAACAATCAGGGTGACATGGTAACTACCCGGTGAACTGTATGTATGCGTAGCGATTTGAGTAGAAGCCCCGTTGCTATCACCAAAATCCCATTCCCAGCTTGTAACCGGGAAATTGTTCGTATAAGCGATACCGGTAAACTGAAATTGTGCACAACCCAGGAGGCTGTCTTTGATCCTTACCGAATCGATATTTGACGTAAACAATACGGTATCTATCGGTATAGAAAGTGATAATAAACTACTCCCCAGTCCACCTTCGGTTGCACCCCATGCATCGTTTCCCTGGTTGATGCATGTGCCATTGATACCGGCGTTGGGTTGCGCCACTACTGCTGCAGGTGGTGTAGTTTGCTTAAACCATACCATGCCCCCGCCACCGCCTCCACCAGGCCCCAGCAACCCATTGACTGCATCTGTCATTACTCCGCCATTTCCACCCATAACATTTACCGTAAGGCTATTAGAATAGGTATTCACATCCAACAAAACAGTGCCGGCACCGCCGCCACCGCCCATGCCCTCATGGCAACCAGATCCGGGTAGGGTACAGGCTGCTGCATTTTGCCCATTACTAATGATCATGCCACTGGTAGCATTGAGGTGCTTACTCCTTATAATGGCAATCCCTCCGCCATTTCCCCCGCTCCCGGTGAATCCTTGCGGATTATTAGTATGACCGGCACCGCCACCACCGCCCATGAATATCCGGTTTTGGGCATTGCTGTAAGGCAGTGCCAACCCGCCAATGCCCCTGTTATCAAATGGAGGATTTGGGCAAGCCTGTAACTGGTATCCCCCAAAGCCGCCGGATCCGGCATTGGCCCCTCCGCCACCACCCGAATTGTGGGAGTTGCCGCCTCCACCAGCATTGGCCAATTTCCCTTTGCCCGAAATCCTGTTGTTGGAAACAGGAGCAATCCCTTCACCTTTTGTAGTGGCAGAATCCCCGGCAGATAACGGATAGAAATAATTATCCTGTGAACAGTTAAAGCCTGCCTGGTTGGTATTCATCCCCAAACCGCCGCGAAATCCTTTCGAACTCACATCAATACTACCCGTAAGCGTAATGGTATCCCTTACATTCAAAACAAGCACCCCGCCTTTGCTTCCATCCCATGGTGGGCAGGTAAGCGTATTGGTGATTTCTACGCTGTTGAAATAGGGTACCCGTACCAGTTGTACTTTCCCATCGGGTACATCATATGGCCTCGTAAGCCTGTTGCGC
>JBPOHG010000135.1:0-2923 GCA_052035835.1 Bacteroidota bacterium | reverse complement strand
GACCCTTACCAGGGCATCACGGTGAAGCATGCCTATTTTTCTATTGATCATTATGGGGGAAGCGCCTGGCGGTGGACAAGGAATATCACTTTCAAATATATTGCTGCAAAAAAAGGGTTTGTGTTGCACCGCGACGGCGGCGATTCCTTTCATGCCACCGACCCCGATAAAGTGGAAGCATATTTCCGCAACAAAAAAGATTTCGGCAAACTGCCTTTTCATCAATACGCCAACGATGATGAATAGGGTGAATACTTGTCTGTAGGAAAAAAGTAAGGCAACAACCAGCAACAGCGTTCAGCCCTATGTAAAAGGGAATGGCTGTTTGGTGGCAACTTTATAAAAAATTTTAACATTGCCACAAACTTGTGGCAAATTTTCTGTGTTGTAACATATTGCCACAAACCTGTGGCAAATTTTCGTTGTTATAACATATTGCCAAAATTGCCATTGATATCCTTTACGTTAGGTGATTTTTTGAACCAAACGGTATTTCAACAGTCTTTTTTATGTGTCCAGCCGGTTCAATCCTGGTAGCTGGAATTCCCAAATCCATATTCTTTTAGTATCGTATTCATTTCTAAAGAAGGTGGCAGGTAGGGCAGGATGTAATTCCGCTGCACCAATAGTAGTTCATGGATGTCGGTATATTTATACTTCTCATCTTTGGAAACATAATCACGAATGATGGCAATGGCGGTACGGGCCACTTCCTTTAATTTCTGTTCTATTTGTGTTACCGAAAAACCCGAATAGCTGGCAATATGCATTTCCACCTGTTTTTTATTTTCTCCAAAGATCATGGCAGTCCAGTCGCTGTACAAAGGTGCGTCAGCAATGGCATTGATCAGCTTCCTGGCACGTGTACTTTCATACAATGCTACCAGCACTGCCATCACGGTTCCCTGGGCCAGTTTCCTTTTGGCCGAACCGCTGGTTTTTGGTGGCAGTACCTCATTCGCTGGTGCTGTTGCATGTTCAAAAACGGGCAGCTTTAATGTATGTCGCAGGGATTGTAAAAGATTGCAGGGCATGGGTAGAAATTTTAAAAGTGACTGCTCATTCAATGCTGTAATGCTGTCTTTTGCGCTTGGCTGGGATCAATTGAGTTACAAGCATTGTATGAAATGAAATACTGTTGTTTCAACACTGTTTGAAATGGCCGGTGCTGTATTTTTTTTTACAGCATGATGATAAAAACTTTTCCACATCACAGTATTCTATTCAATAAAATATGATCTCCGTTTGTTTTGGGTTGGCTACATCTGTCATGTGGATTTTTTTTCGTGGTATATGCTACACAGTTTGGGGCATGGCCGGATGTATAGCGTAGAAAAATTATTCTTAAAAACTTGGTTTGAGTTGCGTTAGCGCCTTCAGTTTATAAAAACTGCTTTTAATTCCCGTAAACTGATACAGGATCATTTCTTTAAGTGTATCAACAGAAAGCAGGTTGGCGAGTACATCCTGGTATGCAGCAGTGACCAGTTGTTCATTTTTTTCACAAAGGGCAGGTATCTCATGTGCAGGCTCTGTGGCCGCTGGTGGCTTAATGGATTGTATTTCAGTTAAGGACAACTGCAATTCGTTACAAGGCAATCCCAATTGATGTAAAGCAGCAGATAATTCTTCTGCATACTGGTAACTTTCATGTGATACGCCGTCTACAGCACTGCGCAACGTTTGGTTGTCTATTTCATCTGCAGCCATTTCGAGTTCTTTATTGGTACGCGAAAGCTGGTGCAGCAACTGGCATATTTTGTCGGTCACCAGGGCTGAAAGTTGGGAAGTATTCATAAACGGTCGAGTTTTTTTACATTATTAAATAACAATATCACCAGGCACTATTATTCTATAGAAAAAATATTGCCAGAATTGATGATTTTTTACTTCTCTATTTTTATCCACAATTTCTTTCAACCAGGATTGTTAAAATACCGATGAAACAGTAATGCCGCCCGGCCTGTCGAATCCTGTTAATTGGCCTGTTGTATCTGCAATGATTTGTCCGTTGTACAAAATTTGCAACCGCACATCAGCATTGGCATCCGTACCTACCCATTCAAACGGTGGGTATACTGTAAAGCGAAGCGTATCTGCGGGCGGGTCAAATAAGTTGCTAACGCTGTATTCACTCATAAAACTGGTTCCAAAGGCAGAGTCATATACTGTCGTGGTATCAAACCGTATTGCAAAATTGTAGAGCGAAGAGCTGTCTGCTGTAAAACGGAAACCCAATCTCGATTGGTTTTCACTTACATTGTTGTCATCACTGCAGGAGATTATCCATGCGGTGAGAGCGATGGATAAAAGGAGAGCAATCTTTTTCATCAGTTATTTTTTAAAATAATAAATATGAGCGTTCATCATTGCTGCACTTTAATATTCTTTCAAGGATCGAACCAAAAAAATTATAAGCAGGTATCGCTATCAAAAATGAGTGTACTGGCCTGGTTTGTAGAAGCAATTCCCCATCTTTTTCAAATGCAACAAAGTGTGGTAATGGATAGTAAGGTTGATGAATGTGGATGAGTGAAAATTTTCAGTTTATATAACTTTTTCAGATTTATTGTGATTCTCTGTTGTTTTTAAGTATGCAAAGAGTCTTTTCAGCGATGATGTCTCTTTCTTTTTATTATCTTAGAGAAGTTGTGATTTTTCAATAGTTCAAACGACTCATTATGCCATGAAGTTTGTTTTCATTATTTATATTGCCTGCTTTCCGCTAGCATTATTTGCTCAGCAAAGTGTTGTCTCGGCAGCCAGGTCTGATGCGGATTCATTGATAAAAAATGGGTTCCAATGGGTCATTGTAATAGATGGGCTCAATTCCGGGGATGTGCATATTTTTTCCGACACAGTTCAACTGGCAAAAATGAAGGCCATTATACTTGATACAGCATACCTGGCTTATGTAGAAAGT